>NZ_JADIKJ010000006.1:0-181182 GCF_044904675.1 Dyella jejuensis | reverse complement strand
ATCCGGCCCAGCTTCTTGATATCCAGGTGCAGCAGGTCACCGGGGGCGTCGTGTTCATAGCGGCGAATCGGCATCGGCGGCTGCAACGGTGGCAGTCGGTTCATGCCCTGGCTGGCGAGCCAACGTCGCACGGTGGAGACCGCTGCGGCGACGTGACCGGCCACCTCCCGAATGGTCTGGCGTTCGCTTCGTAGCGCGCACGCCTTGGCCCGTTGGTCGATCGTCAGGGACGCGCGCAATCGGCGCGGACGACTGGAACGATCCACCAATCCGGCTTGGCCTTCATCACGATAACGCGCCAGCCACTTGCGGGCCGTGCGTTCGGAGATACCCGCTTCCTGCGCCGCCCAAGGCACCCCATGGGCCGCGATACGGATCATCAATCGCTTTCGACCTTGCAACGTCAATCGGGCATGCTTATGGCTGTTCATCCGGTTCCCTGGCGCGGGTTACTGATGTCTCGACAACCTCAGCTTCCTTCACCACAGCCGGATGAACAACCTATCGAATCGCAACACCTAGCCTTGATGCACCGGAAACGCGATGCGCATCCGCGCCCCGGGGCCTTCCTGCGCATCGAGGATCTCGAACCGCGCGCGGTGGCTGCGGGCGATTTCCTCGACGATGGCCAGCCCCAGGCCGCTGCTCTGGCTGTCGCTGCCGGCGGCGCGATAGAAACGCTCGCGCACGCGCTCGCGCTCGGCCAATGGGATACCCGGGCCGCTGTCCTCCACTTCGAGATACGGCGCGCCATGGTGGAGACCGCAGCGGAGCGTGATGCGGCCACCCTGCGGCGTATGGCGGATGGCGTTGTCGAGGAGGTTGATCAGCAGCTCGTGCAGCAGCCAGTAGACGCCGTGCACCTGCACCGGCTCGCATTCCGCGCCCAGATCGATGTTCTGTGCCAGGGCACGGTCCAGCATGGCATCGGCGACGGTGCCGATCAGCGCGTCGAGCTGGATCGCAACGAAGTCGCCAGGCCCATGTGCGGAAGGCTCGGCGCGTGCCAGTGCGAGCAGTTGATTGGCAGTGTGGGCCAGGCGATTGACGCTGTCCTGCAGCCGCGCGATGCGCTCCTGCTGGACCTGGTCGCCGCTCTCGTTCGCCAGCACTTCCAGTTGCGCTTTCAAGCCGGTCAGCGGCGTGCGCAGCTGGTGTGCGGCGTTGGTCAGGAAATGCTGCTGCGCCACGGTGGAATCACGCACGGCGACCAGCAGGCTATTGAGCGATTCCACCAGCGGGCGTACCTCTCCCGGCACGGGATCCAGCGGAAGCGGCTGCAATGATTGCGGTTGCCGATGCATAAGCTGTTCGCGCAGGCGATTGATCGGACGCAACGCCACAGTGATGCCGAACAGACACAATCCAAGCACCAGCAACAGCTGGATGCCATCGCTGAGGCCGATGACGGTATCCAGCCTGCGTACCACGATGTCGCGCCGATGCACCGTTTCACCCACCGTGACCACTAGGGGTTGTCCGCTTACTTCCGTGTGGTAACTGGCGATGCGCAGGGCGAGTTGCTTGTAGGTGATGTCGCCATAAGTGAGGTTTTCGACCACCTCGCCGTTGGCGATAGGCAAACCATCATCGCCTGCCAGCGTGCGGCCATCCGGCAGGCTGACGCGGTAGAGGAAATTGTCCCTGGCGCCAGGATACAGGCGCATCCACGAGGTTGGCCGGTCGTCGTCCAGGCGGATGGGCGGCCTGCGATGCTGGAAGGCATTGTTGTATGGCGGCGGCGGATGCGTGCCGGGAAAGTGCAGCGGGATCGAGCCGGTATCCAGCTTTTCGACGTGCAATTGCCCATCCGGTTCCCGTCGCACGTGCGCGGCGATGGCCACTGCCGCACGTGACAGCGCGCGGTCGAAAACATCGTACATGGGGGTGACGTAGGTGCGATGGTCGGCCCAGATGCTGGCGACCAACAACAGCACCAGCGGCAGCAACAAGTAGCCGAGCAAACGGCCGCGGATGCTCGGCGCACGCGATGGAGAGCGGGTGGCGGTCCTAGGCATCGTCAAGGCGATAGCCGAGGCCGCGGATGCCGCGTACCGTGGCCGCATCGCCCAGCTTCGCGCGCAAGCGCGAAACGTGCACTTCGATGGCGTTGCCGGAAATCTCCTCGTCCCAGCTTACGATGGCCTGGATCAGGCGTTCCTTGCTCACCACGCGCCCACTGTGGTGGGCCAGGCACTCCAGGATCGACCATTCGCGGCGGGTGAGTTCGAGCACGTGGCCGGTATGGTCGATGGCGCGGCGGCCGGCAAGATCGATACGCAGGCGTCCCACTGCCATTTCGTTGGCGGCTGCCGCGGTGGCGCGACGGATCAGCGCGCGGCAGCGCGCCGCCAGTTCGGGTAGCGCAAAGGGCTTGACCAGGTAATCGTCGGCGCCGAGATCCAGCGCCGTGACGCGATCGTCCAATCCGTCGCGGGCGGTCACGATCAGCAGCGGCAACGGGCTGCCGTCGCGGCGCAGCCGGCGCACCAGGGCGAAGCCGTCCTCGCCCGGCAAACCCAGGTCGATGATGGCCAAATCGTAATGCACGGTATCCAGGCGACCCTGCACCGATTCCGCCTCGCCCACGGCATCGACCACATAGCCTGCGGTAGCCAGGCCGCGCACGATGGCATCGGAAACCAGGGGATCGTCTTCGACTAACAGGATTCGCATACGGCGCAAACAGTGGGGAGTGCCAAGATCGTAGCAGTTAATAACATGGCATTTCGCGCTTTATCCAGCCGCCGCGGCGTTGAAGGCGGCAATGAAATATTGGCGTAAGGTTCGCGCCTGTTCCGCGTCTTTCATCTGCTTGCATGGAACAGGAAAAAGCCGCCTTGCGGCGGCCTTTTCCTGGAACATTCCGATAAAGGTCAGCGCTTCATCGAATTGAAGAACTCGTCGTTGGACTTGGTGTTCTTCATTTTGTCGAGCATGAATTCCATCGCCGCCAATTCATCCATCGGATGCAGCAGCTTGCGCAGGATCCAGATCTTGGCGAGCAGGTCCGGCTCGATCAGCAAGTCTTCGCGGCGCGTGCCGGAGCGATTGATGTCGATGGCCGGATACACGCGCTTTTCGGAGATGCGCCGCGACAGGTGCACTTCCATGTTGCCAGTGCCCTTGAACTCTTCGTAGATCACCTCGTCCATCTTGCTGCCGGTCTCGATCAGCGCGGTGGCGATGATGGTGAGCGAGCCGCCTTCTTCCACGTTACGCGCGGCGCCGAAGAAGCGTTTCGGACGCTGTAGCGCATTGGCATCCACGCCGCCGGTGAGCACCTTGCCGGAGCTTGGTACGACGGTGTTGTAGGCGCGCGCCAGGCGCGTGATCGAATCGAGCAGGATCACTACGTCTTTCTTGTGCTCGACCAGACGCTTGGCACGCTCGATCACCATTTCGGCGACCTGTACGTGGCGTACCGCCGGTTCGTCGAAGGTGGAGCTGATCACTTCGGCGCGGACGGTGCGGGCGATTTCCGTGACTTCTTCCGGACGCTCGTCGATCAACAGCATGATCAGATGCGCATCGGGATGGTTGTACGTGATGGCCTGCGCGATGTTTTGCAGCATCATCGTCTTACCGGACTTGGGCTGCGACACGATCAGTCCGCGCTGGCCGCGACCGATCGGCGCCACCAGGTCCAGGATGCGTCCGGTGATGTCCTCGCTCGAGCCATTGCCGCGCTCGAGCTTGAACGCCTTGCGCGGAAACAGCGGCGTGAGGTTCTCGAACAGCATCTTGTTCTTGGATGCTTCCGGCGGATCGCCGTTGATGTCGTCGACCTTCAGCAGCGCGAAGTAGCGCTCGCCTTCCTTCGGATGGCGCACGCGGCCGGTGATGTAGTCGCCGGTGCGCAGGTTGAAGCGGCGGATCTGGCTGGGCGAGACGTAGATGTCATCGGGACCGGCCAGGTAGGACTCGTCGGCCGAGCGCAGGAAGCCGAAGCCGTCCTGCAGGATTTCCAGCACGCCTTCGGCCCAGATGCCACCGCCGGAGCGGGCATGCGCCTTGAGGATGTTGAAGATCACGTCCTGGCGGCGCTGGCGGGCGACGCCTTCCTGGATGCCGAGCGATTCGGCGAATTCCAGCAGCTGCACCGGGTTCTTGCGCTTCAGTTCGGTGAGGTTGATGACGCGATCGTTGCTGCCGATGTCGGCATTCTCGTCATCCACCGGCAGACCGTGCGGGTTGCGCGGCGGACCGCCCTGGCCCGGCGGACGCTGGCCACGCTCGTGGCGGCGGCGGCGGTTGCGGTCGTTGCGATCATTGCGGCGATCGTTGTTGTTCTGGCCCTGGTAGGGGCCGTTCGGGTTGCCGCCCGGGCCATTTTCACGCGGCTCCTGGGCGTCGTTGGATGGCCCATTGCTGGACGGTCCATTGCCATAGCGCAGGGATTCCTGCGCAGGCGCCGCGGGCGCAGGCGCTGGTGATGCCGTGCGCGCTTCGACCGGTGGAGCAGGGCGTTCGGCGACGGGAGCCGGGGCTTCGGCCGGCTTTTCGCTGCGGGCGTTGGCTTCGGCGGACGCGGCAGCGGATCGTCGCGGCGCACGGGTGCGCGTAGGCGTTTCGCCCGCAGGCTTGGCATCGGCGCGGGTAGCGTCGGAAGAATCTTTGCTTTCGATATCGGACACGGGCAAACCTCACGGGGCGCCGTTGATTACAGGAGGGAGGACGAGCGTTGCGCGGAATGCGCGGGGGCCAGGACAGCCCCAACTGAGTACGGAATCTAGCACCCGCCGCGCAGCGCCGTAAAGGGCAGCTGCAACGGGGAGCCAACCAGGCCGGGAGGAAAATCAAAAATCGGAGGAACGCTTCGCTTTCGACGTTCCCGGATTTACGTCTCCCAGCCCGGCTTGGGTCAGATGGCCTTGTCGATCATCTGGACCAGCTGGCCTTTGCTGACCGCGCCGATCTGGGTTGCTTCCACCTTGCCGTTCTTGAACACCATCAGGGTGGGAATGCCGCGCACGCCGTAGGTACGGGGGGTTTTCTGATTGTGGTCGATGTTCAGCTTCACCACGCGCAGCTTGCCTTCGTATTGCTTGGCCAGATCGTCCAGCACCGGGGCGATCGCCTTGCAGGGGCCGCACCATTCGGCCCAGAAATCCAGCAGGACCGGGGTATCGGACTTCAGTACCTCCTGGTCGAAGGCATCGTCGCTCACATGGCTGATAAGGTCGCTCACCGTGGGTCTCCAGGGCTAAGGCGGGTGGGGTTAAGACCGCGTGCCGATCATCGGGTACACTAGCGAGTGCCCTCGAGGCGCGGATCGATCCGGGAATGAAAACGTGGCCGTTGCGGCTTGCGTTCCATTCCAGCCTAAGTCGGGATTCGATTCAAGCGATTCAAGGGCAACCGCGACGTGTCCGGTTGGCATAGGTGAGGCCGCTTGATGAGCTGTTTCACCTATGCTGGCGGGACTGCAGCGGGCATTTCCTCCTTTCGGCGCCGCTGCCAGGCGCGTCGCATCCATCCACCTGTCCCAAGGTTGCCAGACTGACTGCGGGACCGGGCCGCGCGCCTCGTCGCGAGCCTGTACCAGATTCCCATTCATGTCCCAAACCGTACTTACTGAAACTTTTTTCACCCAATTCGACTTGCATCCGCTGCTTCAGCAGGGCCTGGACGCGGCAGGATTCGCGCGTTGCACGCCGATCCAGGCGTTGAGCCTGCCGGTGGCGCTGACCGGCCGCGATGTCGCCGGCCAGGCGCAGACCGGCACCGGCAAGACCTGCGCTTTCCTGGTCGCCCTGATGAACCGCCTGCTGACCCAGCCGGCGGTGGCCGAGCGCAAGGATTCCGATCCGCGCGCACTGATCATCGCGCCGACCCGCGAACTGGCGATCCAGATCGAAAAGGACGCCAAGAACATCGGGCGCCATACCGGCCTGCGTACCGCGCTGATCTACGGCGGGGTCGACTACGACAAGCAGCGCCAACTGCTCAAGGACGGCTGCGACATCATCATCGCCACGCCCGGACGCCTGCTCGACTACTACAAGCAGAACGTATTCGGTCTCAACGGCGTCGAAGTAATGGTGGTCGACGAAGCCGACCGCATGTTCGATCTCGGTTTCATCAAGGACGTGCGCTTCATCTTCCGGCGCCTGCCCGCGCGCGAGCAACGCCAGGTGCTGCTGTTTTCCGCCACGCTTTCGCACCGCGTACTGGAGCTGGCGTATGAGCACATGCACAACGCCGAGAAGCTGGTGGTGGAGACCGACAACGTCACTGCCGATCGCGTGCGCCAGCAGGTCTATTTCCCGGCCAAGGAAGAAAAACTGCCGCTGCTGCTGAACTTGCTGGAGCAGGCGTCGGCATCGCGCAGCATCATCTTCGTGAATACCAAAGCCGCGGCCGAGCGCATTACCGATCGCGTGAAGCGGCAGGGCTATCGCGTGGGCGCGCTGTCCGGCGACGTGCCGCAGCTGAAACGGCAAAAGCTGCTGCAGCGGTTCCAGGATGGCCAGCTGGACATTCTCGTCTGCACCGACGTGGCGGCACGCGGTCTGCACATCCCCGCGGTCAGCCACGTGTTCAATTACGACCTGCCGCAGGACGCGGAGGATTACGTACATCGCATCGGCCGCACCGCGCGCCTGGGCGCCGAGGGAGATGCGATCAGTTTTGCCTGCGACCTGTATGCCATGTCGCTGCCGGAGATCGAGGAATACATCGGCCAGAAGATTCCGGTCGCGACGATTGCCCCGGAACTGCTGGTAATGCCGCAGCCCAGGCAGGTCGACGCGCAGTTTGCGGCGGAAGCGGCCGCCGATAGCGCGGCCTTCGGCGACAAGGTGACGCCACGCGAGGGCGACAAGAAGCCAGGCGGTCCGCGGCGGCAGGGCGGCCGCAGCGGGGAGCGTTCTTCGCAGCCCGGCTCGTCGCAGCGACGGCGCGAGGACCGTCCGCGCAAGCCGCGCACGGAAACGGAAGAGGCCGTGGTCGTGAAAGTGGAAGCAAAGCCTGCGGATCCATCCACGTCGCCGCGACAGGATGCGATCGGCGGTGAAGGCAAGCGTCGCCGTCGCCGCGGCGGTCGTGGCCGCCGCCATGCCGGCGGCGCGCCAGGTAACGAGGCCGCCGCCAGCAGCACGGCGCCGCCGGCGGCCGGCGGCAGTCGCCCGTCGCGCCAGGTGGTGGCGCAGTCGCCTTCCGGCGAGCATGTCTCACCGAAGAAGCAGGGCTTTTTCCGGCGCCTCACGCGCCTGTTCACCGGCCGCTGAACCGTACCCGCGTCGTCACCGCGATTTGTGGCGACGCCCTGAGCAAATTTGCGCATAACCTCAACGCTTCCCTTATCCTTGCCGCCATTGGCAAGGGTTAGGTGAGGGACGCGGTGATCCGCTTCGACCAGGTCAGCAAGCGCTACGAAGGGGGCCATGAAGCTCTCTCCCAACTCACGTTCGAAGTCGCCACGGGCGAAATGGCTTTCGTGACCGGGCATTCCGGCGCAGGCAAGAGCACGCTGCTCAAATTGCTGGCGCTGATCGAACGCCCTTCGCATGGGCAGATCATGCTCGACGGAAAGAGCCTGGCGAAGATCGGCCAGAGCGGCATTCCCAAATTGCGCCGAAGCCTGGGCATGGTGTTCCAGGATCATCGCCTGCTGATGGATCGCAGCGTATTCGCCAATGTCGAATTGCCGCTGGTGATCGGCGGCATCGCGCCGCAGGAGCGCGGCCGGCGCGTGCGCGCCGCGCTGGAGAAAGTCGGGCTGCTCGACTACGAGCGTCAGTTGCCTGCATCGCTTTCCACCGGCGAGCAGCAGCGCGTGGGAATCGCCCGCGCCATCGTCGCCAAGCCGAGCGTGCTGATTGCCGACGAGCCTACCGGCAATCTCGATCCGCAACTGGCGGTGGAAATCATGGGCCTGTTCGCTGAATTCCAGCAGGTGGGTACCACCGTGCTGGTCGCCAGCCATGACCTGCCGCTGATCAAGCGCATGAAGAAGCGCGTGGTGGTGCTCGACCATGGCCGCCTGGTAGCGGATGTGTCGGCGGAGGAGGTGCTATGAGCGCATCGACCGATGCGGATGCACCCATCCCGGCGCGCAGTGAGCGCAATCATCGCCGCCCAGTGTCCAGCTGGCGCGAACATCACGGCTGGAGCGCCGGGGCGAGCTTGCGCCGCCTCGCCGCCAGGCCGGTGGGGAGCTTGCTTACGATCGCGGTGATGGGGTTGGCGCTCGCGCTGCCGCTGGCGTTTTACATGCTGCTGTCCAACGTGCAATCGCTGGGCGATGCGCTAGGGCGCAACCAGGTGATCAACGTATTCCTCAAGCAGGATCAGGTCGCCGGCAACGCGCAGCTGCTGGGTAAGCAAATCGGGCAGCACCAGGGCGTGGCCAATGTCACCGTGAAATCGCCGCAGCAAGGCATGGATGAATTGAGCAAGATGCAAGGGTTCTCCGGTTCCTTGCATGCGCTGGACGACAATCCGCTGCCTTATGTATTGGAGGTGCAGCCGCAAGATGGCGCGTCCGCCGGGCAGGTAAGCCATCTGGTCGATGACCTGCGCGGCATGCAAGGCGTGGACATGGTGCAGGACAGTGGTGCGTGGCGGCAGCGACTCGATGCGCTGCTGGGTGTTGGCAATCGCGCGGTGCTGACGCTGGCCTCGTTGTTTGCGCTCGCGGTCTTGCTGGTAGTAGGCAATACCGTGCGCGTGGACATTACCAGCCGTGCCGAGGAAATCGGGGTATTGAAGCTCATCGGCGCGAGCCGCGCCTTCGTGCGCCGGCCCTATCTGTACGCCGGGATCTGGTATGGCCTGTTCGGCGGCCTCCTCGCCGTGGCGCTGGCGCTGGCGATCGAGTTCGCCCTGGCTGGGCCGGTGGCGCGGTTGAGTCAGGTTTACGAAGGGAAGTTGCACGTCGGCGGTTTGCCGCTGTGGCTGTTGCTGGCGGTACCGTTCGCCGCGGCGCTGCTGGGATGGCTCGGCGCGCGGGTGGTAAGCGCGTGGCAGTTGCGCCGAGCTGCATAAGCGGGCGGATCGCAGGCGGTGAAGTTGGTCGCATCCATTTCCATCTGCGGTGGTGCAAGATAGGTAACCAAACGGGTGCAAAGGGGGCGCCTGTCGACGTCTGAGCACGGAAGCCACGCATTGACCGGGATTTCTTGATGAGTGCAAGCATCAGCAGCCGCAACCTCAGCACCGCGCCACGTGTGTTGGTGGTGGATGGCTCCAAGGTTGTCCGCCAGCTGATCGCGCGCGTGCTGCAGAAGGAATTGCCGCAGGCCGAGGTGGTCGGCTGTGGCAGTGGTGCCGAGGCGCACCGGCTGCTCGATAGCGGCGTGTTCGATTTCATTACCGTGGCGCTGCGCCTGCCCGACATGGATGGTTTGGAGCTGGCGCGCTATGTACGTGAATCCGCGCCGCAGATCTATGTGCCGATCGTGGCGGTATCGGGCGACGTGGACGATCGCCTGCATCGTCGCGCGCTGGGTGAGCACGTCACTGATTACTTCGACAAATCGCTCGGTTTCCAGGCGCTGGCCGAATTCATTCGCGGCTATGTGCGGCCGGAGAGTGCCGCCGAGGGTTTGGTGCTGTACGTGGAAGACAGCCGTGTGGTGGCGCTTGCCACCCGCCGCATGCTGGAAAAAATCGGCCTGACCGTGCGCCATGTAGTGAGCGTGGAAGACGCGCTGGCACTGCTCGAAGCAGAACGCTCGCAAGGTTCGGTCGGCGCCGACGTCGTGCTTACCGATGTCAGTCTAAAAGGCGAACTGACAGGCGGCGATCTGCTCAAGATCATCCGCAGCGATTTTGGCTACGGCAAGGGCAAGCTACCAGTGCTGGTGATGACCGGCGACGAAAATCCCGACAACCAGGCTGCATTGATCCGCGCGGGCGCCAACGACCTCGTGGAAAAGCCGGTCGAGGAAAAACTGCTGATCACCAAGCTGCTGTTCCAGTTGCGCGTGGCGCAACATTTGCGAGCACGCGAAAGCAAACTATGACCGACGAAGAACGGATCAAGCTCGAATCCTCCTGGAAGCAACGCATCGGCGATTACCTGCAGCGTCTGGAAATGCGTGCGCTGGCCGAATTCCTGCGTGCCGAAAAACGCGCCGGCAAGGTGATCTATCCGCCGGGACCGGAAATCTTCAGCGCGTTCGCGCATACGCCATTCGAGGCAGTGCGTGTCGTTATCCTCGGCCAGGATCCCTATCACGGACCAGGCCAAGCGCATGGCCTGTGCTTCTCGGTGCGGCCGGGCGTGCCTTCGCCGCCTTCGCTGGTGAACATCTTCAAGGAAATCCAGCGCGACCTGGCCATCTCCGCGCCCGACCACGGCTGCCTCACTCCATGGGCGGATCGTGGCGTGCTATTGCTCAATGCGGTGTTGACGGTTGAACGTGGGCTGGCAGCCTCGCACCAAGGCAAGGGTTGGGAAGGTTTCACGGATGCGGCGATCGATGCGCTCAACCGCGAGCGCGAAGGGCTCGTCTTCATGCTGTGGGGCTCGTATGCCCAGCGCAAAGGGCAACTGATCGATACCCGGCGCCATGCGGTATTGAAGGCTGTGCATCCATCGCCGTTGTCGGCGCACCGCGGCTTCATCGGTTGTGGCCATTTTTCGGCGGCCAATCGCTATCTTGAAGCTCAGGGCAAGGCGCCGATTGACTGGTCATTGCCTCAACGTGCCGAATTCGAAAGCGTCTGAATTTCCCAGTCCGATCGCCGGATGGTGCGCGGCCGGCCGAAGTATCAGAGGCCTCCTGGGTGCCGCGCAGGCTCGGGGCTCCGGGCCTTCCTTCGCAAGGAAAGACCGTCTGGCGAGGGCGCAGCGAGACTTCGCGGCGGCGTCCAAGACAGCATAACCCTGCGTTCACTCCCCAGAAGTCATGCTTGAAACCGCTATCCCCGGCAACTATCGACATGGACAAGTCCCGGGTATTCGTGTACTATTGGGTACATAAAAGGCGCCGGAACTCGCCAGTGCCTTTAGCACTCCAACCACCAGAGTGCTACGCTGATTCCCATATTCAGGAGGTTCCAACATGTCCCAAGCCTTGGCGACGGCTAATTGGCCGGTTCCCAGCGTCGTTGGCAGTCTGGATGCCTATATCTCGGCGGTTCACCGCATCCCGGTGCTCAGCCAGGAAGAAGAGCAAAGTCTGTCGCGCCGCTATCAGGCGGAGGAAGACCTCGCCTCTGCCCGCAAGCTGGTGATGTCGCACCTGCGCTTTGTTGTGCACGTGGCGCGTGGCTATAGCGGCTATGGCCTGCAGCTTTCCGACCTTATCCAGGAAGGCAATATCGGCCTGATGAAGGCGGTCAAGCGTTTCGATCCCGACCAGGGCGTGCGCCTGGTCAGCTTTGCCGTGCACTGGATCCGTGCGGAAATGCACGAGTTCATCCTGCGCAACTGGCGCATCGTGAAAGTGGCCACCACCAAGGCGCAACGCAAGCTGTTCTTCAACCTGCGCAAAAGCAAGAAGCGCCTGGGCTGGATGAATGCCGAGGAAGTGCGTCTGGTCGCCAAGGACCTCGGTGTGCCGGAAGCCACCGTCCGCGAGATGGAATCACGCCTGTCCGGTCGCGACATTGGCTTCGAAGCGCCTGCCGATGCGGACGAGGATGCCAAGCCGGCGCCCGAGGCATTCCTGATCGACGAAGGTGCCGATCCTTACGAGAACGTGGCGGATGCCGACCAGTCCGACAACGAGCTGGAAACCCTGTCGGCTGCGCTGCAGAAGCTTGACCAGCGCTCGCGCGACATCATCCAGCGCCGCTGGCTCAACGAAGACAAGGCCACGCTGCAGGATCTGGCCGACGAGTATGGTGTTTCGGCCGAGCGTATCCGCCAGGTCGAAGCCAACGCCATGAAGAAGATGCGCGGCCTGTTCGCGGCGTGACATCCAGCCGACAAGTCGCCTGTGACGGCCTCCCTTGCGGAGGCCGTTTTGCGTTCAGGGCTCATGGCCCGGCATGGTCCGGGTTTGCTGGATGAAAATCGCCCACGAACATCGGCGACGCACGCCAGCCTATCCATGACTTACGCTATGGCATCGATGCAACGGTTTGTCCGCTACCCACATGCCTCACATTCTGGTCATCGAAGACGACGAAATCACCGCCCGGGAAATCGTGCTGGAACTGGCTGCGCACGGCATAAGCGCCGACCGCGCGCACGATGGGCTGCAAGGCCTCCTGCGTGCGCAAGAGCCACATTACGATGCGATCACTCTTGACCTGATGCTGCCCGGCATGGATGGCCTCACCCTGGTCAAGCAGTTGCGAGAACGCGGCATTGCCACACCGGTGCTGATGATCAGTGCGCTCGGCGACGTGGACGAACGTGTGCGTGGTCTGCGCGCGGGCGGCGACGACTATCTCACCAAACCCTTCGCCCCGGATGAGATGGCTGCGCGCATCGAAGTGCTGCTGCGCCGGCAGCGGCAAGAGCAGCCGGCGCAAACCAGGTTGCGCGTGGCCGATTTGGAGTTGGATATGATCAGTCGCACGGCGCGACGTGGCGCGCGCGAGTTGACTCTGTTGCCCACGGAATACCGGCTGCTCGAATTCATGATGCGCTATCCCGGCCAGGTAATGACGCGGGCGATGATTTTCGAAAGCGTGTGGGGCCTGCGCTTCGACCCGGGCACCAATCTCATTGATGTGCACATCGCGCGCCTGCGTCGCAAGGTCGACAATGAAGGCGAGCCTTCGTTGATCCGCACCATGCGCGGGTCGGGCTACCGCCTTGGCTAAGCCGGTAAAAGACTGGTTCGTCCACTGGCGGGCGACCACGTCGCGGCTGTTGCTCAGCTACGGCGTGTTCTTCGTAATCTGGGGCACCTTGCTGCTCGGCCTGATCTACTGGGAAACCGTGCAATACCTGCAGGTGCGAACCGACCGGGATCTGGTGCAGCAGATCGACTTCATGCGCCACGTCGAGCATGCGCGCCTGCAACCCATATTGGACGATTACGTCTTGCTCGAAGGCGCCAACTACAACAGCTGGGGCATGTTCGACGCGCATGGGGGCTGGCTCGCCGGCGACGTCGCGCGATTGCCGCCTGAGCTGAAGGTCGACGGCGGACCGTTGCGAGTGAATGCCGACGAGGTCATCGCGATGGATGCTTTACCGTTGGAACAGAATCTCACCGTCATTGCGGGTCGCCTCGACAACGGCAACATATTAGCGCTAGCGCACACCGCGGGATTGACCGCCCACATCAGCGGCATCATCAAGCACGCACTGTGGTGGGGTTTGTCGTTCACGCTGGTACCGGGACTCATCGGCGGCCTGATCCTCAACCGCGCGCCTCGGCGCCGCATCCGGCAAATTGAAACGGCGACGCAGCCCATCATGCATGGCGACCTTCGCCAGCGCCTGCCCGTAAGCCAGCGCGGCGACGAACTGGATCGCCTCGCTGCTATCGTCAATGGCATGCTCGATCAGATCGAGCAGTTGATGGGAGAAGTGAAAGGCGTGTGCGACAACATTGCCCATGACCTGCGCACTCCGCTTACCCGGCTCCGCTCGCAGCTCTATCGCGCGCAGCAGCAGATACCGGAAGAAGATCCCAACAAAGAACTGGTGGAGCATTGCGTCGGCGATATCGACGAAGTGCTGGGCCGGTTTCGTGCGTTGCTGCGCATTTCCGAACTCGAGGACCGGCGCCGCAGGGAAGGTTTCGTGGCGGTGAATCTGGGCGAAATCTTGCAGCACGTGTACGAGCTTTACGCACCGTTGGCGGAGGATCGGCAGCAGTCGTTCGTATTGCGGACCGAGCCGGGATTGATCGTGCAGGCCGACCCCGATCTGCTGTTCGAGGCGCTTGGCAATCTGGTCGCCAATGCCATCAAATTCACTCCCGCAGGCGGAAAAGTAGCACTCAGCGTGCGCCACGCCGGACCGGCCCAGGCGCGCATCGACGTGATGGACAGCGGTCCGGGTATTCCCGCCGAGCAGCGCCAGGCGGTATGGCAGCGTTTCTATCGGGGCGAGGGCAGCCGCGAGACGCCGGGACACGGACTGGGCTTGAGCATCGTCGCGGCCATCGCCAAGCTGCACGACTTCGAACTGCATATCCAGGGTGGACAGGACGGCACCATCGTTGGCATGGATTGTCGCCTGCAAACTTGACGGAAATTTATCCCGCCTTTCGGAACGGCCTGGCGGCTTCATGAAACATTCTTCATGCCGGCGAAAGGCGCCCGGCCAAGCCTGTCCCGATAATGGCCTTCCCTTGGCCGTGCCGTCGGAACCATCGCATGCTGGGTCTTGTTCGGATCGCGCTCGCGCGCCCCTATACCTTCATCGTCCTTGCGTTGTTCATCCTGATCGTGGGCCCGCTCGCCGCGCTGCGCACGCCCACCGATATTTTCCCGAACATCGGCATTCCCGTGATCAGCGTGGTATGGACGTACAACGGCTTGTCGCCGAGTGCGATGTCCGGCCGCGTGATCTATTACTACGAACGTTCGCTGACTTCGACGGTGAGCGATATCGAGCATATCGAATCGCAATCGTTGCCAGGTATCGGCGTAGTGAAGATTTTCTTCCAGCCCGGCGTGGACGTTCGCACCGCGACCGCGCAGGTCACCTCGATCTCGCAGACCGTGCTCAAGCAGATGCCGCCCGGCATCACGCCGCCGCAGATCATCAACTACAACGCTTCCACCGTGCCGGTGCTGCAGATGGCACTGTCGAGCACGCGGCTGAGCGAGCAGAAGATCCGCGATCTGGCGCAAAACTTCATGCGGCCGATGCTGATATCGGTGCCCGGGGTGGCGATCCCCACGCCTTATGGCGGCAAGCAGCGCCAGATCATGCTGGACCTCGATCCCCAGGCGCTGGCGGCCAAGGGCTTGTCCGCCCAGGATGTGGGCAACGCGCTGGCTGCGCAGAACCAGATCGTGCCGGTCGGCGATGTGAAAATCGGGCGCTACGAATACACGGTCAATCTCAACGACAGTCCCGCTGCGATCGACGAGCTCAACAATCTGCCGATCAAGACTGTCGATGGCGCCACCATCACCATCGGTCAAGTCGCGCACGTGCGCGATGGGTCGCCACCGCAAGAGAATGTGGTGCGCGTCGATGGCCATCGTGCCGTGCTGATGCCGGCCCTGAAAGGCGGCAATGTATCGACCCTGGCAGTCGTGGCGGGCATCAAGAAATTGCTGCCGCTGGCGGAAGAAACACTGCCGCCTTCATTGAAAGTGAAATTGCTGGGTGACCAGTCGATATTCGTGCGCAGCGCGATCGCATCGGTGGCGCGCGAAGGCATCATCGCCGCGCTGCTGACGTCGGTGATGATCCTCATCTTTCTTGGCAGCTGGCGCTCGACGGTCATCATTGCGGTATCGATTCCGCTTGCCGTGCTGTCGGCGATCGCGCTGCTGGCGGTGTTCGGGCAGACGCTCAACGTGATGACGCTGGGCGGCTTGGCCCTGGCGGTGGGCATCCTGGTGGACGATGCCACTGTCACCATCGAGAACATCAACTGGCATCTGGAGCAGGGCAAGGACGTGCATACCGCCATCATGGATGGTGCCAGGCAGATCGTGACGCCGGCCTTCGTGTCGTTGCTATGCATCTGCATCGTATTCGTGCCGATGTTCATGCTCAACGGCATTGCCGGCTTCCTGTTCCGGCCCATGGCGCTGGCGGTGATCTTCGCGATGGCGTCGTCATTCGTGCTGTCGCGCACGCTGGTGCCGACCATGGCGATGTACCTGCTCAAGCCACATGTTCTGGAACAAGGACCCGGCAGCCATCCGGAAGACCTCTACGTCGACCATCACGAAGGCGACCAGCATCCGTACAAGCAGGGCAGCAAGCTGCTTCGTGCGATGGTGGCTTTCCAGCAGAAGTTTGAACACCGTTTCTCGAAGATCCGCGATACCTACTACGGCACGCTGTCGCTCGCGCTGACGTCGCGCCGTCCGTTCGTGATCGGCTTCCTTGCGGTGGTGATCGCGTCGTTCGCCCTGGTGCCGTTCCTTGGGCGGGATTTCTTCCCGTCCACCGAATCGGGCGCCATCGCCATCCATGTGCGCGCTCCGGTGGGCACGCGCATCGAAGACAGCGCGGCGGAGTTCGATCACATCGAGACGGCCATCCGCCGGGTGATTCCGCCGGACCAATTGGACAGCATCATCGACAATATCGGCCTTCCGCTCAGCGGCACCAATATGGTCTACAACAACAGCGGTACGATCGGGCCGCAGGATGGCGACATCCAGGTACTGCTGAAAGAAGGTCATGACTCGAGCGATGCGTTCGTGAAGAAACTGCGCGAAGCGTTGCCGCGTGAATTTCCAGGCACCAGCTTCGCGTTCCTGCCCGCCGACATGGCCAGCCAGATCCTCAACTTCGGTGCGCCGGCGCCCCTGGATGTGAAAGTATCCGGCCGCAACAGCGACGCCAACGAGGCTTACGCGATTCATCTGTTGCGCCGGATGCGCGCGATTCCCGGTATCGCCGATGTACGCCTGCAACAGTCGACCGGTGCCCCACAGTTGAACGTAGACGTCAATCGTATGCGAGCCGACGAACTGGGCATTACCGAGCACGACGTCACCGATAGCATGGTGGCGTCACTGGCCGGCAGCCTGCAGGTGGCGCCGGTGTTCTGGCTCAATCCCGCCAATGGCGTGTCCTATGCGGTGGTCGCGCAGACACCGCAATACCGGATGGATACGCTGGCCGACTTGCAAAGCCTGCCGGTCACTTCGTCCACCACCGGCGCCCGGCAGGTGCTTGGCGCGCTGGCGACGATCAAGCGTACCTCCAGTCCGGCGGTGGTCAGCCACTACAACATTGCGCCATCGTTCGACATCTATGCATCGGTGCAGGGGCGCGACCTGGGCGCGGTGTCCGGCGACATCCAGAAGGTACTCGATGCCGCCGCGAAAGATCGCCCGAAGGGTTCCATCGTGAGCCTGCTCGGCCAGGTCACCGCCATGAACGAGGCCTTCGCCGGCCTGTTGTTCGGCCTGCTCGGCGCAATCGTGCTGATCTACATGCTGATCGTGGTCAACTTCCAATCCTGGCTCGATCCGTTCGTGATCATTACCGCTCTGCCTGCGGCGTTGGCTGGCATCGTGTGGATGCTTTTCGTCACGCATACAACCTTGTCGGTGCCGGCATTGACCGGCGCGATCATGTGCATGGGCGTGGCGACTGCCAACTCGATCCTGGTGGTGAGTTTCGCGCGCGAGCGCCTGGCCGAGCACGGCGACGCCATGAAGGCCGCGCTGGAAGCCGGCTTTACCCGCTTCCGTCCGGTATGCATGACGGCATTGGCGATGATCATCGGCATGTTGCCAATGGCATTGGCGCATGAGCAGAACTCGCCGCTTGGCCGTGCCGTGATCGGCGGCCTCGTATTTGCTACCTGCGCCACGCTGCTGTTTGTGCCGGTGGTGTTCACCATCGTGCACGGCCGCGAGCAGCGGGCACCCTCCCCAGACCCCGTTTCCGGAATTCCCCATGTCGCATAATCCCGCCACTGTAGAGGTCGTCCAGAAACCGCCGCGTTTGAAGGCCTTTGGCACGGGTGCTGCGATAGTGGCCGTGCTGGTCATCATCGTGGGCCTGGCGGTCCGTTACCACGAGCAGCACGAGCTGGTGCAATGGACCGACGCGCAGCTGATTCCCACCGTGCGCCTGGCGCCGCCATCGGATCCGGCAAAGGAGCACATCATGACGCTGCCAGGTCATCTCGACGCATGGTATAGCGCGCCTATCCATGCGCGTGTCGGTGGCTATCTCAAAAATTGGTACAAGGACATCGGCGACAAGGTGAAAGCGGGCGATGTGCTCGCCACCATCGACACGCCCGAGCTGGATCAGCAATTGGAGCAGGCAAAGGCCGTACTGGCGAAGGCCCGGGCCGATGCCAGGCTGGCGGCCATCACCTCGCAACGCTGGCAGCATCTGCTCGCTTCCGATTCGGTGTCCAAGCAGGAGGCCGATGAAAAAAGCGGCGAAGCGACCGCCGCGCAGGCGACCGTGCTGGCGGCCAGGGCCGACGTGGATCGGCTGGACGCGCTGGAGACGTTCAAGCACATCGTGGCGCCCTTTGCCGGTACCGTCGTGGCGCGGCGTACCGACGTGGGCGACTTGATCACCGCTAACAACGAAAGCGGCCCGGAGTTGTTCACCGTGGCCGATACCACCCGCATGCGTCTGTATGTCCCGGTGCCAGAGGTCAATACGGGCGCCATCAAACCGGGGATGAAGGCCACCTTGAGCGTTCCCGAATTGCCGGGCCGCCTATTCCAGGCCACATTGCTCGGCACGTCCGATGCCATCAACCAGAATTCCGGCAGCCTGCTCGCGCAATTCGTGGCCAACAATCAGGACGGGGCGCTCAAGCCGGGCGACTACGCCGACGTGCAGCTGGCGATTCCGGTAAATGCGAATATGGTCAGCGTACCTGCCAGTGCGCTGATCTTCCGTTCCAAGGGGGCGCAGGTGGCGGTGCTTGGAGCCAATGGACGCGCGCGCCTGCACAACGTGCACATCGCGGTGGACATGGGCACGACGCTACAGATCGACCAAGGTCTGGTTCCTTCCGACAAAGTGATCGAAAACCCGCCGGATTCACTGATGGACGGCGACAAGGTGCGCGTGGAAAGCGCAGACGCAGAAAATAACGTGGCGTTGGAGAGCGGCCGCAATGCGGCGCGTTGATCATTTGCTGGCCGGTGTATTCGCGACCGCGTTGCTCGGCGGCTGTTCGCTGGCACCGGCCTATCGCACACCGGCGTTGCCGCCGATGCCGACTTCGTACAAGGAAGCCGGCACGGCCTGGAAGGTGGCGATGCCTTCGGATCGGCAGCCGCGCGGAAAATGGTGGTCCGTGTATGGCGACAGCCAGCTCGACCAATTGGAAACCAGGCTCGACCAGGACAATCCCGGCCTTGCGGCGGCGCTGGCTCGCTATGACACGGCGCGTGCCTTTGAGAGCCAGTTGAACTCAGGACTGTTTCCGCACCTCGGCGCGATGGTCAGCCCCATGCGCGCGCGGCAGTCCAACAACCGCCCGCTGCGCGGCAGCGATCAGCCCAATGAATACGATAGCGATACGGTGGGGCTCGAGGCCGATTACGACCTCGACCTGTGGGGGCGCGTCCGCAACGAAGTCAGCGAGGGCCACGCCTTGTCGCAAGCGGCCCAGGCCGACCTTGCGTCGGCCAAGCTGAGCCTTGAAACACAGCTGGCGGAAGATTACGTGCGGTTGCGTGGCTACGACATCCAGACCGCTATCCTGCAAGGCACGCTCAAAGCCTATGGACGCGCGCTGCAACTGACCGAGAACCGCCATGCAGGCGGTATCGCTTCCGGCATGGACGTATCGCGTGCGCAGGCACAGCTGCACGATGCCCAGGCGCAGGTGACCGAGGTGCTGGCGCAGCGCGCGCTGGTCGAGCATGCCATCGCCAGCCTGGTCGGTGTTCCCGCGTCCAGTTTCTCGATGGCAGCGCAGCAGCAACAGCCGCAGGTGCCCGTCACGCCGCCCGGCTTGCCTTCCACGTTGCTGGAGCGCCGACCCGACATTGCCGCGGCAGAACGCCGGGTATTCGCGGCCAATGCCGGTATCGGCGTGGCGCGCGCGGCATTCTTTCCGGACCTGAGCCTGTCGGGCAGCTATGGGTTCCAGGACACGGGCATGGGCAACCTGCTTTCCCTCGGCAACCGGTTCTGGTCGCTCGGGCCGCAGGCGACGCTGGATGTGTTCGACGCCGGATTGCGTCGCGCACAATTGCGCCAGGCGCACGCGGAGTTCGCGGCGGCTTCCGCCAATTACCGTCAGACTGTGCTGGATGCGTTCCGCCAGGTGGAAGATGACCTCGTGTTGTTGCGCGATCTCGGCGTGGAGGCGGCGCAGGAGGACCAAGCCGTGGTCGCGGCGCAGAAAACGCTGGCCATTGCCACGAATCGTTATCGCGAAGGCATCGTCAACTATCTCGACGTGGTCACCGCGCAGACCGCGGCGCTGTCGGCGCAGCGTGATGCCGAAACGCTCCGCACGCGGCGCTTGCAGGCAAGCGTGGATCTGATCCATGCGCTGGGCGGCGGATGGACGCGCGCGTCGGCGGGCATCGATGCGTCGACGGTGGCGCAAGCTAACGAGCGCGCACTGCATAAGTAGTTCTGGCGGATCAATACAGATCGATCGGATCGACATCGAGCGTCCAGCGCACCTTGCGCGCACTGGGCAGCTGCGTGAGGTGCAGCGCCCACGGGCGCACCACGGCGTGCAGGTCGCGGCGGCTGGCCGACTCGATCAACAGCTGCCCGCGCTGGCGTCCCGCGCGCAACGGCATGGGGGCGGGCATGGGACCGGCAATCTGCACGGCATCGCTGTCGGGCAGTGCGGCGCACGCCTCGGACAGAAATGCATCCACCGCGGCGCGCTGATGCGCATCGCAACGCAACAGCACCTGGTGGCCGCAAGGCGGCAATCCTGCCTGGCGGCGTTCGGCCAGCAATGCCTTGGCGGCAGCGGCATAGCCTTGTGCGAGCAGATGACGCAACAACAAGTGGTCGGGATGATGCGTCTGCAACACCACCCGCCCAGGCTTGCGCGCGCGTCCGGCGCGTCCGGCTACCTGCACGACGAGCTGCGCCAGTCGTTCGCTGGCGCGAAAGTCGACGCTTAGCAAGCCTTCGTCCACGCCCACGATGGCGACCAGGGTAAGGTTCGGCAGATCATGGCCCTTGGCCAGCATCTGTGTACCGACCAGGATGGCGGGCGCGTCTTCCTGCAAATTATCGAGCAACTGTTCAAAAGCGTCGCGGCGGCGCGTGGTTTCGCGATCGATGCGCAGCACGGGGACTTGCGGAAACAGCGCGGCCAGCGCTTCTTCCAGCCGCTCGGTGCCCTGGCCTTGCGGCTTCAGGTCCTGGCCGCCGCAAGCAGGGCAGGCGGCGGGCACGGGCGATTGGTTGTCGCAGTGATGGCATACCAGCTTTCGCCATGCCGCATGCAGGGTAAGCGGACGTTCGCAGCGCGGGCATTCCGCATGCCAACCGCAGGCATGGCATAGCAATACCGGCGCATAACCGCGGCGATTGCGGAACACCAGCACCTGTTCGCCACGCGCGACCGTTTCGCCAATCGCCTGCAACAGCGCGGGCGACAGGCCGTGCTCCAATCGCTGTGCACGCATGTCCACGATCTGCACCTGCGGCGGGTGCGCCGCACTGGGCCGCGAGCGCAGATGCAGGGCGTGATAGCGGCCTGCCTCGACGTTGGCCAGGCTTTCCAGCGATGGCGTGGCCGAGCCCAACAATACGGGCACCTGCAACGCGCGGCCGCGCACCAGCGCGAGATCGCGCGCGTGATAACGGAAACCTTCTTGTTGCTTGTAGGCGCTGTCGTGTTCTTCGTCCACGATGATCAGCCCAGCCTGCGGCATCGGCGTAAAGACAGCCGAGCGCGTACCCAGCACCACTTTGGCTTCGCCCGAGCGCATGCGCAGCCACGCGCGGGCGCGCTCGCCTTCGGCCAGGTTGGAATGCAACACTTCGATCGGCACGCCCAGGCGCTCGCGCAGGCGGCGCACGGTTTGCGGCGCAAGCCCGATCTCGGGCACCAGCAGTAACGTTTGCTTGCCTTGCGCGAGCGCCTGCTGGATCAGCGCAAGGTAGACCTCGGTCTTGCCGCTGCCGGTAATGCCGTCGAGCAGGAACGGCTGGAAGCGGCCGAAAGCGCTGGCCACGGCATCGACCGCGGCGGCCTGCTCGGGATGCAAGAGCGGGGCTGCCACGACGGAAGTGGACAAGGATGCCGCCGCCGCTGCGCCTTTCTCGATCAGGCCGGCCTCGCCCAGGCGCCGCGCCGCGGCGCGCCAGTCGGCAAGGCGGATATCCAGGTCGGCCGCTGATAAAGGTCCCTCGACCAGCGCCTGCAGCAATGCACGGCTGCTGCCGCGCCGACTGGCTGCGTCCAGTGCGCTTCGTCCGGCCACGGTCAACTGCCAGACCGGTTCGCGGGTCTCGGGCAACGGCTTGTCTTCGCGCAGCAGCAAGGGTAATGCGTTGGCGTAGGCCTCGCCCGGTGCGCCAAGCCAATAGTCGGCGGCCCAGGCCAGACTCTGCATGAGTTCGGCATCCAGCAACGGCGACGGATCAAGCAGGCGCGAGACGCGCTTGAGCCGCGTGCTGCCGACATGCGCCGGGACATCGGCTTCGACCACCACGCCCACCGCCTTGCCGCGGCCGAACGGGACCAGTACGCGGCTTCCCGCCGCTGCATCGCCGGCCACCGGCGGTAGATAGTCGAACAAAGTGGGAAGGGGCACCGGCAGGGCGACGCGGAGAACGGATGGCATGGCGATAGGTTGTCCGGCAGCGGTCGAGTGTATCGCCCCTCATCGAGCCAGGGTATGGCGCTGAAGAATGTGGGGATGGAAGCTTGCCGACGATTGCTGCCCTGTCATCGAGGAAAAAGGGCTAAGTAGCTCATCAGCCCGTGGTTTTTCCCTTATCCACAAGACCTGTGGATAAGTCTGTGGATGCGCCGTTGAGAGCAAGCCTTTTCGCGCATCAGAACGGCGCTTATGACAGGCTGTTCAACTTTTGACCACATTAAAATCGTCTTATATTTCAATGAATTGCAACATCGCTTCGTTCGAGTCCTAGCAGGCCTCACGCACTTGACACGTGTGTATGTCAATCCCTTGACGCTGTGTAAAACCAAGCTTTTGCCATGCCGCAGATGACAATCAGTGGGCGAACCCGAGGACCGTGGCAATGGCCAAGGCGAAGACCAGCAACCAGAAATAAAACCAGCCGATGAACCAGAATTTCACGGCAGTCATGGCCCAGCCCTGGCGGTAAATCCGCTTCTGCATGAGCAGCAGATAGACCGGTATCCAGATCAACAAGGGAGCCTGCAACAGGCCGACCAGGCCGCCGACCCACGCCGCGTGCGGCTTGAGCCAGGTAGAAAGCAGGCCAGTGATGACCACCAGCAACAGGCTCAGGAACAGGAAGGCGTGGCTGTGCAGGGAAACGATCAGGTGCTCCATGTACAGCCGGCGCTTGAAGACATAGAACAGCTTCAACAGCAGCGCGAAGACCGGGACCAGCACCAGCATCGTGCCGGGCAGCGCGCCATACATGCCAGCGGCGATGCGTTCCTGTGCTTCCTGGCGCTGTGCATCGTTGCCGTACTGGAGCGCGTGCCAATTCTGCAGGAGGTGCCGCACCAACCCGCTGAGGCGCTCGTTGGCGAAGCCGGGTAGCCAACCAATGCTTACCGGCGGCACCAGATCGCTGGCATCGCTATCGCGTGATGTAGCCGGCTCGCTTTCCACGCTGGCTGTATGGGCGGGTGCTCCGAGTTCGGCCAAGCGTTGGCTGGCCCGGCCCCGCAGGCGCCGTTCGGCTTCGTCGACCTGGGTGGCGAGCGCCGCGTTGCCCGCCGCGCGCGCAGCTTCCAGAGGGGCCAGCTGACGTTGCAGCTGGGCCTGTACATCCTGTGCCGTCTGCGCCTGGGCGAAATCGGTACCGCTGTCGAGCAGGCTTACATGTTGGTGGCGCTGTTCGATACGGTTGGCGATGACGTCGGTCGCCAGGTGCAGCACGAAAAAGGACAGCAGGCACAGCACGAACATCAGCCGGAACGGCGCGATGTAGCGCACGCGCCGGCCGCTGAAATATTCCAGGGTGAGAAAGCCGGGCTTGAGCAGCAGCGGCGGCAGCGTATGCAGGATGCGTCCGTCGATGTGCAGGAAAGTCTCGAAGAATTCCTCGAACAGCCCATGCACCGGACGCAATACGCTATGAACCGACTGTCCGCAGTGATGGCAGTACTCGCCCTCCAGCGACGTGTGGCAGTTGGCGCAGTGCACGCCTTCGAACGAAATCATTTGCTTCATGCCGTGCTCCCCGTGGTGCAGCGATGGATCTTGGCATTGCAGCGGGAAGAGGGGAATGGGGCGTGAGCCACGGTGGCGGGAGCTTCGCCATGTTCCTCCCCGCAGTACAATGGCCGGCCGCGGAGCACCCTCATTCATGAAACCCTTTCCTCTCGACCGTGCCCGAGCGTCGCGGGAGATCGGCGCCACCGTTCGCTTAGGCCTGCCGCTGATACTCGCCCAGCTTGCCGCCGTTGGCAGCAATGTGATCGACGCCATCCTCGCCGGACATGTCGGCGCCCACGTGCTGGGCGCCGTGGCGGTAGGTGCGAGCATCTGGACGCTGGCGATCGTCAGCGGCATCGGCATGATGATGGCGATGCCGCCATCGGTCTCGCAACTGGACGGCGCGGGCCGCCGGCACGAAGTGGGCGCGGTGTTCCACCAGGGCGTATGGCTGGCATTGGGCGTGGGTGTCGTGCTGTGGTTCGCGGTGCGGCACGCCGAGCCGCTGATCAAGCTGATCGGCGTATCGCCGGGTCTATATATCGATGTCGGCGAGTTCCTGCGCGCGATCAGCTGGGGTGCGCCTGCGCTGACTTGTTATTTCGCGTTGCGCGGTTTGTCCGAAGGCCTTTCGCTCACGCGCCCGTCCATGTATTTCAGTTTCGGTGGCCTGCTGCTGCTGATACCGCTGGGCTACGTCTTCATGTTCGGCAAACTGGGCTTGCCGCCGCAGGGCGCGCGCGGCTGCGGCATCGCGACGGCGACGGTGCTGTGGCTGGAGATGTTGTCGTTCGGCATCTACGTATTCTTTCATCCTGATTACCGGGGGCTGGGGTTGTTCGACCACTTCGAATGGCCCAACCTGCAGCAGATCGGCAAGCTGATGCATATCGGCGTGCCCATGGCCGTTACGTTGCTGGCGGAAGGCGGCCTGTTCGTGGCCGCGGCCCTGCTGATCGGCACCATGGGCGAGGACATCGTCGCCAGTCACCAGGTGGCGCTCAATGTGGCATCGCTGTTTTTCATGATTCCCCTGGGACTGGCGATGGCGATCACGGTGCGCGTCGGCAACGCGGTAGGTCGCGGCGATGCCTCCGGTGTGCGCTATGCCGGGTTTTGCGGCATCGGCCTGACGCTGGTCACGCAACTAGTATCGGCTGGACTGATGTTGAGCTTTCCGCACTTCATCGCCTCGCTTTACACCCACGACAAAACCGTGATCGAGCTGGCGGCACAATTGCTGGTACTGGCGGGCCTGTTCCAGTTTTCCGATGGTATCCAGGTCGCCTCCAATGGCGCGTTGCGCGGTTTGAAGGACACGCGCCTGCCGATGGCGATCACCTTGTTTGCGTACTGGATGGTTGGCATGCCGGTGGGCTGGTGGCTGGCATTCCACGCCGGGCTGGGCGCCCGTGGCATCTGGATGGGCCTGATCGCCGGCCTGAGCATGGCCGCCTTGCTGTTGTTCGCGCGCTTCTGGCGCAGTTCGCACCGGCACCGTTCCGGTACGTTTGACCCTGTCGCACCCGCACCCTCGGATGCGACGATGCCCTTATGACCGGCGTTGCCCGAGCGGCTGCGCTGGCAAACAACCTTTAGGAATCCTGATCCATGACCACGCCTCCGCCCCTGCGCCAGCCACGGCAACCGAACGGATTCTGGGCCTTCCTGCGCGGATGCGGGCGCGGCCTCAACGCGGTCAGGCTGGTCATCATCAATCTGGTGTTCTTTGGCTTGCTGGCGCTGTTGCTGCTGCTGGTACTGGGCGTGAGCGCGGCCCGGCGCCTCAACGCGATCCAGGACGGCAGTGTGCTGGTGCTGAAGCCGGAAGGGCAGCTGGTGGAGCAATACAGCGTCAATCCGGTGCAACGTGCATTGTCCAAGCTTTCCGGCAATGAGCCGAAAGAAACGCAACTGCGCGATCTGGTCGGCGCCATCGATGCGGCGGCGAACGATCCGCGCATCACGCGCATCGTGCTCGATCCGGACAAGCTGCAAAGCAGCGGCTTCGCGGCGCTGACCGAGGTAGGCGCGGCAATGGATCGTTTTCGCGCTAGCGGCAAGCCCATGTTGGTGTGGGCATCGAGCCTGGATCAATACCAGTATTACCTCGCCGCACATGCCACCCGCATCCTGCTCGACCCGCAAGGCAGTTTGCTGATCACCGGTTTGTCGAACTACCGCCTTTTCTACAAAGACCTGCTCGACAAACTGGGCGTCAACGTCTATCTGTTCCGTGTGGGCCAATTCAAGAGCGCGGCCGAACCCTTCATCCTTGACCACGCATCGCCCGAGTCCAAGGAAGCGGACAGTTACTGGATGGGTGGCCTGTGGGATGGCTACATCAATGACGTGGCGAAGCTGCGCAAGCTTGATCCGGCGGCGTTGCGCGCGGATATCGACGACTTGCCGGACCGCATCGCCGCTGCGCAGGGCGATCTGGCCAAACTTGCGCTGGACGAACATCTGATCGATGGCGTGGCCACGCGCGAGCAACTGGTCAAGATGCTGCGTGAGCAGGGCGTGCCGGCCGGCAAGGACGGCCACGGTATCCGTGGCGTCGAGCTGGAGCGCTACGTCGCCAGCGTGCCCAGCCGCGACAAGCCGGGCGATCCGGCCGTCACGGTGGTGGTGGCCGAAGGCGAGATTTCCTCCGGCGAACAGTCAGCCGGTTCGATCGGCGGCGAGTCGACTGCGGCGCTGATCCGCGCTGCGCGCGAAAACAAGCGCACCAAGGCGCTGGTGTTGCGTGTGAACTCGCCGGGCGGCGAAGTGTACGCTGCCGAGGAAATCCGCCGCGAAGTGGAGCAGACACGCCAAGCCGGCATCCCGGTGGTCGTATCGATGGGCGACGTGGCCGCCAGCGGCGGCTACTGGATCTCGATGAACGCCAACAAGATCTATGCCGAGCCCAATACCATCACCGGTTCGATCGGCATCTTCGGCATGTACTACACCGTGCCTGACGCGCTGGGCAAACTTGGCATCGCCAGCGACGGCGTAGGTACCAGTCCGCTGGCCGGCGCGTTCGACATCAGCCGGCCGCTCGATCCCAAAGTCGGCACGGTGATCCAGTCCATCATCAACAAGGGTTACCACGATTTTGTCGGTGGCGTCGCGCAGGCGCGCGGAAAAGATTACGCCGCGATCGACGCGATCGCGCAGGGACGAGTGTGGACGGGTGAGCAGGCGCGGCAGCGCGGGCTGGTCGATCAGTTGGGCGGGCTCGATACGGCGATCGGCGCGGCCGCCGAGCTGGCGCGGCTGGGCAAGGACTACGCCGTGCGCTATCAGCAACCGCCCATGGGCGCCTTCGATCGCTTTTTCGTCAGCCTCAACCAGGATGCGATGGTGTCGGCATTGCAAAGCTACGGCCTGAGGCTGCCGCCATGGGTAGCGCAATTGCCGATGCTTGCGCCGGAGTTGCAGATGTTGCGCACGGCGCAGGCTGGGCGGCCGAACGTATATTCGTATTGTTTTTGCTCGCCACGGTGACGGCTAGTCGCTGGCGCCGTTGCCGCATCGGCGCCGGTCAACCGACGACGGCGTGCGGATAATCGCCGCGCCATTCAACCCGCATGGCGATATCGAACGCGGCGGTGAGTGCCCCGTCGGTCAGTACGCTCGCCTTGCTGCCCTGCCGCAGTACCCGTCCATGCCGCAGCAGCACGACATGGTCGATTTCAGGCAGGATTTCTTCCACGTGGTGCGTGACCAGCAGCAAGGTCACGCCGCGCTGGGCCAATTGTCGCAGGCTCTCGAGAAAGCGCCGCCGGCTGGCCGGGTCCAGGCCGGCACAGGGTTCGTCCAATAACAATGCGCGCGGGCGATGCACCAGGGCGCGTGCGATCAATACGCGACGGGCCTCGCCCGTGGACAGGCTGGCCATCTCGCGGCCGATCAGCGTAGCGGCTTCCATGTGTTCCAGCGCCTCGAGCGCGCGCTCGCGCATCGGGCCGCTGATCGCATGATCCAGGCCCACGCCACGTGCGGCGAAAAAGCCGGATATCACGGTGTCGAAGACTTCCAGCGATGCATCGCCGGTGTAATCCGACTGCAAGGCCGGCGACACGATGCCGACCAGGCTGCGCAGTTCGGCCACGCTCCAGCGGTCGCGGCCGAATACCTGGATGACGGGCGCTCCGTCGCGGCGGGCCAACGGGTAGAGCTGGCGCGAGATAAGCCGGATCAGCGTGGATTTGCCCGAACCGTTGGCGCCGAGGATGGCAGTGTGCTGGCCGACCGCCAGGCGCAGGCTGAGGCGATCCAGGAGCAATCGCTCGCCGCGCAAGACACTGGCTTCGTGGATATCCAGCAATGGCGGGGATGCCATGCCGGCTTGCTGTGCGGTATCGGAAATCATGCTCGAACCTTGCCTGTATCAGGCGAAGGTAGCAAGTATTGGCCGTACAGACGTCCAAACGCCAGCGACCGCGAATAACGCTTACTGCGTTTGCTGCTCGATCTGCTTGTCCTGGTCGGCGGCTTGTTTCTCGGCCAGCCTGCGCACGTCTCGGGCGCGTTGTTCGTCCTGCTTCATGGCGTCCCATGGTGCGGCTGTCTGCGTGGCGGTGGTCTTTGGTTCGGATTGCGGCGCAGGTGGTTTATTGCTGCACGCGGCGAGTGCGAACAGGCAGAGCACTGCGGTAGCGACTTTCATGGCATGGGCCCCGATCGGCAGATGGCGTGCAGTCTCCTGCTGCTTCGCGCCCCAGGCAAGTCGTGTAAGCTGCGCGCATGAACAGCCGCATAGACGCCTGGCAATTGCAGGGCCATACCGCCCTGGTCACTGGTGCCAGCAAAGGCATTGGCTATGCCGCCGCGCGCGAACTGGCCAGCTTGGGCGCAAGCCTGTTGCTGGTGGCGCGCGATGGCGATTATCTCGAGCAGGTCCGGGTGGAATTGACAGACGACTATCCGGGCGTCGACGTGTTGGCTTTCGCCGCCGATGTGGGCGAAGCCGAGGATCGCCTGGCGGTGTTCGACTGGATCGCGGACCTGGAAATGCCGTTGTCGATCCTGGTCAACAACGCCGGCGGCAATACGCCGAAAGCCACGCTCGACTATGACGCCGCGGAGTACCGCGCAATCTTCGAACAGAATCTATTCTCCGCTTACGAGATGTGCCGTCTCGCGCATCCGCATCTGGTGCAGCATGCGAATGCGGCCATCGTCAACGTAGGGTCGGTTTCCGGCGTCACTCACGTCCGCACCGGCTCGCCCTACGGCATGACCAAGGCGGCGCTGCACCAGCTCACCCGCAATTTGGCCGCGGAATGGGCGATCGATGGCATCCGCGTCAACGCGGTTGCGCCCTGGTATATCCGCACCCAACGTTCCGAACCCGCGCTCACCGATGCCGACTACCTCGACGAGGTGCTGGATCGCACGCCGCTGCGGCGTATCGGCGAACCGGAGGAAGTCGCGGCGGCCATCGCTTTCCTGTGCCTTCCCGCCGCCAGCTATATCACCGGCCAGTTGCTGGCGGTGGACGGCGGATTTCTCAACTACGGATTCTGATCGAAGCGAGCTACCTCGCTCAGCAATGAGCGAGGGCCGCCATCAACTCACTCTCGCGCTGCAGCAGGGGCGGCTGGTCGCTCTTGAACGCCCGCGACAGTTTGCGTTCGTTTTCATCGTACTGGTCGCGCAATGCCGCGCAGGTGTCGGCGGGCGTCATTGGCGCGCAGGTATCTCGCACCAGCACATAGTGGCTGGCTACCGTTGCCGCGGTGGCCCTGCCGCGGCCGGGCGGCACGGAAGGCTGGCCCAACGACGTGGGAATCATGCCGGTAACGGCCAGCGGCGCGTAGTAAGGCTGCGGGTCGCCGTGGCTGCTCAGGTAAGTGTTGTGGTTCACCGCATCGAGGCAGCGATACATGGGAGGCGGTGGCTCGCGTAGCGGACGCGGTGCGGGTCGGGTGGCGCCCATCGCGGAAGCGGTGTCGTCGACAGGTTCCGATAAGGGCGACGTGGCGGGACCGTTGTCCTCAAGCTGCATGGTTCGCTGCTGCTGGCTGCGTGCGCAAGGCGTGCCTTGGTAGACGACTTGGCCTTTGGCCGAACTGCATTTGTAGACCGTGGTGGTGCCGGCTTGCGCAGCGTCCGGTTGGCCCGCGATAAACAGGATGGCGAGGAGCAACATGGAGATGTCGACGCGACTCATGTCTCGATTCCGGTTCGCCGGCCGGGATACGCCTTGCGCCTGCGGTCAGAACTCCACCGCATGCTCTTCGGCGGCAAAGCCGACCGTGACCGCCCCTTCGCCGACATTGACCATGCCGGTGATACTCATCGGCGCCTGCATCAGGGTGACGCCGCATTCTTCGCAAGCTTCCGCGAGCCTGGCATAGCCTGGCAATTTCGGCAGTTCGGAAAGATCGCCGCCATAAGCGGTGCACATCACCGGTACCAGCAGGCCGGCGCGGACGCGGTCGGCAGCGTACTGGAACAGTGTTTCGCAGCCGTGTTCCCAGCCGCGGACCTTGCCGACCGGCGTGGTATCGCCACGGTAGCCGCGCAGCAACGGCTTGATATCCAGCGTGGAGCCGAGCACGGCGCTGAACAATCCGACGCTGCGGTCGCCTTTTTTCTTGGCGCGGGCGCGCAAGTAGTAAAGATCACGCGGCAGCATGTAGCCGTAGGAATTTTCGGCGATATAGGCCAGCCGCTCGCGGATCGCCGCGGGTGCCTCATTCGCCTGCATCAGGCGCACGGCTTCGGCCACGCAGGGCGCGGAACCGGCGAACAGGCTGCGCGTATCCATCACGCGCATCAGGAAGGGCCCGGTGATGCCGGCCGGCTCGCGTACCTGGCGGTAGTTTTTCAGTACCGCGAAACTGGCCTTGACCACGTGCTCATAGATCGGGCTGCGTGTGGCGGTGATGGTGAGGCAGAACACGCAATCCTTTTCCAGCACCAGCTTTTCCAGGAATAGCTTTTGTACGTCTTCCACGGAACAAGGCTCGGTTTCCGCCGAATGGCTGCGGCTACCCAGCTTGAGGTTGAGGAAGCGTTGGATCTCGGCTGGATCGCGGTCGTCCTTGAACAGGGCGTTGTCGACCCGGACCGCGATGGGCATGACGGCGATGTCGTGTTGCTGCAGAAAATCCTGCGGCAGGTCGCAGGAAGCGTCGATTGCCAAGCCCATTCGCATATCGCCAAACCCTTACCTTCGATGGCGCGCTGAACATAGCACGCGCTAACGTCAGGTGATTGTCGCAGTGCGCCAAGTTCCCGCGGGATTTCAACGCAATTGCCGGTAAGTTTCCGCATCGAAGGCGTCCACTTGCACCACGGCATCGCGGGCCGCCTGCGCCGCGGCCAGGGCCTCGTATTCCGCTTGCGTGATGACGCCGGCGGCCAGGCCGAGTTCGTCGAGCCGGTCCTTCGGTGCACGCTCCAGCCGGCCGGCGCGCACGGCATCGCGCAGCTTGGTTTCCACCGGAATGGCGAGCACGGCTTTCGCCAGTGCGGCCTCCAGTTGGCCCAGGCCGGGATCGTTCGGGCCCGGCACGTGGATGTCTTGCGTGAGGTTGATGCGGGCATCGCGGTCTTCGAGGATCGCGCGCGCAGCGCGCTGACCGAGCAGGTCGGACGGAGGGCGAAAGTGTGCGCCCAATGGAAATGCCAGGCAGCGCGCAATCATCGCCAGTGGACCACGCAGGTTATCCAGCACGCTGCGCAGGGCCTCCTGTGTCTGGTAGAGCGCACTGGCTACGCCCCAGCGTGCAAGGTCGTAGTTGGAGGCGAATTTGGCTTCGTCGTGATAGCGCTTGAGCGTGGCGGCGGCGAGATATTGCCAGGCCAGCGCATCGGCCAGGCGTCCGGAGATCTTTTCATGTCGCTTGAGCGACCCGCCCAGCGTAGCCATGCATACGTCCGAGACGAACGCGAAGGCGCAGGAGAGCCGGGTGAGTTGCTGGTAATAGCGCTTCAATTCGGTATCGACGGGAATACGTGCGAGCCGGCTGCCGGTCAGGCCCAGCAGGAACGCGCGCACGCCGCGAGTGAAAAAGAAATTGATGTAGCCGAACGTGCCGCGATCCAGCGAGGGCAGATCTCTTGCGTCGATCGCCGCGATGAGCTTTGGCACCCATGGATGGCAGCGGATCGCGCCCTGGCCGTAGACGATCATGGAGCGGGTGAGGATATTGGCCCCCTCCACCGTGATACCGATCGGCACCGACATCCACATGCGCGACAGCGCATTGCGCGGCCCGCGCTGGATCGCCGCGCCGGCACGAATGTCCATGGCATCGCTGACCACCTCGCGCATCGCATCAGTGAGATAGGCCTTGACGATGGAGCCAAGCACGGCCGGCTTCTCGCCGACGTCCAGCGCAGCGCAGGTGAGTGTGCGGGCGGCGGTCATCAGATAGGTAAGGCCGGCAATCCGCGCCAAGGGTTCCTCGATGCCTTCGAAGCGCCCGATCGGGGTGTCGAATTGCTCGCGCACGGTGGCATAGGCGCCACAGATGCGCGTGGACATCTGCGCTGCGCCGACCGCTAGCGCGGGCAGGGAAATGGAGCGGCCGGCGGCCAGCGATTCCATCAGCATGCGCCAGCCAAGGCCAATCTGCTCCACGCCGCCGATGATGGCATCCAGCGGCACGAATACATCCTTGCCAAGGATGGGGCCGTTATGGAACGGCACCCCCATCGGATCATGGTGCCTGCCAATGTCGATACCGGGCAGATCGCGCGGGATGAGCGCGCAGGTAATGCCGCGGTCGACGGTATCGCCCAGCAGGCGATCCGGGTCCTTCAGCTGGAAGGCCAGGCCGATCAGGGTCGCCACCGGCGCCAGCGTGATATATCGCTTGTTCCAGTTCAGGCGCAGGCCAAGTACCGGTTCCCCGTTCCAGGTTCCGCGCTCGACAATCCCGCTGGATTGCGTGGCGGCAGCATCCGAGCCCGCTTCCGGTCCGGTAAGGGCGAAGCAGGGAATGTCGCGGCCATCCGCCAGGCGAGACAAGTAGCGTTGCTTCTGCTCCTCGGTGCCGTAATGCACCAGCAATTCGCCGGGGCCCAGCGAATTGGGCACCATTACGGTCACCGCTGCCGCAATCGAGCGGCTGGCGATGCGCGTGACCACGCGCGAGTGCCCGATTTCGGAAAAGCCCAGGCCACCGAATGCTTCCGGAATCACCATGCCAAAGAAGCGTTCGCGCTTGAGGAAATCCCATACCTCGGGGGGTAGATCGCGCTCTTGCTGGATCTGCCAATCGTCGATCATGTCGCAAAGCTGCGTCACCGGCCCATCCATGAAAGCCTGCTCCTTTTCACTGAGCGGCTTGCAGCGGAAGTCGGCAAGGTATTTCCAGTCGGGGGCACCTGAGAAGATCTGCGCATCCCACCACACCGTGCCGGCTTCCAGGGCAATGCGTTCGGTGTTGCCCAGCTTTGGCAATACCTTGCCGAGCAACGGCAACAGCGAGCGGGCGAACAAGGCGCGGCGCAGCGGCACGATGCCGGTGACGGCGGCCAGCAGCACGCAGGCAAGCAGGAGCGGGGTAAAGAGTTGCGGCGAATCGATGCCGCTCAGGTACCAGGTGAGAAAAAGCACGGCAAGGGCGCTTACCCAGGCCAGCCACCCACGGCCGGCATAGGCGAGCCCGAACAGTACGATCAGGGCAACGATCCAGCCGCAAGCCAGCATGCCGCTTCCTCCATGGGCGAGGATGGTGAAGTGTGCCACTTCAAGGGAATGCGAAAGCCGCTTTGAACAGCCGCCGCGCGGGGGCTACGCGCACGCCTTAAGATGAGACCACTCAAATCTGGCCTAACGCCGACGTGGCGTCGTCGGTAACGCATGGCGAAGGCTCGCCGTGCTGAAACAAGAGCTTGTATGAAGACTAAAAACGAGATCGTTACCAACTGGCTGCCGCGCTATACCGGCGTGCCGCTGGATCAGTTCGGCGCGCACATCCTGCTTACCAATTTCAGTCACTACGTCGACCTGTTCGCCGAATGGCATGGCGTGGAAGTGCGTGGGCGGGACCGGCCGATGCCCAGCGCCACCGCCGACGGCATCACCATGATCAACTTCGGCATGGGCAGCCCCAATGCGGCCACCATGATGGATCTGCTGGGCGCGATACAGCCGGGTGCGGTGCTGTTCCTGGGTAAATGCGGCGGCGTTAAGAGAAAGAATCAGCTCGGCGATCTGGTCCTGCCCATCGCCGCCATCCGCGGCGAAGGTACCAGCAACGATTACCTGCCGCCCGAGGTGCCGGCACTGCCCGCATTCCAGCTACAGCGTGCCGTCTCCACCATGATCCGCGACCTGGGCCACGACTACTGGACCGGCACCGTCTACACCACCAACCGCCGCGTGTGGGAACACGACGAGGCCTTCAAGGAATACCTGCGCCGTACCCGGTGCATGGCAGTGGATATGGAAACCGCGACCATCTTCGCCGCCGGCTTCGCCAACCACATCCCCTGCGGAGCTTTGCTGCTGGTCTCCGACCAGCCGATGATTCCGGAAGGGGTCAAGACTGAACTCAGCGATCGCAGCGTGACCACTAAGTATGTGGAAGCGCACATCCGCGTTGGCATTGAGGCCTTGAAGCTGGTGCGGCGGAATGGGCGAAGCGTCAAGCATCTGAGGTTTGAGGATGAGTCGGGTGGGTCATGAGGCTTGGTGTGATGCGGCAAAAGCTCCGGAGGCTCATCTGTCTCGCAATATATTGCGGGATGGTGCAAACTATTACCGTTGACTTTTTGTTATTTTCGCCTTTATGTTCACGGTGTCGCTAAACATCCGTTAAGGCTCGTTTTTACTGCCGGGCAGTTTGCAGGGATGGGTTTGTAGGGGATGGGGAGATCAAGAACAGCGTTCAAATTCGTTTTTTGTCCAAGCTCGACCGGCATACCGGAAGGTGCGGGCGATCTGTTGAGGCTTTTGATATTTCATGCCGCTGGGGGTTTTACTAGATGAATACTAAGAAGCTTGTGCCTGCATCGAAGGGGATGCCGGTGCGTCACACTGCCTTGGCCGTGGCTGTTGCCATCGGGTTTGGCTTCTCTGGATATGTGTTCGCACAGTCCACCACGGGCACCATTTCTGGTCAGGCGCCGGTTGCTAGTGGCGAAACCGTGCAGATTGTTGGTGGCTCGGGCTTCAACCGGACGGTGCCAGTCGACAATTCTGGCCATTACAACATCACGCTGCCGGTCGGCACTTACGATGTGAATCTGATGCAGAACGGCCAGATCGTGCAGACGAGGAAGGGCGTAACCGCGCTAGCTGCGGGCGCCGTGGCAGTCGACTTCACCAATGGAGCGGCCAGCAGCGCCAATGCGCAAAACCTGTCTTCGGTGATGGTGACGGCAAACGCGATTCCGCCGATCGACGTGAGCTCCACCCAGGAAAGCTCCGTCATCACCGCCCAGCAGCTGAAGAACCTGCCGCTGCAGCGTTCGGGCGCAGCTATTGCGCTGCTGGCCCCGGGAACGGTGGCCGGCGCTTCGGCGCTGGGTGGAGGCCCGACCGGCGAGCCGCTGCTTTCCTTCAACGGTTCGTCGACCGCTGAAAACGCCTACTACATCAACGGCTTCAATACTTCCGATCCGATCGGTAACGCTGGTGGCATTACGCTGCCTTATGGCGCGATCTCGCAGCAGGAAACATTGACCAACGGTTATGGTCCGGAATACGGCCGTTCGACCGGCGGCGTGGTCAGCCAGATTGGCCAGAGCGGCACCGATACCTGGCACTTCGGTGGTGCGGCATTCTTTACGCCGGCCGGCACCATGGGCACGCAGGGTAATCTTTACTATGAAAGCCCATACTATCCGGCAACCAAGGGCACTTTGCTGGACTATCGCAACGGCAATAGCCAGTGGGAACAGGTGTATGACGCCTACGTTGGCGGTCCGCTGATCAAAGACAAGCTGTTCTTCTTCTTGGCTGCAGAAGCCGACCGCACGTCATCGGACCTGATCCAGCCGAACACCCAGAACCAGGAATATCAGACCCACACCACCGATCCGAAGTACTACGCGAAGATCGATTGGAATATCACCGACTCGAACATCCTGTCGTTGACGTCGATGAAGAACAACTACCAGTACGGTGGTTCTGTCTACAACTATGACTATGCCGACAAGGCCGAAGGTACGCCGGTTGACTACCTGAACTCCGAGAAGCAGGAGTTCACCGTAAATGTGCTGAAGTTTACGTCTTACATCACCGACGATCTGACGCTGAACGCGATGATCGGCAAGATGGATGGCACGTACACCTACAGCAACCCGGCCAACTCGACGCTGCCGGCCATTCTCGATACGCAGTACCAAAACCCTGCATATTGCCCATCCACGTCATGCCTGACCAATCAGGCCAGCAACACCATCGACAGCCCCAACCAGAAGTCGGAAGACGTCAACCTTCGTTTTGACCTGACCTACAAGCTGGGTGACCACACGCTTCAGGCCGGTATCGATAACGAAACGACCAATCTGCGTAACGCCGGCACCACCACGACCGGCCCGGGCTATGCATGGATCTACGGTAATGCCACGCCAGGCCAGCCCATTCTCGGTACACCGGGCATAGCACCGTACGTGGGATTGCCGGATGCCAACGGCTACTACGCAAGCAAATATACCTACGTGACTGCGGCTTCCGTGGAAGTGCAGCAGCGCGCGCAATACATCAAGGATACCTGGCAGGCCACGCCGAACTTGTTGTTGAACCTGGGCCTGCGTAATGACACCTTCACCAACTACAACCCCGACGGCGAGCCATATGTGCGCCTGACCAAGCCGCAATGGGCGCCGCGCCTGGGCTTCAGCTGGGACATTCTGGGCGACTCCAGCATGAAGCTGTTCGGTAATGCCGGCCGCTACTATCTGGCGTTGCCGGCAGGTGTGGCGATTCGCGAGGCTTCGGCGTCCATCTACACCAATTCGTACTATACCTATACGGGTATTACACCTAACGGTCTTCCGACCGGGATAACGCCGATCGCTTCGTGCGGCCAGACCTGCGGCGCCGGCGTGCCCGTGTCGCCTAATAACGAGTACGGTGAGCTACTCGATCCGAAGACGGTAGCTGCCCAGAATCTGGGTGCGGAATACCAGGATTCGTTTGTGTTGGGCTTCCAGCAGCAGTTCGCACAGAACTGGGATTACGGCTTGACTGCCACATGGACCAAGCTGCATCGCATCATCGACGATACCGCTGAAGGTACCAGCGAGATCTGTCAGCAGCTGGTCAATCAGAATCCGTCGTTGGGCACTTGGAATGGTACGTGCCCGCTCAACGTCAATGGTTCGATCCTGGTCAACCCTGGCGATACCAACATAATCAACGTGGCCAATCCGGCTGGCGGCTACTATACCGCCGACGTGAATGCCATCGAGATGGGTTTCCCGCAACCGAAGCGTAACTACTACTCGCTGGAAGCCTTCGTCGAGCACGTGTGGGACGGCAAGTGGACGGCCAAGCTGGATTACGTCTACTCCAAGAGCTACGGCACTACCGAAGGTCCGGTGCAGTCCAACATCGGACAGGGTGCGGCTTCGGTTTCCGCCACTGAGCAGTGGGACTTCGGCCAGCTGATGCAGTACTCCAATGGCGTGCAAGCGAACTCGCGCAAGCATGTGCTGAAGGGCTACGGTACCTATCAGTTCCTGCCTGAGTGGTCGGTCAGCGCAATATTGACCCTGGCTTCCGGCACGCCCGAATCCTGCCTGGGCGCGTATGGCCCGTTGCAGACAGATCCGGTTGGGTACGGCACTGAGGCTTATCACTGGTGCGACGGCCAGCCGGCCGTACCGGGCACCACCGGTTATACGCCATGGTTGCATACCTTGGACCTGGCGCTGGAATACCGTCCGGAATGGGCTCAGAAGAAGCTGGCTTTCCAGGTGCAGATCCGCAACGTCACCAACGAGCAGAAGATCACGCAGGTTTATCCCGGCCTTGGCTCGACGGCTGGCGGCGCGTCGGATCCGCTGTATAAGTCAGCGGACATCGTTAACGGCGTTGCCGCAGTGGAAACGCCCCGTACCGTACAGTTCGGCGTGACCTACGACTGGTAAGTCGATTTCAAAGTAGGAAGGCGGCCATGCCGCCTTCCGGTCTCAAAGTAAAAGGCCGCCGGCAAAACCGGCGGCCTTTTTGCGTGGCGGATCGATGCGCAGGATCAGAGTGCCAGCGTGGTGCCTGCCAAGCCTGCGGCCAGTTGCTCTCGCAGGGGTGCAAGTTGCTCCAAGTAGTGCGCGCTGCGCGACGTGTCCTTACGCAATGATTGACGTACCTGTGCGGCGCTGGCGGTACTGCGCACGGTGCGCTGGGTCAGGTGGAAATCGAGGCAATGCGAATCGTATGGCAAGCCGCAGAACTGCAGCAGGCGTTGCAATTGTTCTTCCGGTCCTGCCAGCAGGGCTTCATAGGAAAGATCGAGCACGTGCAGAGGGTGCTGGCGTAACCAGAAATCGGTCAGTCGGGCGTATTCCACATAATAAGCCGCCATCTGGTTGAGATCGTAGCTGTAATAGGTCTGGTTGCTGAACAGTTGGCGGAAGCAGGCGAAGCAGGTTTCCACCGGATCGCGATGACTTCGGATGATGCGCGCGCCTGGAAGCATCGCCCTGATCATTCCCGCATGTTCCCAGTTGAACATGTTCTTATCCGTGGATCGAGGCTTATGCATGCGCCAGCGCGCCGTGCGGACAAGATAGTCCTGACCAAGACGATACCAGTCGTCGGCAGTGGCTTCGGCGACCCATTGTGGAAATGGCCGCCCACGCCGATGCGATTCGGTCATCAGTACTTGTGGCAGGTCGACGATTTCGTCAGCACCTTCGACCAATGGATGGGAGGCAAGCATTTGCTCTATCAGAGTAGACCCGGAACGCGGAACGCTGGCGATAAAAATAAGTTCCTGCCCCAGCGTTGGATCTACAGGAAGGGGCAGGGGATGTTCGAAAGCGGCCATGATTGCGTCGATCCGGGCACGATGTGCTTTGCTGTCCCACTGGACGAGGCTGCGCTTTAGCTCGTTGGTCTGCTTGAGCGTTGCAAAGGCGGACGGATACTGTGCTTGGTCTTCGAGTGCCTTGGCCAACGCAAAGCCCAATGGAATGCGGGCATCGGCCGGCAGGCCGGGCTTGTTGAACGCGCTCTGCAGCTTGCTGACGTCTTCGGCGCTTAATGGCACAGTTTTAAGATTCGCCAAAGCGAACCAGGCGCCTGGATGATCCGGTTGACGGCATAGCAATTCACGGTAGTGGCTGACCGCGGCGGGGATGTCGCCTATGCTGACTTCAAGATCTGCAAGGCTGCTCAGCGCAAGCAGGTGTCCGGCGTCGGCATGTAGAGCGTGATGCAATGCTTCACGTGCTTCTGACGTATGCAATTGGGCTTTCAATGCCTTACCCAGGTTGTACCACGCCGATGACATTGACGGAGCCAACTCACATGCGCGCCGCAAAATGGCCAGGGCTTCATCGATGGCACCTATCTCATAGAGAGAGCTACCAAGATTCATTAGCGTGCTGGCGTCATTAGGACGATTCGCAACCGATTGGCGCAGCGACTCGGCCGCTTTCGCATGATCACCCCGCATCTGAAAACTGATGCCCATAAGGCGATGGACTTCCGCATGATGGGGCGACAGTGCCAGCGCGCTAATCAGCGAACGCTCCGCCAGATCGGGTTGCCCGCGGCTTAAAGCTATGCCAGCTTCTTCCAAAAAACGGCGGCCGGATATCGACAGGCCTGCCGCACGGTCCACCGGCGGTTGCGCCTGAGGTGCGGTCATGAACGTCCCCAAATCACTTGAATTCCCGGAAAGACTAGCTCAGTGGCGGCGGCGCGCCTATGGCCTGAGACTAGTCAAAGAGGCTGCTGGAACAACGGCTCCGAAGTTGCTGCGGTCTGACTCAATACGCGAGGATCGGAAATCGCATTCCATAAAGCGCGAAGCCTGAAGTCATAAATGCTTAAGCTATCAAGCTGGTGAACTAGGGCTGTTAACACTGCAAGTGTTTGGTTCGAGAACTGCTTGCGACAACAGCGCGGCAACGTCAGCCTGCCAAATCTTCAAATATTGAACGCGATGCTTATGGCGCCGGGCGTGGCTGTAAATGGCGTGGCCTCCCAAGTGGCAACTGGCATACGGTCTGCACAAGGATGTGCCGCTGGCCAAGAAGGGCGTGCTTGATCGTGTGTTCCAGACACTGCAGCGCAAGATCAGATCGTTCGTATCAAGATCGAAGCCCTCATGGGATAGCACCGTGGTCGAGATCCGTTCTGATAGCACGGGCCAAAAAAGCCCTCGCTATCGGAAAGTCCCGAGGTGTCTGGACCACCAACATTCATATGGTTGCTGCGGATGCTTGAACGCCCAAGGCATATGAAAGCAATGAAAAACACGTCAGCTCGCGCTCGACCTTGCCTTTATTTTCGTTTTTCTGCCGAAAAGTAATCGTCTCGAGCCACGTAAGTACGATCGAGAGCTTTGAAGAGCTTCCGGCGCGGGTTTCCCTGATTAGACAAACTGGGCATCTTCCCCGGCCTGATCTATTTCGCGCTGATCGACCACGCATCCATGTGATAGTGTCGACGTGCATCGGGACAGGCTAGGGCGTCGATTTACTTGGAAGGCAGCAACTTTGGGGCGCAAGAATGTGCTGCCAAGGGGTGTTTCGCATTTTCTTGACGTTACATCGTAATTTCCTGCTGTTGACTTTTTGTCATTTAAAACCATATGTTCGCAAGAACAATTGCTAAACAGCAGTTAAGTTGCATTTTTAAAGCAGTTTGTAGGGGATGGGGAAGATAAAGATCTGTCGACCACTCGGCTTGGTCGTCAAGCGTCGCGCCGGGAAGGGAGCGTTGATGGCTTTTTATCTCTAATTTGGAAATTCTTGCCGCTTGGGGGTTCTACTTCATGGGTACTAAAAAATTTGCACCTGCATCGATCAGGATGCCGGTTCGTCACACTGCGTTGGCCATGGCAGTCGCCATGGGCTTTGGTCTTTCCGGGTATGTACACGCACAGGCCACCACCGGTTCCGTGTTTGGTACCGCGCCGGTGTCCGCTGGCGAGACGGTTCGCATCGTCAACAGCCAGACTGGCCTGACCCGCGAAGTAGCAGTCGACAGCAGTGGGCGCTACGGCGCCAACCAGTTGCCGACGGGCGATTACACCGTGTCGCTGATGCAAAACGGCAACGTGGTGGCTAAGCAGGAGCATGTGCAGGTAACCGTGTCTGGTGGTACGTCGGTACCGTTTACCGCCGCCTCCGCCCAGAATGCTCAGAACCTCAGCACAGTTACGGTTACGGCCAACTCGGTGCCTGCGATCGACGTGTCTTCCACCCGCCAGACCCAGGTGATCAGCGCGCAGCAGTTGAAGACGCTGCCGATCGCTCACAGCGCCGAAGCTATTGCGCTGCTTGCCCCCGGCGTGAGCGCAGGTGGCTCCTCCCTCGGCACGGGGCCGACCGGTTCGCCGCTGGTTTCGATGGGCGGCAACAGCGTCGTGGAAAACGCCTATTACCTCAACGGTTTCAACACCACCGATCCGATCGGTGGCGCGGGCGGCATTTCGCTGCCGTACTTCGCCATTGCCGAGCAGCAGACCATCACTAGCGGTTACGGCCCTGAATACGGTCGTTCGACCGGTGGCGTGATCAGCCAGATTGGTCAGCGCGGTAGCAACCAGTGGCATGCCGGTGTGTATGTGTCCACGCAACCGTCCTTTGCCGAAAGCAACTACAACAACATCTACTACGGCAATCCTCAGACGCCGGTGGGCACGATTGGTTATAACATCACTAATAATCCTGACGGTACTTACACGATTACTTCAAAGCCTTACATGGTGCAGAACCAGGGCACCACTAACTATCCGGCGGGCTACGGCCAGATCCAAACGGGCCGCAAGCAGGCTAGCGACTGGGAGAATGTGTATGACGCCTACCTCAGCGGCCCGCTGATCAAGGACAAGCTGTTCTTCTTCTTAACGGCCGAATGGCAGCACGACAGCAACGATAATGGCACGGATCGTGGCGTGGCGACGAACAACGGTATGGTGTCGCCCGCGGGCTACTACGAAACGACTGCCACGAGCAGCCCCAAGCTGTACGGCAAGTTGGACTGGAACATCACCGACAGCAACGTGCTGGAATTGACGGGCGTCAGAAGCCAGCAAAATGAAACCAGCGACAACTTCTATCAGTACAACTACTCGAACCAGTCGGTCGGCAACTACTACGCCCCCAATGTGCTGTTCAAGAACACCTACAACATCGGGATCCTGAAGTACACCTCCTACATCACCGACAACCTCACGCTTGAAGTGATGTACGGTCTGATGGGGGCGGATTACTACAGCAGCTTCGCGGGTGGCAGTGATGTTTCTCCCGTCACTTTCGGTACCGGGTTTGTTGTGCCGCCGGGTGTTGCAGCTCCGCAGCTGGTTAGTAACTCCCTTCCCAATCCGAAACACACCACCAAGACTGAGAACCTGCGCGTCGATTTGGATTGGAAGGTCACCGACAATCACGACCTGAAGTTTGGTATCGACAATATCCAGTACCGGGACGATAACGACGGCGCCACGACCATTGGTGGCGGCACCTGGAACTACTTCACTGGTATACCTTCGCTTGTCTCTGCTGCGCCGTTCCTTAATGGTGCAGGCAATGTTACGGGTAACTACGTTCAACAAGACATCACGCAGACGGACGTCTCGATTGCTTCGCGCGAAAAGGCGCAATACATCGAAGACCGCTGGCAAGTCATGCCTAACCTGTTGCTTGACCTTGGTTTGCGCAACGATCAGTTCGAAAACACAGGGTTCGGTGGCGAACCCTACGTGAAGGAAACCAGCCCGCAATGGGCGCCGCGCCTGGGCGCGAGCTGGGACGTGTTTAACGACAGCACATTCAAAGTCTTCGGCAACGCAGGACGCTACTATCTCGCGTTGCCGGCAGGCTTGGCTGGACGTAACCCGGAGTTCGGTTCCATCAACGGCTCCGTTGTCTATACCTATACCGGCATCACGTCGAATGGTCAGCCAACCGGCTTGAGTGTGGTTCCTGTCGCAGCGACGGGTGGTCCGGTACCAGGTTTCTTCTCGCCCGACGGTGAGAATGGCGGTGCCAACGGCAATATCCATAACTACGCCTCGACCAACCTCAAGCCGCAGTATCAGGACGAATACGTGCTGGGCTTCCAGAAGCAGGTCGGCGACACCGGGTTGGTGTGGGGCGAGCAGGGGACCTGGGAAAAGGCGGGCAATCTCGTTGATGATACCGACGTTCTCTATGAAGGCGCCATCATTCCGGGTCTGGTCAATCCGGGCAAAACTAATTACATCCCGCAACCCGACGGTTATGCCATCTGGGATCCGAACACGGGTGTAGGGAGTGTCTGCGGTGGTGCGGGAGGTACGTCGCCAAATTGCGCATGGCCGATGCCGTCGCGTAAATACTACGCACTGGAGAGCTACCTGGAACACACCTGGGACGGCAAATGGTACGCCAAAGTCGACTACGTCTTCTCCAAGTCGTACGGCAGCACCGAAGGTCCGACCGACACGCCCATTGGGCAGATCACCAACCAGCGTATTGGCGCTGCTTCGGGTTCGACCACGGCACAGTGGGACTTCCCTGACCTGATGGCATACGCCAACGGTGAGCAGGCCAATAGCCATCGCCACACCCTCAAGGCCTTCGGCTCCTATGCCATTACGCCGGAATGGATGGTCAGCGGTACGTACATCATTCAGTCGGGTGCGCCGAACGTATGCTTGAGCGGTTACGGCGACGAGATTATTCCGAGCTTGTATACCGGCCCGTATCAGCACTTCTGCGGTGGCACGCCGGCCAACAACGGCACCAATGTTCAGTACGATGCGGCCTCGGGTCAGTACGTCTTAGTGGGTTCTGGCGGCCAACCGTCTCCTCCGGGCGACAGCGGCCATACGCCATGGACGCATCAGCTCAACCTGGCGTTGACGTATACGCCAGCGTGGGCGAACAAGCACCTGACGATGCAGTGGGAAATCCACAACGTCTTCAACGAGCAGGCTGCGACCCTTTATTACACCCAATACGCTATTGGCGTTGGCCCAGGTGCGGCTGGTGGCAACGCGGGTACGGGTTATTTGAGCCCGCTTTACCACACCGCGTTGTCGACGGAAACACCGCGCTACATGGACTTCAACGTGAAGTTCGACTGGTAATACAGAGGACGATGCACCGATGCCATGGAGGGCATCGGTCGTTGAAGAAACGAAGAAGGCCGCCGGGCAACCGGCGGCCTTCTTCGTTTTGTTGTTTCATCGATCGAGCTGATGAATCAGCGGTCCAAGGAGATCCCGATAGAGCGGGCGGCGCGGCGTGTCAGCGCGTATGGGCTGGCGTACTTGCGCCGCACTGGCCGTGCTGTGCACATCGCGTTGCGTTTGATGTGGCGAGAGGCATGCTGCGTCAAAGGGTAAGCCGCAGAAGGCAAGTAGCTGCGGAATCTGCGCTTCAGGCTCTTGCACCAGCTTCTCGTAGGTAAGATCGAACATCTTGTGCGGGTGATTCGCTTGCCAAAAGTCACTGAGGCGCTGATAGTCGTTGTAATAGCCGGCCAGATCCTGCAAGTCATAGCTGAAGAGAGTGCCTTCGCTGAATAACTGGCGATAACAGGCAAAACAGGTTTCGACCGGATCGCGATGACAGTCGATGATTTTGGCGCCGGGCAACATGGCGCGAATCGCGCCCACCCATTGCCAGTTCTGCAATCCTTTGTCGGTTGAATAAGGGCGCTTGGTGCGCCAGCGAGCAGTGCGGGTGAGATAGTTCTTGCCCAGGCGTGTCCAATCTTCTGCTGTAGCGTCAGTCACCCAATGAGGAAAGTCTTTGCCGCGTCGTTTCGATTCGTCGTCGAGAACGTTTGAGAGATCGCTGATCTCGTTTGCACCCTCCACCAGCGGATGCGAGGCGAGAATGTGTTCAACCAATGTCGATCCGGAACGCGGAAGACTGGCGATAAAAATCACTTCATGACCGAGCGCCGGATCGAGCGGCGCTGGCAGCGGAGCGCGAAAAGCTGCGGCGATAGCGTCGGCATAGTCACGCGCGGCAGCGGCATTCCAAGGGGCAAGCTGCCGCTTGGCTGCATTGGCTTCACGTAAGGCCTGAAAGGCGCCAGCGTAGTCACGCTGGTCTTCCAGAGCTTTGTACAAGCTGAAACCGAGTAATACGCGTTCATCGGGCGAAAGTTGCTGGTTTTGCAGGATGTGACGGATCTGCTTTGCATCAGTCAGGGTGAGTGACTCGGTTTTCAGGTTGGCCAATCCATGCCACGCAAGCGCGTAATCAGGCCGCACGGCAAGCACTTTGCGATATTCGGCAACGGCATCGGCAATGTTGCCACGTATCGTGAAAATGTCGGCGAGCGTGTTGCGCGCAGCGATATGTCGTTCGTCCAGATTGAGGGTGCGTTGCAAAGCGTCCGAGGCCTCGTCCAGCTGCCACTGCAATTTCAGCGCCTTGCCGAGGTTGTACCAATGCGATGCTTGCAGAGGTGCCAGTTCCGTGGCGCGGTGCAAGCAGACAAATGCTTCTTCGATTGCACCAGAATCGTAAAGGGCGCCCCCCAAATTCGTGAGGATGTTTGGGTCATCAGGGCGTTGTTTTGCGGCTTTGCGCATGTACTCAGCGGCGGTGATGCTATCGCCGCGCAACTGACAGGTAATTCCGAATAGGAACTGCGCGTTAGCAAAGCCAGGGGCCTCGGCGAGCACGCGTTTCAAAGGTTGCTCGGCCAAATCCGGGCGTCCCTGGGACAATGCTTTGCCGGCATCGCTTAGCCACTGGTGTGCTGCGGGGGAGAGGGGAAGGGGCGACATGGGCTACCTGGTGCAGGTTGTCTCAGAATCCATGCCTAGTTTGGCATGTTCTTAATGGAAAACGGATGAGTAGCGGCAAGCATTCCGCTTCATGGCGCGTGCGATTACCATGAATAGATAGAATGACGCCACGTAACCTCAAAGGATTACTGCCTTGATTTTCTGTCTCCCCGCCGTTCTCGCTCCTGATGAACTAGCCGCCATCAATGCCAAACTGGCGAGTGCTTCTTTCACGGATGGTGCCGGTACGGCCGGCTGGTCCGCGCGTGAAGTGAAGAGAAATCTGCAAGTAACTTTGGGTACGCCCGAATATGAGCAGATTGCACGCATCGTGCGCGAATCCTTCATGCGCAGTGGTGAATTGCAGACCGCCCTGCTACCGGCGGCGGCGACGCCGGTGTTGTTCAATCGTTATGGACAAGGCATGGAATATGGCCCTCATGTGGATGCACCGATCATGGGCAGCATGAGCAATGCGGTACGTAGCGATATTGCCATCACTATTTTTTTGTCCGACCCACGAAGCTACGACGGCGGGGAATTAACCGTATTCATGAATGGCATTGCTACCCAGTTCAAGCTCGAGGCAGGCGCTGCAATCGCCTATCCCGCCAATACGCTGCACCATGTTGCCCCGGTCACTCGCGGCAAGCGAGATGCGGCGATCATCTGGGTGCAGAGTCAGGTGCGCGATCCGGCGCAGCGTGAACTGCTGTGGGATCTGGAGACTGCCAAACAACAGATATTCAAGCGTGAAGGCAAGAGTCCAACCTTCGATATGATCAGCAAATCACGCGCTAATCTGCTACGCATGTGGGCCGACGTCTGATACATCGGCCCTGATGTGTGAAAAGTCAGGGCACTCAATAACGCGGCACGCTCGAATCAATCTCCGCTGCCCATGCATCCATGCCGCCTTCCACATTGAACACGTTAGTGAAGCCGTGTGCGATGAAGCGCTCGGCGGCGCCGCGGCTGGAAATGCCGTGATGGCAGATGAAGGCGAGCGCGGTATCTTTGGGAAGGGCGGCGAGGGCGGCACCTTCCTCATCCAGAATCCGTGCCTGCTTCAGCGGCGCGGCAGCGGCGCGACCGTGAGCGGGACGCGCGTCTATCAGCATGATGTCGCCAGCGCTAAGGCGTTGCTGTAGTTCGTGCACGTTCAAGGAACGAAGTTCGACGGCACCGGGAAACTTCAGGCTGAGCCCTTCGCCCTGCATGGTGGATACCCAGTCGATCACGATGCCCTTCGCGCGCTGGGCGCTGGCCGGATCGAAATGTACTTCAATGCCGTTGGCGGTGACGACGATGTCGTGCTCGTTGCCGGGGGCCAACTGAAAGCCGGCGCTGTGGTCCGGGCCAATTTCCAGGTGCAGCGCAAGGCCCTGCGCCTCCGCGGTGCCGGCACGGATGGCTTCGGCTGCTTTGTCGGTGATGGTGATCTCGGGGGGAGTACGGTCCGGAAGCGCGGCGCCGAACAGCTGGTGCAGTTCGCCGCTGCCGTACATCTGGCGGATGATATCGGCGCCGCCGACTAGCTCACCGTCCACGTAGAGTTGCGGGATGGTCGGCCAATTGCCGAATGCCTTGATGCCTTCGCGGATATCCGGGTCTTCCAGCACGTTGACCGTGTGGTAGCTGGGTAGCAGCTCATTGAGCGTATTGGTGGCCGCGGCCGAGAAGCCGCACATCGGCTGCTGGCGGGTCCCTTTCATGAACAGCACCACGCGGTGGTCCTTGAGCAGGCTTTCAATACGTTCGCGGGTGGTGGCGTCGAGGGGCATGCGGGACTCCGGCAAAGAGACAATTGTATCCCTCCCCATATGCTGGCGGCTTGGAGGCGTTCAAGGCGGGCGGATATAAGTGGGATGCGGGGAGCCAAGCCTTGCTGTTTTGCTTCGTTCCGGGCCCGGCTTGGTCCCTCACGCTGCCGGCCGCAGCCTTGCCGTATCGGGCTTGCGGTGCCCCAACGGGGCGAGCGCCAGGGCCGCGGCGGGAGAGGGCAAGACCTCTTCGCGACTGGCGCGGCCCAGCGCGGTAGGCTGCTCGCTCCAATGAATCAGCTCCATCGCGCCGACGTCGTCCTCGACCAAGGCGGTGCAATGCTCGACCCAGTCGCCGTCGTTGAGGTACAGCATGCCGTCTATGGTGCGCACCTGGCCGTAATGGATGTGACCGCAGATATGGCCATTCAGGCCGCGCTCGCGGGCGCCAGCTGCGACACGTGCTTCATAGGCGCGGATATACGCCAGCGCCTTGCCGATATGCGATTTCACGATGATCGACAGGGGCAGGTACGGCAGCGCCAGGCGGCGGCGCCAGGCGTTCAAGCGTCGATTGCTCCAGCAGATAAATCGGTGCATGGTCTCGCCGACATGCAGCATCCAACTGCGGCCGATCTGTTCGGGATCGTATTCGTCGCCATGGCTGACCCGGTAGCGGCGACCATCGGCGCCTACGTGCAGGGCGTCCAGTTCAATGCGCACGCCGCAGATTGACTGCCCAACCAGGCCGCGCAGCGCCGCGTCATGGTTGCCAGGTATGTAGATGACTTCAACGCCGCGGCGGGCCATGTCCAGCACTTCGGCAATCACCGTGCCGTGGTCCGGATGCCACCAGCGGCGGCGGCCCAGTGCTTCCAGATCGATGATGTCGCCCACCAGGTACAGCTTCTGGCACTGCAATTGGCGCAGGAAATCCAGCAGATAGGCCGCCTTGCAGTCGGGCGTGCCCAGGTGAACGTCGGAGATGAAGGCGCTGCGGCAGCGGAGCATGGCCATGGCGTCGGTCCCGGTTGGTTGCCGGGTGCCCAGTCTCGTGCCGCAACGTCACCGTGCGATGGCGAAATGGTTGCAGGATGATTGCGCGGTGTTCTTGCTCCCAGGGATGCTCTGATCAGTGCCACCTGCGTAGCATTGATCAGAGCATCCCTGGCTTCCCGGTCGCGTTCGGTGGGATTAGCCGAGTAATGCTTTACGCACCACCGGGATCATCGACTCGGTCCACAACACATACTGCGCCCCCGATGGATGCAGGCCGTCGGAGGCGACAAGATCCGCGTGGTCGCGCGAAATGCCGGTGATATTCACGAACGAAGCGCCGGCATGCAGGGCTTCATCGCGGGCTATGGCGTTGAAAGTATCCAGCTCGTGCGCGATCTGTTGCCGGTCGCGTCCGCTCTTGTGACCGAACGGCGTAACGCCCCAGTCGGGAATGGAAACCACCACGACGCGCCCGGGTCGCTTGCCGGCCAAGGTGATTGCGCGCAGCAATAAATCGCGAAATTCGCCGCGGTATGCCTCGGCGTGGCGGCCGCGATACTGGTTATTGACTCCGATCAACAAGGTGACCAGGTCGTAACCGGGGACGAATTCGGCCTGGTCCATGCCGTTCGACAATTCGTCGGTGGTCCAGCCCGTGACCGCGACGATCTGCGGATCGTCGATCACCATGCCGGTACGGCGCAGCTTGTCCACCAGTTGCATCGGCCAGCGCTGCCCGGCGGGAACGTCCTCGCCGATGGTGTAGGAATCGCCCAGGGCGAGATAACGCAGCGGCATCGGTCAGGCGATGGCGGCCGCGTCATGCGGCACATGTTCGGCAGCCATCCGCTCGAGCACGCGCTCGATGCGTGCAAACACCTCGCGTAGCTGGGCCGGTTGTGGCAATAGCGTAAGGCGCACATGGCGGCTGGCCGGTACATTGAAACTGGAGCCCGGCACTACCAGCACGGACTCCTCTTCAAGCAGGCGCAATGCAAAGGTATCGTCGCTGAAGCCTGCGATGCGATCGCTGCGCACGCGCGGGAAGGCGTACAACGCGCCGCCCGGGGTCACCAGATCCAGGTAGTTGCTGGCGGCGATGCCGTCGAGCACGGCCTTCCTGGCGTCATGCAGCCGGCCGCCGGGCGAGGTGAGCGCCCCGATCGTCGGCGCGTCTTCAAGGGCCGGGATGACCGCCCATTGTGCGGTCACGTTCGCGCACAGGCGCAAGGCGGCAAGCAACTGCAGCGCGTCGCGGTAATCGGCCGTGCGCGCCGGGTCGCCCGAAAGGCTCAGCCAGCCGACGCGGTAACCGCAGGCGCGATGCACCTTGCTCAGGCCGCCGAAGCTGATGCAGGGAGTCTGGCCCGCCACCTCCGCCATGGGATGGAACGTGGTGCCGTCGTAAAGGATCTCGTCATAGATTTCGTCGCACAGCAGCAACAGGCGATGGCGTGCGGCGATCTCTACGAGGTGTTCCAGCAACGCGCGCGGATACACCGCGCCGGTCGGATTGTTCGGGTTGATCAGCACCAGCGCGCGCGTGCGCGGAGTGATCAGCGCTTCCATTTCTTCCGGATCCGGAAGATGCCGGTTCTCGGCCAGGCAGCGGTAATAGCGCGGCACGCCGCCATTGAGGATGGTGGCGGCGCTCCATAGCGGATAGTCGGGGCTTGGCAGCAATACTTCGTCGCCGGGTTGCAGCAGGGCGCGCAGGCTCAGGTCGATCAGTTCGCTGACGCCGTTGCCGATGAAGATGCGCTCCACGTCCACGTGCCGCGCACCACGGGCGCGCTGCTGCACGGCGATCGCTTCACGCGCTTCCTCCAGGCCTTGCTCATGACCGTAGGCTTCGCTTTCATGCAGATGCGCGGCGATGGCTTCGCGCAAGTGATCCGGCACGGTAAAGCCGTAACGGGCCGGATTGCCGATGTTGAGCTTGATGATCGGCTGCCCGGCAGCCTCCAGTTCGCGCGCGCGACGGGTGAGCGCGCCCCGGATTTCATAACGCACTTCAGCCAGGTGCGCACTGGGTTTGATCGGAGCCAACGGCGGAGTCCTTTTTCTTCGGAAAACCCGGCGTACCGCCGGTTCGAAACGATGCTAGCAGCGGTCGCGGGCGCTGTGGGGGCCAAAAGAGGGCGAAAAGAGGAGCTGGAACAGCAAGGGATGCTCTGATCCATGCTACGCAGGCGTCACCAGCTCTGTCTGTTCGCAGACCATAGGTTCGTCGGCGAAGGCAGACTGGCTGGCTGTCGAGAAGACGGACCGCACGCGGGGAGAGTGCATGGATGCACTCGGCTTTGAGGAGCGAGGAAGGGATGCGGACAGACAGAGCTGACCCCAACATGTTGAATTTAAAGCGATGGGGTGATGCCCAGAAGGCTCGCAGAGTGCGCCGCGCGGCTTGGCAAGACGGCCAGTCTTCCCGGCGCCGCACAACACACTCTGCGAACCTTCTGGACATCATGCCGCCTGCGTAGCATTGATCAGAGCATCCCAAGCTCCCGTATCGGGACTGGAAGCGCGTGCCGGTGCCTGCTTCACGGGCGGAAGGCATCGGTCTGCCATGACGGGCTTCGCGTCGCCCATGCCACCGTTCGGTCTTCCGTTGCGATGATTGCCGATCCCTGTTTCCGGGTTCTCTAACCCAGGCATAATCGAGCCCATGACCGACGCCCAGTCCATCGAACAGCTCCGTCACATCGGCTGGCGGGGGCAGGCCCTGCCAGCCGATGGACGGCGCTTGGCGCGGGTGGTGGCCCAGCACCGGGCCGGCTATGAACTGCATGATGGCGAACAGGTGTTCGGCGCCCAGCCAGCCGGTCACTTCCTCAAACGCGGCCTCGACCCTGCCGAGCGGCCAGCAGTGGGCGATTTCGTGGAGATCGAACCGGGCAAGCCGCCACATATCGTGATCGTGCAGCCGCGCCGCACCGTGCTGTCGCGCGCTGCGGCGGGCGAGCGCTACGAGCGCCAGGTGATCGCGGCCAATATCGATTACGTACTGGTATTGACCGGGCTGGATGGTGATTTCAGCCCGGCGCGGATCGAACGTTATCTCTCGCTGACCGAAGGCTCGGGCGCGCAACCGGTGGTAGTGCTGAGCAAGCTCGACCAGCGTGCCGAGGCCGCCGAACGCACGGCCGAACTTCGCGCGCGGCTGCCGGCCGGCACGCCGATCCACGCCATCAATGGCAAGGATCCGGCCAGCGTCGCGGCCCTGGCGGTCTACATGCAGCCCGGCGACAGTGCGGTATTGGTGGGTTCGTCCGGGGCGGGCAAGTCCACGCTTACCAATACGCTGATGGGCAGCGAACGCATGGCAACCGGCAGCGTGCGCGACCACGATAGCCGCGGCCGCCATACCACCACCTATCGCGCCCTGCTGCAGCTGCCTAGCGGCGGCTGTCTGATCGACACCCCCGGCATGCGCGAACTGAAGCTGACCGGCGAGGAAAATCTCGATCTGTTTGCCGATATCGAAGCGCTGGCGGAGAACTGCCGCTTTGCCGACTGCGGCCATGGCAGCGAACCCGGCTGTGCCGTGCAGGAGGCGCTGGACGAAGGCGTGCTATCGCCGGAACGCTGGCGCAACTACCTGAAGCTGCGCGACGAGCGCGAAGAACAGGCCACCCTGCTGGAATCACGGCTGCGCCGCCAACGCGGTGGCCGGCCGGCGGCCAAGCCGCACGGTCCGCGCGGTTCGCGCGAAAGGGAGTAGGGACTTGAGCAAGCCTGTCGAAACCGTTCCGGCCGGGCTGGAATCCTACGCGGCCCTCGACAAGCGCCTGCTTACCGCAGTCCGCGGCATCAACATCCTTGCCACGGTCAGCTGGCCGGCCTCGCTGGAAGACCGCATGATCGAGCAATACGGCAAGGGGCAATACACCTTGCCGGATGTGAGCTACAAGACGCCGGACCTGTCGGACGTGCGCAAGGAATTGGCCGCCATCGAAAGCGAGGCGGGCGATGGCGATCCATTAGGGGAATACCTGCGCCGTACCGCCGAATCCTGGCGCATTGCCGCGGAAATGCTGGAGGCGGTGGGGACCGAGGGGGTGACCGGGCCGTCCATCCGGCTCTACGGCAGCCCCGGCGATGCCATCTCCGGCAGCGACCGCAGCAACCTCGACGCCGCATGCTACTTCGTTGAACTGTCTGACGAACTTGGCGCGGACCTGCACGACGACGACATCACCGCCAACATCCCGGCCGAATTGTTGCGTGCCGATCTGGCCAGGGAGCTCGATGGTTTTTTCGGCCCCGGCAAGATCGCGGTCGAGGTGGACAACGACCTCACCGCCAAGGCTGCGGCGGGCGCGACGCGCATCCGCCTGCGCGGTGGCACGCGCTTCAGCCAGTACGATCGCCATCAACTGCTCAACCACGAAGCGTTCGTGCATTCGCTTACCGCGCTCAATGGCCGCGAGCAACCGCTGCTCGCCTCGCTGGCGCGCACCTCGCCGCGCGTCACCGCCACGCAGGAGGGGCTGGCGGTGTTTGCCGAACTGATGTCCGGGGCGATCGATATCGCGCGGCTCAAGCGCATCAGCCTGCGCATCCTGGCGATCGACATGGCGCTCAACGGCGCGGACTTCGTGGAAGTCTACCGCTTCTTCAACCGCTGCGGACAAAGCGTGGCGGACAGTTTCCATTCCGCGCAACGTGTGTTCCGCGGGGTACCGCTGACCGGCGGGTCCGCCTTCGCCAAAGACAATGTCTACCTTTCCGGCCTGATGGACGTGCACACTTTCTTTCGCTGGGCACTGAAAGAGCGGCGCATGGATTTGTTGCGCTATCTGTTCGCCGGCAAGCTCACCTTGTACGACGTGATGAGCCTGGAATCGCACTTTGCCTCCGGGGTGCTGGCCTCGCCGCGCTGGCTGCCGCCGTGGATGCAGCACGTGCACGGGCTGGCCGGCAAGCTGGCATTCTCGCTGTTCATCAATCGCGTCCGCATGTCCAGGGTGGAGGCAGAGTCGCTTTCGGCCGGCGTGTAAGCCGAGGGTGCAATCGCTTGAAACGAGGTCGTGCCCCTTGCCTGCATCAGGCAGTGGAAAAGCAGCGGGTGCTACCATGGATAAATGCCGCCAGGCGGCCTGTCTTCCCTTTCCCATCCATTGCAAGCTCCCGATGGCTCATTCCGACGAATTCCGCAAAGCCGCACTCGAGTATCACCGCCTGCCGCGTCCTGGCAAGATCAAGGTCACGCCGACCACGCCGCTGGTAACCCAGCGCGATCTGTCGCTGGCTTACTCGCCGGGCGTGGCCTTCGCCTGCGAGGCCATCGTCGAGGATCCAAACAGTGCCAGCGAGTACACCGCGCGTGCCAACCTGGTTGCGGTGATCACCAACGGCACCGCGGTGCTGGGACTGGGCGATATCGGTCCATTGGCCGGTAAGCCGGTGATGGAAGGCAAGGGCGTGCTGTTCCAGAAGTTCGCCGGCATCGATGTGTTCGACATCGAGCTCAACGAACGCGATCCTGACAAGCTGGTCGACATCATCGCCTCGATGGAGCCCACCTTCGGCGGCATCAATCTCGAAGACATCAAGGCTCCGGAATGCTTCATCGTCGAGCGCAAGCTGCGCGAGCGGATGAAGATCCCGGTTTTCCACGACGACCAGCACGGCACTGCCATCATCGTTGGCGCCGCGGTGGTCAATGCGCTGGAAGTGGTCGGCAAGAAGATCGAAGACGTGAAACTGGCGACCACCGGCGTCGGTGCGGCCGGCATCGCCTGCCTGGACATGCTTGTGGCGCTGGGCTTGAGGCCCGAGAACATTCTTGCCTACGATCGCGATGGCGTGCTCTACACCGGCCGCGACCAGATGGATCCCGATAAACAGCGGTATGCGCGCGATACCAAGGCGCGCACGCTGGCGGACATCGTCGTTGGCGCGGACATCTTCCTGGGTCTTTCCGCCGGCGGCATCCTGAAGCCGCAGATGGTTGCGACGATGGGCGAGCGGCCGATCATCCTGGCCCTGGCCAACCCGAATCCGGAAATCCTGCCGGAAGAAGCCAAGCAGGTACGTCCCGATTGCATCATCGCCACCGGCCGCTCGGACTATCCGAACCAGGTCAACAATGCGCTGTGCTTCCCGTACATTTTCCGTGGCGCGCTGGATGTGGGCGCCACCGGCATCAACGAGGCGATGAAGCTGGCCTGCGTGCGCGCGATCGCGGCGCTGGCGCAGATGGAGTCCGATGACCTGGCCAGCGCCTATGGCGGCGAGGCGCCCACGTTCGGCGCGGATTACCTGATCCCGCGCCCGTTCGACCCGCGCCTGCTGGTGATGCTGGCGCCGGCCGTGGCCAAGGCCGCGATGGAATCGGGCGTGGCGACACGTCCGATCACCGACATGGATGCTTACGTCGAGAAGCTCGCCCAGTTCATCTATCGCACCGGCCTGATCATGAAGCCGGTATACGAGCGTGCCCGCGCCGATCGCAAGCGCGTGGTGTATGCCGAGGGCGAGGAAGAAACCGTGCTGCGTGCAGTGCAGACGGTCATCGACGAGAAACTGGCCTACCCGATCCTGATTGGACGTCCGGACGTGATCGACGCGCGCATCCAGCGCATGGGACTGCGCATGCGCGCGGGCGTCGATTTCGAGCTGACCAATATCAACGATGATCCGCGTTTCAACGACTACTGGCAGCAATACCACGCGCTGACCGAGCGCCGCGGCGTCACGCCGGCCGCCGCCAAGAACCTGCTGCGTTCGCGTCCCACGCTGATCTCCGCGCTGATGGTCGAGCGAGGCGAAGCCGATGCGCTGATCTGCGGCCTGGTCGGGCGCTATCACAAGAAGCTGGGTTATCTGCGCAGCATTTTCGAGCTTGATCCAGGAGTGCAATGCACGTCGGCCATGAGCGGCGTCATCAACGACAAGGGCACCTGGTTCTTCCTCGATACGCATGTGCAATGCGATCCCAGCGCTGAACAGATCGCGGAAGCGACGCTGCAGGCGAGCTATCGCCTCAAGCTGTTCGGCATCGAGCCGAAGGTGGCGCTGCTGTCGCATTCCAACTACGGCAGCCACGAAAACGCCAGTGCGGCGAAGATGCGGCAAGTGTGGAAAATCCTCAGGGCCCGCGCACCGAAGCTGGAAATGGATGGCGAAATGCAGGGCGATACCGCGTGGGACGAGATCTTGCGCCAGCGCATGTTCCCACACACCACGCTCAGTGGCCGCGCCAACCTGTATGTCATGCCCAATCTCGATGCCGCAAACATCACCTACAACATGGTGCGCGTGATGACGGATGGCGTAGCGATCGGGCCGATCCTGATGGGCGTGGACAAACCCGCGCATATCCTCACGCCATCGTCCACGGTGCGGCGGGTGGTGAACATGACCGCCATCGCCGTGGTCGACGCACAGATCCGCGCCGCGCAAAGCGAACGTAGCTAATCCATCATGGTGCGGACACCCCGGCGCGATCCGGCCAGGGGCTTTCTTTCCCGCAGCGCGCGGCCGCTTCCCGTGCGCATACGTATGTAATGGCGCCGCAATTGGCGGGATAACCGCCCGGGGGCTAGAATCGGAAGACTTAGCTCGTCCAGCGGCGAACATGCCACGCGGTCCCCGTCCCGTGCCGGCCACAGTCACCGGATCGAAGCCCCGGTTTCGTCGCCCCCCCAGCGACGCGCATCCACCGCATGGCGGCGCCTGGCGCCGCGGAGACGTTTCATGGATCAACTCGACGACATCCTCCACCAGGACCTCGACCCCGCGGAAACCCAGGAATGGGTCGAATCGCTCAGTGCCGTCATCAATCGCGAAGGCACCGAGCGCGCGCATTACCTGCTGGAGCGTCTGGTCGACTCCACCCGCCGTTCCGGCGGCTACCTGCCGTTCGACCCGACCACCGAGTACGTCAACACCATTCCGCCGCATCTGGAAGCGAAGATGCCTGGCGACGGTGCCATGGAATGGCGTATCCGCACGCTGATCCGCTGGAACGCGATGGCGATGGTGGTGCGCGCCAATCGCAAGCCGGGCGAACTGGGGGGGCACATCGCCAGCTTCGCTTCGTCCGCCACGCTGTACGACGTGGGCTTCAACCATTTCTGGCGCGCGCCCAGCGCCGATCATCCGGGCGACCTGGTGTTCCATCAGGGCCATTCCAGCCCGGGCGTCTATGCGCGTTCCTTCCTGGAGGGCCGTATCGCCGAAGACCAGCTCGACCTGTTCCGCATGGAAGTGGCCGGACATGGTCGCGGTCTATCCTCGTATCCGCATCCTTGGCTGATGCCTGACTATTGGCAGGTGCCGACCGTATCGATGGGCCTGGGTCCGATCCAGGCCATCTACCAGGCGCAGTTCTGGAAGTATCTCGAGCATCGCGGCCTGATTCCCAAGAGCGACCGCAAAATCTGGTGCTTCATGGGCGACGGCGAAACCGACGAGCCCGAATCGCTGGGCGCGATCTCGCTGGCCGGCCGCGAGGGGCTGGACAACCTGATCTTCGTGATCAACTGCAACCTGCAGCGCCTGGACGGCCCGGTGCGCGGCAACGGCAAGATCATCCAGGAACTGGAAGGCGTGTTCCGCGGCGCTGGCTGGAACGCCATCAAGGTCGTCTGGGGCAGCTACTGGGACCCGCTCCTGGCTCGCGACACCAAGGGCGTGTTGCGCAAATTGATGATGGAAACCATCGACGGCGAGTACCAGGCCTGCAAGGCCTTCGGCGGCGCCTACACGCGCGAACATTTCTTCGGCAAGTATCCGGAGACGCGCGAGATGGTCACCAACCTGAGCGATGACGACATCTGGCGCCTCAACCGCGGCGGCCACGATCCGCACAAGGTGTACGCCGCCTATCACGCCGCGGTGAACACCAAGGGCATGCCCACCGTGATCCTCGCCAAGACGGTGAAGGGCTACGGCATGGGTGCGGCCGGCGAATCGCAGAACCCCACGCACCAGCAGAAGAAGCTGGACGACGAAGCGGTGCGCCACTTCCGCGACCGCTTCAACATCCCGGTGCCGGACGACAAACTCAAGGACGTGCCGTACTACCACCCCGGCAAAGACTCGCCGGAAGTGCAGTACATGCTGGAACGCCGCAAGGCGCTCGGCGGCTCGCTGCCGCAACGCCGCCGCCATACCGACGTGAAGCTCAAGGCGCCGGAACTGGCCGCGTTCGAGCAGATCACCAAGGGTACCGGCGATCGTGAAATCTCCACCACCATGGCGCTCGTGCGCGGCATGAACCTGCTGTTGCGCGACAAGGGCATCGGTCCGCGCGTGGTGCCGATCGTCGCCGACGAGGCGCGCACGTTCGGCATGGAAGGCATGTTCCGCCAGATCGGCATCTATGCGCCGTTCGGCCAGAAGTACCGTCCGCAGGACGCGGACCAGTTGCTGTATTACCGCGAGGACCAGAAGGGCCAGGTGTTGCAGGAAGGCATTTCCGAAGCCGGTGGCATGGCCGCCTGGATGGCCGCGGCGACCAGCTACAGCATCAGCAACCAGCCGATGCTGCCGTTCTTCATCTATTACTCGATGTTCGGTTTCCAGCGTATCGGCGATCTCGCCTGGGCCGCCGGCGACATGCGTTCGCGTGGTTTCCTGATCGGCGGTACGGCCGGTCGTACCACACTCAATGGCGAAGGCCTGCAGCACGAAGACGGCCATTCGCACCTGATGGCGGGCGCGATCCCGAACGTACGCGCGTATGACCCGACTTTCTCCTACGAAGTGGCGGTGATCCTGCAGGACGGCACGCGCCGCATGCTGGAAGACCAGGAGGATGTGTACTACTACCTCACCGTGATGAACGAAAACTATGCCCATCCCGACCTGCCGCAAGGGGTCGAGGAAGGCATCGTCAAGGGCATGTACCTGTTCAAGGATGCCGGCAAGCCGAAGAAGAGCGAGCCACGGGTGCAGCTTCTTGGCTCAGGTACGATCCTGCGCGAGGTAATTGCCGCGGCCGAATTGCTGGAGAAGGATTTCGGCGTCAGCGCGGATATCTGGTCGGTGCCCAGTTTCATCGAACTGCGTCGTGATGGTTTCGATGCCGAGCGCTGGAATCGCTTGCATCCGGAAGCCGAGCAGCGCGTGCCTTACGTCACCGGACTGCTGCAAGGCCGCCAAGGACCGGCGATTGCCGCGACCGACTACGTGCGCGAGTTCGCCGACCAGATTCGCGCCTTCATGCCCGACGGCATGCGCTACACCGCGCTCGGTACCGATGGCTTCGGCCGCTCGGATACCCGCGAGCATTTGCGTGGCTTCTTCGAAGTGGATCGCTACTGGATTGCGCATGCGGCGCTGGCGGCGCTGGCGAAGGACGGCAAGGTCAACGCCAAGGATGTGGCGCGCGCGATCCGCGAGTACAAGCTCGATCCGGACAAGCCGAGTCCGCAGGCGGTTTGAAGCAGAAAGCCCGCCATTTGGCGGGCTTTCTTTTTACACCCTGCGGCCGAATCGAGGGTCAATCTTCATCATGGCTGCGCAATACCCGGCGCAGCAGCAAGAACGCACCGATGGTGCCGGCGACGATGGCCACGGTAGTGGCGGGATGGCGGTTTACCTGCCGGCGCAGCCGGCGGTATTGATAATTGGCTTCGTCCGCGAACCCTTCCGCTGCCTGGGAGATGCGTCGGCCTGCATCGCGGCGATTGAACCGGCCTACTGCGCGCTTGCCGCGCATTAACAGGCCCTCCGCGGAGTCGGAGACGCCATCGGTGTAGTGCCGCACGCGGTTGCTGAGGTCATCGAGACGACGTTCGATATCGGCTTGCCTGCTCATGAGATGCTCCACCACTGTTTAGGCAGTGACGTTGCCAGTGTTGACGTGAGCGCGACGTTAATCGCCATGCCGGCGTTCAGCTGCCCAACAGGCTGTAGTCGCCGCCACGCTCCAGCGCGCGTTGATAAGCCGGCCGCGCATGGATGCGCTGCAGGAACGCTTGCAAGCGGGGATGGTGCTCGCCCAGTCCGCCGCGCGTCGCCGCGGCTTCCAGCGGGAAGCTCATTACAATGTCCGCGACACTGAAATCGTTACCGCCAAACCATTCGGCCTTGGCCAGTTCCCCTTCCATGTAGGAAAGATGCAGGGCGATCTGCGGATCGACAAAGGTGCTTTGTACCTTGCCGGCAATGGCCCGGGCCACCGGCCGCACGAAGAACGGCGCGGGCGCGGTTTCCACCCGTCGGAACACCAGTTTCAACAGAAGCGGGGGCATCGCCGAACCTTCCGCATAGTGCAGCCAATAATTACAGCGCAGGCGTGCCGGGGTGCCATGCGCCGGGATCAAACGCTCCGCGCCGTAGCGATCGGCCAGGTATTCAATGATCGCGCCGGATTCGGCCAGCGTCAGTTCGCCATCGGTAACCACCGGCGCCTTGCCCAGCGGATGCACGGCACGCAATGCCGGGGGCGCCAACATGGTCTTGGGATCACGCTCGTAGCGCTTGATCTCATAGGGCAGGCCGAGTTCTTCGAGCAGCCACAGGATGCGCTGCGAGCGCGAATTATTCAGATGGTGAACCGTGATCATGTTATGTCCTGTTCCGACCGTTTGTGTTCGATGGCGTTCAAATGGTTTGCGCCGATGCCTCTTGCGTTTCCGTTACCACCTCTACATGCAAACGTTGCCGGCGCCTGAGGCCAGGGAACATCCACATCCAGAGCCCAACCACCACCAGCGTGCCGATACCGCCGACTATCGTTGCGCCCACGGCTCCCAGCCATGCCGCCGCCATGCCCGACTCGAATTCGCCCAGCTGGTTGGAAGTATTGATGAAGATGGCGTTGACCGCGCTGACCCGGCCTCGCATGGCATCGGGCGTATCCAATTGCACCAGCGAGCCACGGATCACCATGCTGACCATGTCGAAGGCGCCGAGCGCGAACAGCGCCAGCAGCGATAGCCACACTAGCTTGGAAAGCGCGAACACCAGTGTTGCGACGCCGAAGCCGGCCACCGAGGCAAACATGATCTTGCCTACGCGGCGTTCCAGGCTGTTGCGGGCGAGCCAGAACGACATCAGCAATGCGCCCGCCGCCGGGGCGGCGCGCAAAAGTCCCAGGCCCCACGGCCCGGTATGCAGGACGTCCTTGGCAAAGATCGGCAACAGCGCCGTCGCGCCGCCCAGCAGCACCGCAAAGAGATCCAGTGAAATCACGCCCAGCACGTCCTTGCGCTCGCGAATGAAATGCACGCCGGCGAACAAGGTCTTGAGCGTCGCCGGCTCGCGTTTCGGAGGGGTGTGCTCGTAGCGCAACAGCGACACCATGGACGCTGCGATCAGGTACAGCACGGCTGATACCGCGTACACCACGCCGGGTCCGGCCACATAAAGCAGGCCGCCCAGCGCCGGTCCCATGATCATCGCCGCCTGCATCGCCGAGCCGTTCACCGCCATCGCGCGCGGCAGCAAGGCAGGAGGAACCAGCGCTGGCACCATCGATTGCATGGAAGGCGATTCGAATGCCTTGGCGACGCTGATAGTAAAGATCAGCAACAGAATGCCTGCTTCGTTGATGGCATGCAGCAAGGTCAGCGCGGTCAGCAGCACGATGGCGGCCCATTCCACGATCTGGCCGATCAACACGATCCGCCGCCGGTCGAACTGGTCGGCGAGATGGCCCGCCGGCAGCGCCAGCAATACGGAAGGAAAGAACTGCACCAAGCCGATCAGGCCCAGGTCGAAGGCCCGCCCGGTCATCGCATAGATCTGCCAGCCCACCGCCACCGACAGCATCTGGAAGCCGAAACTGGAAGCCGTGCGGGCGCACCAGAAGGCGATATACGCGCGGTGCTGGAACAGCGAATCCGCCGAACCTGGCGAGGGGGAGGACGGCATGAGGAATCCTTATTCTGTCGCGGCATTATCGACGTCTTGCCGTCTAGCGCAAAGTGCGCGTGGAACACGCGCCAAGCTTTGTTCGCCAAGGCACAGACATCCTCGAATGCGCCTTGCGTATGCGATGCGCCGGCCTCCTTCGCCGATACCATCGTAAAGCCCTGCGCGAATGGCGCGGCCAATTCGGCCCGGCTCAGCCGGTTGCACCGGACGATAGCTCGTTCCAAGCTAGCGCTCTGTCCTTTGCTGGTGCGCTGCCATGATCCTGCCGCTCGTTCGCCGCTTCGTTCCCGCTGTTGCCCTGTGCGGTGTGCTGGCACTTGCCGCCTGTTCGCAGCAGAGCCAGAACACGCCATCGCCTGCCGATGCCGCCAAGGCCCAGGCCCAGGCGGAAGCCAACGAGGCGAACAGCCAGCTGCAGACTTATCGCCAGATGTTGCAAATGAAGAACGACGAGATGGCCTCCCAGCTCGGCGAGGAAATCGTCAAGCAATTCCCGAGTTCGCCCGCGGCCAAGGAAGTGCAACAGACGCTGCCCGAGGTGGAGCGGCGCTGGAAGGAAACGAGCGAAAAGCGTCGCCTCGCGGCGCTATGGACCTATCAGGTCGGGCCGATGGAAGGCGGTACGCAATCCACGGCGAGTCTCTACAGTACCCGTCCGTCGGGCGATCGTGCGGTAAGGCTGGTACTGCGTCGCCACACCCAGTGGGGCCAGAGTGTATTCCTGTTCGGTAGCGACCATGGCTTCGTATGCAAGGGCAATTGCGTAATCCAGGCGCAGTTCGACGGCAAGTCGCATCCGTTGCGCGCGTTTTTGCCGACTACAGGCGAGCCGGCGATATTCATCCGCGACGATAAATCTTTCATCCAGGCCATGGAGAAAACCAGGCGCATCGCCATGGACGTAGAAATGCAGGATGGCGGCAAGCAGACGCTGGTGTTCGAAACGGGTGGCTACGATCCGTCCAAGTGGACCGAAGTAGGCAAGAAGTAAACACAGGCAGGATGGTCGCGCGGCCATTCGCGTCATCGAGGACATAGCCATGGCAAAGATGCACGTCTTGACCGCCGCCCTGCTCGGCTTGTATCTGGCGGCGTGTTCGAGCATTCCCTACGGGCAACGCCTGCAAGTCCGGCAGCAGCAATACAACGCTGCGGCGGGCGCTTCCGTGCAGGGTTTCCGCCTGATCCTGGGCAACATTTACTCGTGGGAGCCGCTCAGCGATACCCAATTGGTGGTCTATACGCTCCCCACGCGCGCGTACCTGCTCGATGTGTGGCCTTGCAGCAACCTGACTTTCACCAACGGCATCGGCCTGACTTCTTTCGCCGGGCAGGTGCAGACCGGGTTCGACAAGGTGATGGTCGGGCGCGGCTTTATGCCTTGCATGATCAAGCAGATCCGCCCGGTGAACCTGGCGCAGTTGAAGATGGAGAAGGCGACGCTGCGCCACGTCGACAGTCTGCCCCGCGAAAGCGCGGGTCAGGCACCGTCGCCTGCCGGCAAGGATTAAGCAGGGCGCGGGCGATGTAACAGCCGTTCTCGTCGCGTGGGCGCTCTGTAACGTAAATCTTCTTTCTGCGTGCGGCGGAGAGCGGATGGCAGGGCGCGAAGTTTTGCTGTCTGGCGAATCGATAACGCCCGCGTCCGGCGGGCATCAATGCAGGAACAGTCTCTCGCTGATGCGGGCCAGCGGCTTTTCGAGCGTCTGTTGCAAACGTGGTGGCAGGCCCAGCGGCTTGAGCAGCATCTTTACCGTCATCTCTGCGGGTATATGCCGGCGCAGCAGCGCCTGGGCCGGACCGGCCACTTTCTGGAACTGCGCCTTGTCATTCTTGTAGTGCGGATAGCACTGGTTGAAGACGTGGCGCAGCGCGATATCGCTATCTTCGTTGCGGATTTCGTTGACACGGCGCAGGATCGCGCGGAATACCTTGTAGCGTCCGAACCGCTCGTTCTCGCGATAGCGCACGAACGCCTGGTAGAAATGCTTGTAATGCCGCACTTCATCGCTCTTGATGTGGTTGGTCAATTGCTTGAGTACTGGTTCGTCGACGATATCGTTCAATGCGCGATAAAGGCTGGCAGTACCGGTTTCCACCACGCAGCGCGCGGCCAGTTCCAATCCACGCGAGCTTTCCAGCTGTTCGTTCGTGCACAGCGCGCCGTAATCGTTCCAGAACGCCTGGAAACCCGCGTCCCAGTCGAATTCCGGCCATACGTGGCGCACGTAGGCGGCCAGCGCCCGGCCGTGCTGCATTTCCTCGTGCTCCCAGTGTTCGCGCAGCCATGCCTGCAACTCCGGGTCGCCGTCGAAATGCTCGATCAGGTTATGCGTGTACAGGTCCGAACCGCTTTCCACGAACGAGGCACTGCACAGCAGCAAGAAAAGATTTTCGTCATGCCGGACGCGGGCGATGTCGATGTCGGCAAAGTTCAAGCTCTCCAGGGTCCATGGCAGGACGGTGTTGTAGTCCACGTGGAATTTCCTGTGCAAAAAAGGCCACCCGGCTCATGACAGATCGGGGACAACAGCATAGAGGGTGAACGCTGCGGCGGATTAATGCCAGCCGACCTGATGCCCCGCAAGAGGACTTTCAGCGGATGACCGTGACCGGCACGTGCGAACCCGCCAGTACGTCTTCGGATACCGAACCGAGCAACCAGCGGCCCAGGGTGCCGCGTGCGGTATGGCCGATCACGATGTGATCGATGGGGTGTTGCCGAACCTGGGTGAGCAGGACGTCGCCCGGACTGCCGTGAATGATTTCCAGGTCTACCAACTGGTCGGCGTCCGGGGCGATAGTGCGAAGTTCTTCCAGCAGCTCCTGGGTTCGCTGCGCGGCCGAGTCGGTCATCATCAGGGCGCAGGCATCGGCGCCGCCCTCGGTGACTTGCAGCACCGATACCACCCGCACCCGGCCGCCGCCGCATCGCGCCAGTTCCAAGGCGAAGCGGAAGGCTCGTTGCGAGGTTTCGGATCCGTCGTAGCCGACCAGCGAATACTTGAGCATGTTTCCTCCATGGCGGGGCGCGCTCGTTCGCGTTCCAGTGTGCGCGGCGCCTCGTTAGTTAAGCATCAAGCGAGCGGAAACAACAGGCGAGCTCGTGCACGCGGGCATCACGGGAAGTTGCCGATCCTGAACGCCACGAGCCGTCTTGCGGGGTTCTTGCCGGTTTATTCAGTTTATGACCCGGACACTTTCGCCCACGGCATTGACGACCGTAAACGCAACCGTAAGGAGACCTACATGAGCAAGCGTACCCTTGGACTGACCGCCGCCGTGCTGCTGTGCGCAGGCGCATTCACCGCCACCCCCTCCGCGCAAGCGGCCCCGGCGCCAGTGAAATGCCATCTCACTTACAGCCTGGCCGGATGGTCGGCGATTTATCAGCATGCGGACGGGCGTGGCGAAGTGCGCTGCGATAACGGCCAGCATGGCGCCGTTTCGATCAGCATGCACGGTGGTGGGCTCACCGCCGGCAAGTTCCGCGTCAGCGGCCATGGCGATATCAGCAATGTCCATGGGCTGCACGAGGTATATGGCAGCTATGCGCAGGCCGGCGCTTCCGCTGGCGTGGTTCGCAGCGGCACCGCGCAGGTGCTGACCAAAGGCACGACGTCGATTGCGCTCGACGGCACTGGCGAGGGTATCAACCTCGGCGTGGCGATCGACAAGTTCGATATCGAACCGGTCCACTGAACCGGTTTCGCCAAGAGCTTGCAAAAGGCGCCGCGAGGCGCCTTTTGCTTGGGGGCGCCAGCGTATACTCCGCCTGCCCAACTGTCCCAGACCGCACGTTCTTTCTTTCGGGGGTTGCATCATGCGTCGCTTTTCGATCGTATTTGCGATGATTTGTCTTTGCCTATCGGCGATACCCACCTGGGCCGCCACGAAAGGCGGCGATCCGCAGGTTGGCCAGGTCGCACCAGCTTTCCGGCTGCAGGATCAGAACGGTCATTGGCGCGCGCCTGGCGATTACCACGGGCACTGGCTGGTGCTCTATTTCTATCCGAAGGACTTCACGCCCGGCTGCACTGCTGAAGTCTGCACCTTCCGCGATTCCATCAACAAACTGCGCCAGGCCGGTGCCGACGTCGTAGGAGTGAGCCTGGACGACGTGAAGTCCCATGCCGAATTCGCGGCGAAGTACCACGTCCCCTTTCCGTTGCTATCGGACGCCAACCAGCAGGTTGCGATCCGCTATGGCGTGCTGACGTCGGCGATCGGCTTTCACTTCGCCAAGCGCACCACTTTCCTGATCGATCCGAGCGGCAAGATCGTCAAGATCTACCGCGACGTCGATCCCAAGGAAAATTCCGCGCAGGTACTGAGCGATCTCAATGCGCTGAAGAAGGCTGCCGCCTGATGCTGATTACCCGATCCGACCTGGGCCGGCAGCCAAAGTCCAGCTTCGCATGGTGGCGGATGCTCGTATGGCTGCTGCTTTTGCTGGCGGCCTACGGTGGCGTGCAATACATCCATCACGCGCAGCAGGTGCGCGACGTGCTGCAAAGCCTTCCGGCCGGCGATGCCCAGAGCGCTGCCGCCCTGCATCGCATGCTGGGTTGGGATATCGGATATCTGCTGGCCGCGTTCCTCGTCATCGCAGCTTGCGCCGGCTGTATTCTGCGGCAGGCATGGGCGCGACCAGCCTTGCGCGTGATCGCGTCGATCCTGTGCGTATGGAGCGCTTATCGCGGTGTATTGCTGTGGCACCAATGGAGCGCGCTCGGCGCAGCGGGGGCCATGCCCTCTGCGCTATTGACGCCGGAACAGGCGGCGCAATGGGCGGATCTGAAGCGGGTCTTGCTGATCGGCCTGCTCCTGCGCGTGATCGCGGTACCGGCACTTTTGTGGCTGGCATGGCAGTTGGGCCAGCCTGCCGTCCGCCTGCAATTTCGCGCGCGCCCAGGTTGACGCAGACCGGTTCAGCAGCAGTTCGCGCGAGAGGACTTATCGCTGTTGACCTTGCCTCATCACGATCGACGGTCAGCCATGCGTATCAGTCCCTTATTTGCTGTCTGGATGCTTGGGCTCGCCTGCGCCGGCGGCCTGCACGCGCAGGATCTGGCCAAAGTGTGCCACGCCACCAGCAGCTACGACCTCACCATACAGCCAGGCCGGCTGGTATTCGACCGGGCCGGCCCGGCGCCGACGCGCGTCGAGCTGGCGCCGGGCACGCTGCACACGGATGGTCAGCCCGTTCCCTTGAACGATGAAGCCCAGGACCGGATCGACCTGTTCCAGCAGGAAGTGCGTGCCTTGGCCCCTCGTGTGAAGGCCATTGCGCAACATGGTGTGGACCTTGCCATGCAGGCCGTACAGGCGGAATCCGATGGCCTGGGCCTCGACCCGGACACGCGCGCCGAACTCGGGCGCCGATTAGCCGCCAACGCGGCTGAACTGCACCAACGCATCGCCGCCAGCCAGAGCACGCACGACTGGCGCGGCGATGCCGCCGATCAGTACGCGGACCAGGTGATCGGCGATATTGCCCCGTTGCTCGCGTCAGCGCTCGGACAACAAGCCGTCAGCGCGGCGATGAGCGGCGACCTCCAGCAGGCTGCGGCATTGCGCGATCAGGCTGCCAGCCTTGCCTCCGGTTTCCAGCCGCGCCTGCAGCGACGATTACAGGTGTTGCGGCCGGACATCCAGGCGCTCTGCCCGGACCTCCAGCGTCTGTCCGTATTGCAGGAAGGACTGCGGGCCAGCAACGGCCGCCCGCTGAACCTCATCCAGATCGGCCGGTGACGTCCGCCGGAACGCCAGCTGAGCGAGAACGGGCTATGGCAGGCAGATTTATCCGCCGCTAAGTGCTTGTCCCGCAACATATCGTCACGCTCGATATGGCAAACCAGGAGGCGGCGCGGTGTCGCTGGACATTCAACATCTGTGCAATGGCCTGATTCGCCGCAGCATCGAGCTGCGCGCGTTGTATCGTCATGCGGCGGACCAGGTCAGCGAGCCTGGATTGCGCACGGTACTGGACGAGGAGGCCCAATCCCTGGCCCTTGTCATTGCCGAGCTGCAAGCACAGATGCGCAGTCATGACGGTACCCCCGCTACCCGAAGTCGCATGATCGGCGCGGCACGGCAGCGTTTCGACGCGCTGCTAACCCGCAACATGCCGCGTAGTGACGATGCCTGGATACGCCTGCTCGCGCGCAATGAACAGGCATTGCTACGCATTTTCGAACGTGTCCTCAGCCGTGTGGCGCCCAGCGAAATGACCACCGCGCTTAATCGGCAGCTGCCGCGCCTGCAGTCGATTCACCTGGACATGCATAGCCTGGCCAAGGCAGTAAGTCACTGATGGCAAACCCGCCGCCGGACGCGATGGCGGTGCTGGAATTCTGGTTTGATCCTGCCCATCAAAAGCAATGGTACGCGATCAATCCGCAGTTCGACGCATCGATCCGCGAGCGATTCGCGACGCAACTGGCGCTTGCCGGTGCCGGAAAGCTGGGCAACTGGGCGGCCACGCCGTCCGGCTGGCTGGCCTTGCTGATCGTGCTGGATCAGTTCTCGCGCAATCTCTATCGCGAAGATGCCCGAGCCTGGGAGCACGACAGCCACGCACAGCAATTGGCCTTGTGGGGAATTGAGGAAGGTTTCGACCGGCAACTGCCGCCAATCCAGCGCGTGTTTGCCTACATGCCACTCGAACATGCCGAAGACATCCGCTTGCAGCAGCGATGTGTGGCCCTGTTCGAAGCGTTATGCGACGAGGCGCCGCTGGAAGAGCATGACCGCTACGCCGGCTTTCTCGATTATGCTCGAAGGCATCGGGCGGTGATTGCGCATTTCGGCCGGTTTCCGCATCGAAATGCCGTGCTTGCCCGCCGCAGCACTGCGCAGGAACAAGCGTACCTCGCGCAGCCTGGCGCAGGTTTCTGATTTTGGATCTCCGGCCCTGGATCGGCCGCTTCACGACAAGGAGCACGTTATGCGTCGCTACGTCTTTCTCGCTTTGCTGATCACCGCCTGCAATGCGCATGCACTGCAAAGCCTGCGGATAGGCAGCCAGGTACTGGTGGTCGGGGACAGCGCCGCCCGCGTCAGGGAGCTGTTGGGCGATCCGGCCGTGCATGCGAAAGGCGCTGCGCCAAGCAAGAAGGGCTCACGCAAGGGCGGCTCGTCGAAATCATCGGGCAAGCGCGCGCCAATCAAAGCCGCGGCGAAAGACCAGGGCGAAGCGTGGCAATACCGGCGTGGCGGGCATACCACCACCTTTACCATCGTCGGTGGGAAAATCGCGCATATCGAGGATGTGGCCCGCTGATAGCTACCCGTGCGCCGCGAGGTTTATCGCGCGTGCGTCAGCTCGCGGAGCAGGGATCGTCCATCCCAGCGCATGCAGGTCTGTTGCGCTTCCCGTATCAGTGCGATCACGCGCGCGTTGGCCGGCGCACGAGATCCTTTTGACGCCGCCAGGGCGACGATTTCGCCGTTGATGTAATCCACCTCGGTTTGCCGGCCAGCTTGCAAGTCGTCCCATGTCGATGAGCGAGCCAGTGGATCGATCGCCAGCATGCGCGCAGCAATACGATGAAACAACGCATCCGGCATCGATAGAACGGTAGGCAGCCATTGCGTGGGCAACGCGGTCAGCTGTCCGGGACGAATGCCTGCCAAATCCAGTGCGCGCAGTCCTTCCCGTTGCAGCAAGGCAAGGCAGCGCCGCCATGCGCGTTGCGACAATTGCTCGCGCAGAGGCAGGCCGCTTAATGCGTTGAGCGGATTGTTGAGATTGATCAGCAGTTTCGCCCATGCCACCGCCTGCATGTCGTCGTGTAGCAGCAGCGGCAGGCCGCTGGCCGCGAACAGCGGAAGCAGCGGCGCCAGCGCCGTCGAACGCTCGACGATCAGCTGGCCCGACGATCCCTGGTGAAAGCAGGCCGGCTGCGGTTGCGTCACGTTGAATGGAACCATGCCCGCAAGCACCCGGCAGTGGGGCAGGGCGGCGCGCAACTCCGCCACATTGCGCACGCCGTTCTGGAAACTGATGACCAATGTGCCGCAAGCCAGCACCTCGGCCAATTCGTGCGCGGCCTGCGCAGTCGCCGCGGATTTCACCGTCACCAGCACGATATCGGCATCCCGCGCGGCTCCGGCGTGCGTGCCTATATCGAGCGCGTCGGAAGTCCAGTGCTGCCGATAACCATGCAGGTCGCTGACCGCCAGCCCGTGTTCCGCCAAGCTTGTCGCCACGCCAGGGCGCGCGATGAAGCGGACCTGCGCATAATCATGCAAGCGTCCGCCAAGATAGCTGCCGATCATGCCGGCGCCGTAGATGGCAATGCGCGGCAACGGCATCATGCGATGGCCGCCGCCGCAGCGCGTCCTGCCACGCGCCCCGAAAACAGGCAGCCGCCGAGGAAGCTGCCTTCCAGTGCGCGATAGCCATGCAGTCCACCGCCGCCGAAGCCGGCCGCTTCGCCCGCGGCATAGAGGCCATGCAAGATGTGGCCGCCGTGTCCCAGCACGCGCGCCTGCAGATCGGTTTCCATGCCACCCAGCGTCTTGCGCGTAAGAATATTCAAGCGCACCGCGATCAAGGGGCCGTTGGCGGGATCGAGCAGGCGATGCGGCTTCGCGACACGTACCAGCCGATCGCCGCGGTACCGGCGCGCGTTATGGATCGCCATGACCTGCGCGTCTTTTGCATACGGATTATCGAACTGGAGATCGCGTGCCTCGATCTGCTCGCGTAATTGCTTGGCATCCAGCAGCGGGTGACCGGCCAGTTCGTTCATGCCGGCTACCAGCTCATCCAAACTGTTGCGCACGACGAAATCATGGCCATGCCGCTTGAATGCCTCCACCGGCGCCGGCGCCCGTTTGCCCACGGCGCGCCTGAGCACCTGGCGCCAGCTTTTTGCGGTGAGATCGGGATTCTGTTCGGAACCGGACAATGCGAATTCGCGGCGAATGATGGACTGATCGAGGACGAACCAGCTGTAATCGAAGCCGGTGCGCCGCAAATATTCCAGCGTGCCCAACGTATCGAAGCCCGGCCACAATGGACCCGGCAGGCGCTGGCCGCGCGCATCGAACCACAACGATGACGGGCCCGGCAAAATGCGGATCGCGTGCATCGGCCAGATTGGGTCCCAATTCTCGATGCCTTCCACGTAATGCCACATGCGGTCGCGATTGATCAGCCGCGCACCGGCCGTTTCGCTGATGCCAAGCATGCGACCGTCGACGTGGGCCGGAACACCGCAAAGCATGTGCGATGGCGCCGGACCCAGGCGTTTTGGCCAGTTCGCGCGCACCAGCTCGTGATTGCCGCCGATACCGCCGGAAGCGACGATGACCGCTTGTGCATGGAACTCGAAATCGCCCACGACCTCGCGCGAGCTGGGCTTGCCGCGTTCGACGGCATCCTGTGCCAGGCGTGCGCCGTGCACGCCCACCACGTTGCCTTTTTCTACCAGCAGGCCGTCGACGCGATGGCGGAATGCGTATTGCAGCAGCCCGCTCGCCTGCGCGGCACGTGCGCGGCGCAGGAAAGGTTCCAATACGCCAGGACCGGTGCCCCAGGTGACATGGAAGCGTGGCACGGAATTGCCATGGCCGATGGCACCATGGCCGCCGCGTTCGGCCCAGCCTACGACGGGAAACCAGCGCATGCCCATGCCATGCAGCCATGCGTGCTTCTCGCCCGCGGCAAAGTCGACATAGGCCTCGGCCCATCGGCGTGGCCATGCGTCCTCGGGCCGGTCGAACGCGGCGGAGCCCATCCAGTCGGCGAGCGCTAGTGCATGCGAATCGCGCACACCCATGCGGCGCTGTTCGGGCGAGTCCACGAAGAACAAGCCACCGAACGACCAATGTGCCTGTCCGCCAAGGCTCTGTTCGGGCTCCTGCTCGACCAGCAGGACGCGCCGGCCGGCATCGGTAAGTTCCGTCGCGGCGACCAGGCCGGCCAGGCCTGCGCCAACCACGATGACATCGGTGGATTGCATAACCGCATGCCCCTGGCATTGTCCCGAACGCCCAACTTATCCCGTGCCCGTCTGTTTGCCTATGTGCGCTGCGCCATCGCGCATGACCGATGGCACGGGATGACGTGCGGCCCATGCCAGCGGGCCGTGTCGCGTTAAACCCTATGCGTGCCGGAACGCATCCAAGCCGGCGAGTTATCCGGAGGAGGAAGCGGCCATGTTTCGTTGTGCCATTGTGCCTGCGCTTGCGCTAGGCCTCGTCGCAACCTGCAGTGTGCAGGCGACGGAGACTCATGCGCATCCCCACCTCCAATGCTCGTATGACAGCGACTTCGATGTCCAGGTAGAACCCGCCGGCATTGCATTCACGCGGGACAACGGCCGGCCCGGCGATGTGTTCATGCACGACGGACAACTGCGCGTGGATGGCAAAACCATGGTCGTGTCCGCTGCCGATGCCGAACGGCTGCGCGATTACGAACGGCAGGTACGCGCATTGCTGCCGGCCATGGCGGAGCTGGCGCGCGACGGCGTGGCCATCGGCTACGCCGCCATGACCACGGTCGTCGCGACACTGGACGACAATGGCGATGAGCGGACGCGGCTGCAGCAGGAACTGCGTGACCGGCATCGCGACGCCTTGCGGCAGATTGATACCACGCTCGGCCGTGGAGTATGGAACGCAGGCGATATCGACCGCGCCTTCGGCAACAACCTCCAAGACACCGTAGCCGATCTGGCCGGCAGCCTGACCCGCGATGTGCTGAAAGATACGCTCAGCGGTGATCCGGCCAAATGGGCTGCACTGGAGGCTCGTGCTGATTCGCTGGATGCCACGATCGACAAGGCGATCGTTGCGCCAGCCGACAAGCTGGCGCAACGTGCCGAAGCGTTATGTCCGCGATTCGACGCACTGGAGCGATTGCAACAGCAATTCCAATTTCGCCTCGCCACGGGCGAGCACCTGCAACTGCTTACCCCGGACATGGACCATAACCACAAGGCAAGCCAATACGCCCAGCGTTGATGCTCCCCCAACCATGCTTCCCGGCATGGGACAGTCACGCGCCCGGTCTCCCTTCCGGGCGTTTTTTTGGTTGCAGCTCGATCGAGAAAGAGCCTGCTAGGCTTGGCGCAGTGTTGCCAGGGATTGCGCCATGTTCGATTACTTCCTACGTCTTTCGCTCGATGATCTGTCGGCATTCCTGATCGGTCGCGGGCCGGCCTTGATCGGCGCGCTGCTGGTCCTGCTGATCGGCAACTGGCTCGCGGCGCGGCTGGCAAATGTCACGCAGCGCGCGATGCACCGCGCATCGGTGGACCCGACCCTTAGCGGCTTCCTGCGCAATCTGCTCTATGGCGTGCTGATTGCCGTACTGATCGTCATTGCGTTGCAGACCGCCGGCGTTCCCAGTGCGCCGCTGCTCGCCGCGCTCGGCGCCGGTGGCCTGGCGATCGGCCTGGCCTTGCAGGGCTCGCTCAGCAATCTTGCATGGGGGGTGCTGCTGATCGTGTTCCGTCCCTTCCGGGTCGGCGATTTCATCCATGCGGGCGGTATCGACGGCACAGTCGAAGCCATCAACCTGATGCACACGCAACTGGTACTGGCAGACAATCGCGAAGCGGTGGTGCCCAACGCGAAAATCGGCGCGGACGCCATCATCAACTTCAACCGCCGCGGCACGCGCCGCTTCGAGCTGCGCGTGGGCATCGGCTATGGCGACGATATCGGCAAGGCCATAGACACGGTGCAGCGGCTGTTCAAGGCCGATCCGCGCATCCTCAAAGAGCCCGCGCCCACCGTATGGACCGACCGCCTCGGCGACAGCTCGGTCGACCTGCTGCTGCGCGCCCACACCACCACCCATGATTTCTGGCCGGCGCAGACCGATCTGCTGCGAGCGGTGAAGGAAAGCTTCGATGCCGCTGGCGTCAGCATCCCGTTTCCCCAGCGTGAGGTGCGTGTGGTCCATGCGCCGATGGATGCGCCGATGGATCGTTGAGCCGGCGGGTCCGCGCATACGTATGCGGATGGCCGCTTCAGGCCAATTCGGCATGTCCGTGGGGGATGCCGGTTGCTATCATGGAAGCCTTGCGGCCGCCTCCGCCTCCCCAGCGTGGCCGCCTTCGCTCTGCAGGAGAAATCATGGCCGACCTCAAAGAAGCCCGCGTTCCTGATATTGGTGGACACGCGGATGTACCCGTCATCGAGGTGTTGATCAAGCCTGGCGATACGGTCGAGAAGGATCAGAGCCTGATTACCCTCGAATCGGACAAGGCGACGATGGAAGTGCCCGCGCCCTTCGCCGGCGTGGTCAAGGAAATAAAGCTCAAGGTGGGCGACGAAGTCTCCGAGGGCGCCCTGATTGCCGTCATCGAAGCCGCCGGTGCCGACACGGCATCCAGTGCGGCACCGGCGCCCAAGGTGGAAGAGCCTGCCGCCAAAGCGCCCGCTCCCGCGCCAGCCGCTGCCCCTCAGCCCAAGGAGGAGCCCGCGCCGCAGGGTGGACGCAGCGTACTTCCCGGCAATGCACCGGAAGGCGACGTGGCCCCGCAGGCCCGCCCGCCTTTCGATGCCAAACTCGTCATGCCCGGGGATGCGCCCTATGCCACGCCCGCGGTGCGCGCCTTCGCGCGCGAACTTGGCGTGGATATCCACCAGGTGAAGGGCAGTGGCCGTGGTGGCCGCATCGTGCGCGAGGACATTACCGCCTACGTCAAGCACGCGCTGGCTTCCGGCGCCCGCCCGGTACAGGGCGGTAGCGTGGCGGCTGGCGGCGGCCTCAATTTGCTGCCCTGGCCAAAGGTCGATTTCGCCAAGTTCGGCGCGATCGAGGAAAAGCCGCTGTCGCGCATCCAGAAAATTTCCGGCGCCAACCTCGCGCGCAATTGGGCGATGATTCCACACGTCACCCAGCATGAAGACGCCGACATCACCGAGCTGGAAGCTTTCCGCAAGAAGCTGGGCGACGAAAACAAGGACCTGAAAATCACGCCGCTGGTGTTCCAGATCAAGGCGGTGGTCGCGGCGCTGAAGAAATTTCCGCAGTTCAACGCCTCGCTCGACGAGAGCGGCGAAAAACTCGTGCTCAAGAAGTATTTCCACATCGGCATCGCGGTGGATACGCCCGATGGCCTGGTGGTACCGGTAATCCGCGACTGCGACAAGAAGGGCCTGCTCGACCTCGCCGTCGAACTGGGCGAGATCTCCAGGAAAGCGCGTGACAAGAAACTCGGTCCGAACGACATGTCTGGCGGCTGCTTCTCCATCTCTTCGCTCGGCGGCATCGGCGGCACCGCGTTCACGCCGATCGTCAATGCACCGGAGGTGGCCATCCTCGGCGTTTCCAAGGCGCAGACCAAGCCGGTTTGGAATGGCAAGGAATTCGCGCCACGCTTGATCCTGCCGCTGTCGCTGAGCTACGACCATCGCGTGATCGACGGCGCGCTCGCCGCGCGCTTCGCTTCTTTCCTCGCTACCCAGCTCGGCGACATCCGCCGTCTGTTGCTCTGACGGGCGCGCGACCATGGCCAATACGATCGAAATCAAAGTCCCCGATATCGGCGGTCACGACAACGTGCCGGTGATCGAGGTGATGGTGAGCGTCGGCGACAGCGTGACCAAGGAACAGAGCCTCATCACGCTGGAATCGGACAAGGCGACGATGGAGATTCCTTCCAGCGCAGCTGGCGTGATCAAGGAACTCAAGCTCAAGGTCGGCGACGAAGTTTCCGAAGGCGCGGTGATTGCCATCGTGGAAATCGCCGAAGCAAGCTCTTCGCCCGCTCCCTTGCGGGGAGAGGGTCAGGACAAGGGGGCGACCTCGCCAGATACGTCAAAAGAAGCGGCGAGCGCTACCATCCAGTCCACCGCAAGCCCTGCCGCCTCACCTCAATCCTCTGCCCAGAGGGGAGAGGAGGCAAAGGCACCGCAAGCCGCGGCATCCTCGGGAAAAGCCGCCGACATCGAATGCAAGCTGGTCGTACTGGGCTCCGGCCCGGGCGGTTATACGGCCGCGTTCCGCGCCGCCGACCTCGGCGTCGATACCGTGCTGGTGGAACGCTATGCCACGCTTGGCGGTGTCTGCCTCAATGTCGGTTGCATCCCGTCCAAGGCGTTGCTGCATGCCGCCGCGGTGATCGACGAAGCCGAAGCGATGGCGGCGCATGGCGTCACCTTCGGCAAGCCAAAGCTCGATCTCGACAAGTTGCGCGGCTTCAAGAACAAGGTAGTCGGCCAGCTCACCGGTGGCCTCGCCGGCATGGCCAAGCAGCGCAAGGTGCGCACGGTGCAGGGCACGGGCACGTTCGTATCGCCGAACGAGATGGAAATCGATACGGCCGAAGGCAAGAAATTGCTGCGCTTCGAATACGCCATCATCGCCGCTGGCTCGCAGTCGGTGAAGCTGCCCGCGTTCCCTTGGGACGACGAACGCATTGTCGATTCCACTGGCGCGCTGGAACTGCACGACGTGCCAGCCAAGCTGCTGGTGGTTGGCGGCGGCATCATCGGCCTGGAAATGGCCACGGTATATGCCGCCCTCGGCAGCGAAGTGACCGTGGTCGAGTTCATGGACCAGATCATTCCAGGCGCCGACGCCGACCTGATCAAGCCGCTGGCCAAGCGACTCGGCGGCAAGCTCAAGGGCGTGCATCTGAAGACCAAGGTCGTCGAAGCGAAGGCCACCAAGAAAGGTATCGAGGTCAGCTACGAAGGCGAGAACATTCCGCCGGTCACCGTGTTCGATCGCGTACTGGTCTCGGTGGGCCGTTCGCCCAACGGTAACAAGATCGATGCGGACAAGGCCGGCGTGGCGGTAACCGAGCGCGGCTTTATCCATGTCGATACGCAGATGCGCACCAATGTGCCGCATATCTTCGCCATCGGCGATCTGGTCGGCCAGCCCATGCTGGCACATAAGGCCACGCACGAGGCGAAGGTTGCCGCCGAAGTCGTTGCCGGTCACAAGAGCCATTTCGATGCGCGCGTGATTCCATCCGTGGCCTACACCGATCCTGAAATCGCCTGGGTTGGTGTCACCGAACGCGAAGCGAAGGAGAAAGGCTTGAAGATCGGCGTAGGCAAATTCCCCTGGGCCGCCAGCGGTCGCGCCATCGGCATCGACCGTACCGAAGGATTCACCAAGCTGCTGTTCGACCAGGAAACCCATCGCGTGGTTGGCGGCGCCATCGTCGGTCCGCATGCGGGCGACCTGATTTCCGAGGTGGCGCTGGCGATCGAGATGGGAGCGGAAGCGGCCGACATCGGTCTCACCATTCATCCGCATCCGACGTTGAGTGAATCGGTGGGCATGGCGGCGGAAGTCTACGAAGGCACCATCACCGACTTGTATATGCCTAAGAAAAAGTAAGCATTTTCCATCACGTCAAAACGATGAAGGCCTGGACATGTCCAGGCCTTCTTTTTTGGCAGGTTAGTCCGGCAGCATGCATACACGTTTATATCGTCCATAGAGCATGCAGCCGATCCTGGAGCACATTTAAGTCCGGCAACATGGTGGTTTGCACGGCCTTATCTGTCTTATCGCTTGTAGCAAAATCCGCGGATCTATAATCCTGCCGTATCGGGGATGGCAACTGTGAGCCATTCAAAGGTAGCGCTGACACGTTGCAACCAATCGTTGATCTCGCGTTGTGCGGAATACGCAGCGGAACAGTTCTTGAGTCGGGGATCATCGATCCCGTTTATCGATCCATCGCGATGGCCGCATTTCATGGAAAACAAATGCTGATTTGATCACGCGCAGCCGAGCATGTGCCTTTCAGGGCGTGACGGAATTGGCCGGGCTCGCTGTGGCAATGCCGGGCTGAGCCGAGGCCTTACCAGCCATAGCCGTATCGATCCGGACGCCGAGATTATCGAGGAAATGCGTCACCTCATTGGTGACCGAAGCCATCTGGTTGACGGTGTGCAGTACTTCGCGCGGCTGCAGGTTATCCGTTTGCAGGTCCACAATAGTGTCAAGCATCTTCGGGCCATCCAGCAGCGAGGGCAGATCCTCGGCCATCATCGAGCTGGCAGCGTTCTGTGCGGCATAGACCGCCGCGTAGCGGTGCAATCGTTCGCTATCGATCCAGCTGGCCGACTGATTGGCGACGGCCACGTCCCAGGCTTCGTGGCGCAGGACCGGCCAGCGCCAATCCAGATAGAGCCCGTCCGGCGTGGCTGCTTGCAAATGTTGCTTGATGACATCGTCCGATGCATGGCTCCTGATGTCCGCCAGCAGCATGTCGCGAACCTTCTGCAGCGCCTGCATGCGCTCGAAGTCGTGCTCGCGTTCGCGGACGATGTCGGCACGATTCTGGCGGATTTCTGCTTCGATTTGCGCGCTCGCCGTGGCCGCGGCGTGTTGATGACGGGAATGCTCGATCCACGCTTCCAAACCCAGCGCGGTAAGAATGCTGAGCACGATCATCAGGTAATGCCTGGCGAAATCCTTCAGCGATTCGAGACGGACATTCGGCGGTTCCAGATGCATGTCATAAGCCCTTCGAGGTTATGGCGAGAATTGCGCCATGGAGCGTAGCCGATCCGGCCATGCTGCATGAAACGGCTATTCGTCATCGAACAAGTCACGCTGTACAGCGTAGTTATCGGCATCGACGAAGCCGGATAGCCCCACTCCGACCAGACGATAACGGCTGTCGGCTGGGCGCTCGACGCGAGCCCGCAAGGCACAGGCAAGATCGGCTAGCTCGCTGGCGCAGCTGGGTCGCGTGGCAAGCGTAAGGCTGCGCGTGAGGGTATGAAAATCGGCGGTCTTGAGTTTCAGCACGATAGTGCGCGCGACGCGGCCTTTTTGTGCCTCGCGCTGGTGCGCTGCCCAGGTCTTGTCCGCGAGGCGGCGGATATGCGGTTCAAGTTGATCCAGGGTCAGGTCGCTCTCGAAGGTATCTTCCGAAGAAACCTGCAAGGTCAATTGATTCGGTTGCACAGGATGATCGTCGACGCCAAGCGACAGTTCATGCAGGCGACGCCCCCAGCGCCCGAAACGCTGTTCCAGTTCGGACTGCGGCAGCTGGCGCAAGTCACTGACGGTTTTGATACCAAGCGCTTCCAGCTTCGCTTCCATCACCTTGCCGACCCCGGGGAGGCGGCCCACGGCCAACGGCGCCAGGAAAGCTTCGACCTGGTGCGGGCGGATCACGAACAAGCCGTCCGGTTTGCGAAAATCCGAGGCAATCTTGGCGAGGAACTTGTTCGGCGCCACGCCAGCCGATGCGGTCAGCTGCGTTTCTTCGCGGATCGCCGTGCGGATTGCCTCGGCGGTCGCGGTGGCGGAGGGCAGATGGGTTTTGGTGATGGTGACATCCAGGTACGCCTCATCCAGCGACAGTGGTTCGACCAGGTCGGTATGTCGCGCAAAGATCTCGCGCACTTGCCGCGACACGGCCTTGTAGCGTGCGAAATCCGGCGGCACGAAAATCGCCTGCGGGCATAGCCGCTCGGCGCGCACTGCCGGCATCGCCGAGCGCACCCCGAATTGGCGTGCCTCGTAGCTCGCCGCGCACACCACCGAACGTGCGCCGCGCCACGCCACCACCACGGGTCTGCCGCGCAAGGCTGGATCGTCGCGTTGCTCCACCGACGCATAAAATGCGTCCATGTCGACGTGCAGGATTTTGCGTGGCGGCTGAATGGGCAACGGCGTGCAGTGCTAAGAGGCGGCAGGCCCGATTCTAGGGCCTGCCCATACTATTCGCGTGGCTCGCGCCGGGGGCTGTTTGCCCGCAGACAGGGAGAGCGAGGGTGTACGTCGCACGACCGGGTAATGAAGCCCTCTGGCGGGCAAACAGATATCGCTAACACGGACTGCGCGATAGTGCGGGCCTAGGGCGCGCCGCCGCCTGGCTTCGCGGCAGCAGGCCGGCTACGGCCCGCTTTCAGGTGCTGCAGCCGCTCGGCGATATGCCGCGCGAAGCGTTCGGCGGCATCCGGGCGGATGGCCAGATGCAGCAGCGGCTCGATCAATTCCAGTTCCATGAGCAGGAATTGGCCGTCCACCACGACGCCATCCACTCGCGCATAGGCCGGTTCGCGGTGGCCCAGCCCGGCTGTCACGGCCAGTGCGTTGCTGGCGGCGCGCAGGATAAAGTCATCCGGCGTCGCCTGTGTGGCGGTCCCGCCGTGGTTTTCCTGTACGCGATAATCGCCCGCCGCAGGACGCTTGAGCACGGCATGGCTGTAGCGACCGCCGAAGTAGAGCAGGGACCATTCGCCGTTGCTCGCGATGTCGGGCACGAACGGCTGCACCAAGTAATCGAGTTCCGTCGGCAGCAGCGAGAGTGCCTGCCGGAAGTTGGCGTCGCCGACCACGCCGCGCAGGGTATGCCACGCTCCACCACTGACGGTCGGCTTGATGACGAGGTCCTGTCCTGTCATCGCGGTCAACAGGCGTTGCAAGTCCGTTCCGCGTGAGACTTGGGTGGGAATGATCGGCACGCCATGCGGCTCGAGTTCGAGCAGGTAACGCTTGTCGCTGTTCCAACGGAGCATGTCCGTATTGTTGATGCCCGGCACGCCGAGCCGGTCAAGCGCGTCCAGCCAGGCAAGAAACGGGGCGTAATGCTGGAAGTAGTCCCATACCGTGCGAACCAGCACGGTGTCGAAGGCGCTCCAATCCACCGCCGGGTCGTCCCAGACGCACATCGCAGGCTGGATGCCGAGCTGCTCCAGCACGGCGACGAAATACACATCGTCCGGATGGACCGTAGGAAACAGCCGCGAGGTGGCGATGGCGAGGCGGCATTCGGAAACAGGCGCAGACATGGGTACACCTCCAGTGACTGAGGTGGGCGCCCTTGATCGTGGTGAGGTCGGCCTATCCGAGCGTGGCGGACCGGTGTCCGTCGCAGCACCCCTCGGGGCCGATGGGCCAGCGAAGCGAATACTGGCGCGTGGGAAGTATCCCGAGCGCGCTTGGTTGAAGTCAATGTGACTTTCGCCGTGCGCAGCCTGCCGTGGAACGGATGCTGTGCCGCTGGTGCGGAAAGGGCGTTATTCCGGCATCGGCAAACAGCTGTCAGCGGGACTATGCGTTGCCGAAAACTTTCGGCGAGCGATCGCCATCGTCTTGCGCATGGAGCCCCTGACTGACGTAAGGCTTGGCGATTTTTTATCCCCATGTCGTCGACATAGGTCACAGGTCATCGGACATCCGGGGTCGGGTCGGGTTAATGTCGCTATCTATGACCGACCACTCTTCCAACCATTCTTATCTGCGGCGACTCGGCATCTGGGACGGTGCGGCCATCGTCATCGGTGGCGTGATCGGGGCGGGCATTTTCCGCACGCCCGCGACCGTGGCCGAACGCACGAGTTCCGGCCTGCCATTGTTGACGCTGTGGGCCGTGGGCGGATTGCTGACACTGGCTGGCGTGCTGTGCTACGCCGAGCTGGGCGCGCGGCGGCCGCAAGCGGGCGGCATTTATATCTACCTGCGCGAAGCCTTCGGTCCATTGCCGGCGTTCCTGTTCGGCTGGACCATGGCGTTGATCAACTATCCGGGCAGCGTGGCCGCGGTGGCGATCACCTTTGCCGATTACGCTTGCCGCGCCAGCGGCTTGCCGGCCTGGTGGGTGAAGCCGGTGGCGGTGGGGGCCATCGCCTTCATCGTGGGCGTGAACCTGTTTGGCGTCCGCGCCGGTGCGTGGATGCAAAACCTGTTTACTTTGCTCAAGCTTGCGGCGATCGCGCTGCTGCTGGTGGTCGGACTCGCGCTGGCGCATGGTCATCTCGGCGGCATGCTGCAAGTGGACACCACGCGCGTCGTGTCCGGCGGCGCATGGATCGGCGCCCTGCTGCCGGTGTTGTTTACCTATGGCGGCTTCCATTATCTCAATGACATGGCTGGCGAAGTACGCGATCCGCAACGCACGCTACCGCGTGCGTTGACGCTGGGCCTGGTCGGCGTAGTGGTCTGCTATCTGCTCGTCAACATCGCCTATCTGGTCGGGCTCGGGCATGCGGGCCTGGCGCAGAGCAAGGCACCAGCGGCGGATTTGATGAGCCATATCTTCGGCCCGCGCGGCGCGACCATCATGGCCGTGGGCATTGCCTGTTCCACCTTCGGCTATTGCAGCATTGCCATCGCAGGCGGCGCGCGCGTGCTGCAGACGATGGGCGCGGACGGCATGTTCTTCCGCTCGGTCGGCCATATCGAACCACGCTGGCGGGCGCCGCAGGTGGCGCTGGTGGTACTGGGGGCATGGGCGGTCGTGCTGATCCTGTCGGGCACGTTCGGCCAGTTGCTCGATTACACCACGGTGGGCGAATGGCTCGGCCACGCCTTCGGCATTGCCACCTTGTTCTGGTATCGCCGCCGCTTCGCCGACCAGCCCGCGCCGTACCGCGTGCCGCTGTATCCGCTGCTGCCCCTGGTATTCGTCGGCACGGTGTTGAGTGTGATCATCGCGACTGCCATCAACGCGCCCGGGGACGCCGGCATGAGCCTGGCGATCATCGCGTGCGGCGTGCCGGTGTATGCGATCTGGCGCCGCCGGCAGCGGGCGCGGACCGGTTGAGGTCTATTCGCCGAACGCATGGCGTTGCGTGCATTCCGCCTGGATTTTTCAGTGCCAGTTAGCACCAGGCGAAAAAAATCCCTCTCCTGGGCGGAGAGGGATTTACGGGATACCGCTTCGCAGTACCGGCTACATCAATAGCGGTAGTGCTCCGGCTTGTACGGGCCTTCCACCGGCACGCCGATGTAGGCGGCCTGTTCCGGTGTGAGTTTGGTCAGCTTTACGCCGATCTGCTCCAGATGCAGGCGCGCGACTTCCTCGTCCAGCTTCTTGGGCAGGCGGTAGACCGTCTTCTCATAGGTGTCCTTGTTCGCCCACAGGTCGAGCTGGGCCAGCGTCTGGTTGGAGAAGCTGTTGGACATCACGAAGCTCGGGTGGCCGTGGGCGCAACCGAGGTTCACCAGGCGGCCCTCGGCCAGCATATAGATGCTGTGGCCGCCGCTCTTGCTGTGCGAGGCGCCGAAGGTATAGCGGTCCACCTGCGGCTTGATGGTTTCGCGCGTCACGTCCTTGGCGGCGTTGAGGCGATCCATCTGGATCTCGTTGTCGAAGTGGCCGATGTTGCACACCAGGGCGTTGTTCTTCATCGCCGCCATGTGCTCCAGCGTGATGATGTCCTTGTTGCCGGTGGTGGTGACGTAGATATCGCCGGTGCCGAGCGTGTCTTCCAGCGTGGTGACCTGGAACCCTTCCATCGCCGCCTGCAGCGCGTTGATCGGATCGATCTCGGTGACGATCACGCGCGCGCCGAAGCCTTTCAGCGAATGCGCGCAGCCCTTGCCCACATCGCCGTAGCCACACACCACGGCCACCTTGCCCGCGACCATCAGGTCGGTAGCGCGCTTGATGCCATCGGCCAGCGATTCGCGGCAGCCGTACAGGTTGTCGAACTTGCTCTTGGTGACCGAATCGTTGACGTTGATCGCCGGCACCAGCAGCTTGCCGGCCTCCATCATCTGGTAGAGACGATGCACGCCAGTGGTGGTTTCTTCGGAAACGCCCTTCCAGTCGGCCGCGACCTTCTTCCAGAAGCCCGGGCGCTCTTTGTGTACGCGCTTGAGCAGATCCTTGATGACCTGCTCTTCATGATTGGCGCCGGGAGTGTTGGCCCAGTTGTCGCCGTCTTCCAGTTCCACGCCCTTGTGGATCAGCAAGGTGGCGTCGCCGCCGTCATCGACGATCAGCTCCGGGCCTTTCATGCCCGGATGGGTAAGCATGTCCAGCGTGCATTCCCAATATTCTTCCAGTGTCTCGCCCTTCCAGGCGAATACCGGAATGCCGGCGGCGGCGATGGCCGCGGCGCAATCGTCCTGGGTCGAGAAGATATTGCACGACGCCCAGCGCACCGAGGCGCCGAGCGCGCTCAGTGTCTCGATCAGCACGGCAGTTTCCTTGGTCATGTGCAGCGAGCCGGACAGGCGCACGCCTTTGAGCGGCTTGGACGGCGCATAGCGGGCGCGGATCGCCATCAAGCCGGGCATTTCCTCCTCGGCCATGCGAATGCGGCGACGGCCCAGCGCGGCCAGCGAGATATCGCGGACCTTGTAGTCGTGCGTAGCGGAATCTTGGGTAACAGCATTCATTGAGGGATGTCTCCGAGTCTCATTGGGGAAACCCGGCCGGGATGGCCGGATCGACGCGAAAGCCGCGTCATGAGCGCCGTTGCGGTCGAAGCATCCACCGAGCCTGGCTGGCTGTGCGGAGACCTGAAAAAAGCGTGGTCCCTTGCGGATGAATCCGCGGCACAGCCAGTCGCAGCGCCCCTCGGCGGGAAGATTTCCATTCTATCCCCAGATGCGGACTTATGACGACTTGGAACGGGCAAGTCCGCATAAATTCGGTAGGCTACGGGACTCATGCAAGGGAGCCCCCATGGAAGCCAGCCGCGATCCTGAATTCCTGCCCCACGACGCCCCGCTGCGCGAGGACGTGCATCGCCTCGGCGCCATGGTGGGACGCATGCTGGCCGAACAGGGTGGCGATGGCTTCTACCAGCGCGTCGAGCAGGTCCGCACCGCATCGATCCGCCGGCGTCGCGAGGGGCAGGCTGTGGACGAGCTGGCCGAATCGCTGGCGGGCCTGGATGCCGCGGCCGCCGAAGCGCTGGCGCGTGCGTTCGCGGCTTATTTCCAGGCCGTGAACACCGCCGAGCGCGTGCATCGCATCCGTCGCCGCCGCGATTACCAGCGCACAGGCGACACCGCGCAGCCGGAGTCCTTGCTCGATGTTTTGCAACGCCTGAAAGAGCAGGGCGCCAGCGCGGACGAAGTGCTGGAATGGCTGTACAAGCTCAAGGTGGAGCCGGTGTTTACCGCGCATCCCACCGAAGCCATCCGGCGTTCGCTGCTGGAAAAGGAACAGGCGATCGTGCGCGCCTTGGTCGATAACTTCGATCCCACCCGCACGCCGCAGGAACGCAAGGAAGACGATGACCGCATCTTCATGGCCCTGTCAGCCGCTTGGCAGACCGCCGAGGCCTCGCCGATCCGCCCCAGCGTGCAGGATGAACATCATCACGTCGGCTTCTATCTCGCCAACCCCATCTACCGGATCGTGCCGGCGTTCTATGAAGCGCTCGCCGATGCGCTGCAAACCGTCTACGGCATAGCGGTCCCGTTGCCGCGCCTGCTCAGCTTCGCCACCTGGGTGGGCGGCGACATGGATGGCAACCCCAACGTTGGCGCGCAGACCATTGCCAATAGCCTGGCCACGCAGCGCACGCAGGTGCTGGAACATTACATCGCCGATATCGAAGGCCTCGCGCGCCTGCTCAGCCAGACGGATGACCGCGTCGCCGTGGATCCGTCGCTAGTGCAGCGCCTGGCTCGTTACCGCGAGCAATTTCCGCGCGCCGCGGCGGCGATCCGCCCGCGCCATGCCGACATGCCCTACCGCTGCCTGCTTACGCTGATGCGTGCACGACTGGAGGCCACGCACGAGGAAGGGCATGTGGAAGGCTATCAGTCGGCTGAGGAATTGCTCGACGACTTGCTGCTGATCGTGCATGGCCTGATCGATCATCGCGGCTTGAATGCCGGCGCCTACGCGGTACGCCGGCTGATCTGGCGCGTGCGCACATTCGGTTTCCACCTGGCGCGGCTGGATGTGCGGCAGGATTCGCGCGTGCACGATGATGCGCTGGCCGCGCTGCTGCGCGATGAAGCGTGGATGCAACGCAATCCGGACGAGCGCGTCGCTGCGCTACGTCCTTACGCCAGCGGCGAACGCGAACTGGGCAAGACCGACGATGCGCAAGCCGAATCGCTGCGCGAGGTGTTCGCCACGCTGCAGTCTTCCCGGGAGCGCTACGGCAAGGATGCGATCGGGTTGTACATCATCAGCATGGCGCGCTCGGCGGCCGATGTGCTGGCCGTGCTGGCGCTCGCCAGGCATGGTGGTTTCACCATGCCTCCTTCGCCCGGCGACGGTGCCGGGGGAAAGCAGGACCGCGGCGTGCCGCTCGACATCGCCCCGCTGTTCGAAACCGTCGACGACCTGAAAAACGCGCCCGCGACGCTGCGCGCCTTGCTGGATGATCCGGTCTACCGCGCGCACCTGCGCGCGCGCGGCGATTGCCAATGGGTAATGCTGGGCTATTCGGACAGCGGCAAGGATGGCGGCACGCTGGCGTCGCGCTGGGGCCTGCAGCGCGCGCAAGTGGAGTTGCTGGACGTGGCGGGGCAGGCTGGCATTCGCCTGGCGTTCTTCCATGGCCGCGGCGGTTCGGCCAGCCGTGGCGGCGCGCGCATCGCGCCGGCGCTGATGTCATCGCCGCGCGGGTCGGTCAACGGCGTATTGCGCGTGACCGAGCAGGGCGAGGTGATCCATCGCAAATATGGCATCCGCGCACTGGCCCTGCGCAACCTGGAGCAGACCGTCGGCGCGGTGTTGCGCGCCAGCCTGCGTCCGCGCGAGGACGATCCGCGCGAGGCGGCATGGCGCGAATGCATGGACGCGCTGGCGGCCGACAGCCGCCGCGCTTACCGCGAACTGGTCGAGCGCGAAGGCTTCGTCGACTATTTCCGCGCCGCCACCCCAATCGACGTGATCGAGCAAATGGCGCTGGGCTCGCGGCCATCGCGCCGGCGCAGCATGCGCGGCGTGGAAGATCTGCGGGCGATCCCGTGGGTGTTTGCCTGGACGCAATGCCGCTCCATCATCACGGGCTGGTATGGCTTGGGCAGCGCGCTCGAACTGGCCGTCGCCAGGCATGGCGAGGCAGCCTGGATGGCGATGGCGCGCGAATGGCCGTTCTTCGTCAACCTGCTCGACGACGTCGAGATGGTGCTCGCCAAGTGCGACCTTGACATCGCCGAGGCTTTTTCCAGACTTTCCGGTCCGCTGCACGACCCCTTCTTTACCCTGGTCCGCGACGAGTTCGAGCGCACGCGCCGCTGGTTACTGAAACTCAAGAGCAGCGATGAACTATTGCGCGATGATCCGCGCCTGTCGCTGTCGATCCGTTTGCGCAACCCTTACGTCGATCCCATGAGCTTGCTTCAGGTGGACCTGCTGCAACGCTGGCGTGCTTCGGATCGCGCCGACGACAGCCTGCTGCGGGCGTTGGTGGCTTGCGTCAACGGCGTGGCCCAGGGCCTGCAGAACACCGGTTGACACGCATGCCGGCATGCGTCGTTTGGCCGTCCAGAAGAAAAATCAACAAGGAAGCTTGCAAATGGAACAGTCCCCAGCCCCTCGCCTTGGTCCGCTGCCGATCCTCATCTTCGGTTCGCGCTGGCTGCAGTTGCCGTTGTACCTGGGCCTCATCGTGGCGCAATGCGTATACGTCTATCTGTTCGCCAAGGAGCTGTGGCACCTGATCCATGAAGCGCCGAGCCTGGGCGAGCAGGAGATCATGTTGATCGTGCTCGGCCTGATCGACGTGGTGATGATTTCCAACCTGCTGATCATGGTGATCGTGGGCGGCTACGAGACCTTCGTGTCACGCCTGCGCCTGGAAAACCATCCGGACCAGCCGGAATGGCTTTCGCACGTGAATGCCTCGATGCTGAAAGTGAAGCTGGCGATGGCGATCATCGGCATTTCATCCATCCACCTGCTCAAGACGTTCATTGCCGCCGGCACGCTGCAAGGCTTGCCATTCTGCTCGGCGGACATGCTCGCGGCCATGGCGCAAAACGATGGCGCCGGTACGATGCTCAAATGCGCCACGCTCACACCGGTGGGCGTGATGTGGCAGACCATCATCCACGTAGTGTTCATTCTTTCCGCCATCGGCATCGCGTGGACGGACCGGATCATGCATTCGCATATGGGGAATGGGAAAGAGGCGCACTGACTGTCGCGATACCTGGTCCCTTCTCCCTTCGGGGAGAGAGGCGGCTGATGCTCTTGCCGGGGGCATCAGAGCGTCGACTTTGAAGCGCAAGGCCAGCCTTGTTCCCTCTCACCCCGATCCTCTCCCCGAAGGGGAGAGGAAGTAAAAGCTCAAGGAGCTTGCCGGTCAGCCCTCCAATTCCGTCCAACGCGCATAGGCGCTGTCCAGTTCCGCCTGGATTTTCGCCAGCGCATCGTTCGCCTGTTGGATCGCCGCGTTGTCCCGCTGATAGAACGAAGGATCATTCATCGCTTGCGCGCGCGCGGCGACATCGGCTTCCAGTTGCTCGATGCGCGCTGGCAATTGCTCCAGTTCGCGCGCGTCTTTATAGCTGAGCTTGCGCTTTGGCTTTTGCGCGTCGCCGGGGCCAATGGCTGTGTCCGGTGGCGACGTGGTGCTGTTTTGCGCCGCCGTTTCGGCCGTGCGCGCCGCCGGACGCTGGCGTAGCCAGTCGCTGTAGCCGCCGACGTAATCGCCGACCTCGCCGTTGCCTTCCAATACCAGCGTGCTCGATACCACGTTGTCGAGGAACTCGCGATCGTGCGACACCAGCAACAATGTGCCCTTGTAGTCGGTAAGCAGTTCTTCCAGCAGCTCCAGCGTTTCGACGTCCAGATCGTTGGTGGGTTCGTCCATCACCAGCAGGTTGGAGGGCTGCGCGAACAGCTTGGCCAGCAGCAGCCGGTTGCGTTCGCCGCCGGAAAGGCGCGTGATCGGTGCGCGTGCGCGCTCGGGCGAGAACAGGAAATCCTGCAGGTAGCCGATGATGTGTTTGCGCTGACCGTTGAGTTCGATGTATTCGCGCCCCTCGGCAACGTTGTCCAGTGCATTCAAGGCATCGTTGAGCTGGGTGCGATGCTGGTCGAAGTAAGCGATCTGCAAGCCGGTGCCTAGCGTTACTTCGCCGCGCTGCGGTGTCAGTTCGCCAAGCAGGATTTTCAGTAGCGTGCTCTTGCCGGCGCCGTTCGGACCGATGATGCCGACGCGGTCGCCGCGCATGATCGTGGTGCTCAGGTCTTCGATCAGTACGCGGCCGCCATAGGATTGGTGCACGTGCGCCAGTTCGATCACTTTTTTGCCGGATGCTTGCGCATTGGCCAGCGCCATTTTGGCGGTGCCGGTCAAGTCACGGCGTTCGGAGCGCTCGCGACGCAACGCTTTGAGGGCCCGCACGCGGCCTTCGTTGCGCGTGCGGCGGGCTTTGATGCCCTGGCGAATCCACACTTCCTCCTGCGCCAGCTTTTTGTCGAATTGCGCGTTGGCCTGCGCTTCGGCATGCAGCCGTTCTTCGCGTCGGCGCAAGTAGTTGTCGTAATCGCCTGGCCAACTGCTGAGCTGGCCGCGATCGATCTCCACGATGCGCGTGGCAAGCGCGCGCAGAAAGCTGCGGTCATGCGTGACAAACACGATGCTGCCGTCGAATTGCTTGAGGAAACTTTCCAGCCAGCCGATGGCCTCGATATCCAGATGGTTGGTCGGCTCGTCCAGCAACAGTACGTCGGGCTTGCGTACCAATGCCTGTGCCAACAGCACGCGGCGTTTCATGCCGCCGGACAACGCGGCGAAATCCGTTTCGGCGGGCAGCTCCAGCTTGGCCAGTACGTCGCTGACGCGGCGATCCAGATCCCAGCCATGCCGGGCTTCGATCTGGTTTTGCACGTCGCCCAGCGCGTCGAAATCGCCTTCGGCAAGCAGATGGTGATAGCGCGCCAGCAAGTGGCCGAGATCGCCCAGTCCGTCTGCCACGACATCGAACACGCTGCCGGCGGTGGCCTGCGGCACCTCCTGCGCCATGCGCGCTACGACCACGCCGCTTTGTACGCGCACTTCGCCGTCGTCGGCATGCAATTCGCCGGCGATGAGCTTCATGAGGGTGGATTTGCCTTCGCCGTTGCGACCGACGATGCACACGCGCTCGTTCGCCTCGATGGAGAGGTCGACATGTTCGAGCAGGAGGGGGCCGCCGATGCTGAAATCGACGCGCTGAAGCTGGATCAGGGACATGTTGCCATTCTAGCCGGTCGGTTCCCGGGAAACCGGGCCAGCAGATAGGGCGTCAGCTCAAGAAGCGGCCTACGTTGTCGATAGACTAATCACCGGTGCGTCACTGTGGCATAACAAGAATTTGCGACGGCGCTGGCCGGTAAAATTTACAAAAACATGCACTTAGCATGGCTGATTGAAGTATTTCCTCTGGAAATTGCGACCAGGTTGCATTAAGGTTGCGCAACGCGGCCCCATGCCGCGGTTTTTTGGGAGCGAAAGGCCGTGGCGATCATCCATTCCAAATCGTTCATGCGGATGCCGAACCGGCTGTTTTTCTTGTTCGCGGCGATCCTGCTCGGGCTTGGTGGCCTCGTCGGGGTAGCGCATGCTGGCTACGCCGCCATCGTGATCGATCCGACCACCGGTGAGGTGCTAAGCGCGGTAAACGCGGACGAGCAGAATTATCCGGCCTCGCTGACCAAGATGATGACGCTTTACCTCACCTTCCAGGCCTTGCAGAACGGCAAGCTCAAGGTGGATCAAGACCTGCCGGTGTCCACCTGGGCGGCGTCCCAGGCGCCCACCAAGCTTGACCTGCGCGCGGGCCAGACGATCTCGGTGAACGATTGCATACTCGGCATGGTCACCAAGTCCGCCAACGACGCGGCAACCGTCGTCGCGGAGAGCCTGGGCGGCAACGACAGTCATTTCGCGGACATGATGAATGCCCAGGCCGCGCTGCTGGGCATGAAAGCCACGCATTTCGACAACGCCAATGGCCTGCCGGACCCCGCCAACGTCAGCACGGCACGCGACATGGTCAAGTTGGCGATGGCGTTGTATCGCGATTTTCCGCAATACACGCATTATTTTTCGACCCGGGAATTCGTGTTCCGTGGACAGCTGGTGCGCGGCCACAACAACCTGATGGAGCGCTATCCGGGCATGGACGGCCTGAAAACCGGTTTCACCGATGCGTCCGGTTTCAATCTCGCTTCCACCGCAGTGAGGGATGGACGCCGCCTGTTTGCCGTGGTGCTGGGTGGACGAACCGCGTCGGCCCGCGACAACCTGATGGCTCGCCTGTTGGACGATGGTTTCGATAATCGCCCCACACCCGAGACCCTGGTGGCACAAGCTGGCCGGACCAGCACCACCCGCCGGGTGCTGGCCGCCCTCTCGCCGATCAGCACCGCAGAGGCGGATGAGACCGCTCCCGCACATCGCCGCACGGCCCACGCCGGCTGCACCCGTCATCGGGGCAAAAGCTGCCCGCGAGTAAGCAAGTCGGCGCACCCCAGGCCAGCCACGACTACGCGGCTGGCCCATCGCAAGAGCAAGAAAGTGATGCTTGCCTCCTCGGGCGACAAGCACGATTGAGCATCGTTGTCCCTGGCCCTGCCTGTCAGGGCGCCAGCGGACCTGGAACATAACGACATGGCCTGGATCGCGCCGCGTGTGGACATATGGCTGCTTTTCGTTGCACTGCCAAGCTTTTGAAAGCCATGAAGGCGACGCCGGAAACCCGGCCGCATCCGTCGCATAACCGTCTCGGGGAATGGACTGCCAATCTGGTTCGCGTATCGCGCATCCAGTTGGTGATCGCAGTAAGCGAGCCGACCCGCTTTGCAGTGGTGATCGACGCCGCGCCCTACGCTGCGGTGAGGGAACGGTTTCAGCATGCCCTGTTCCATGCGTTGCTGCACATTGGCATCCCTGCCGATGCAGCTGCGAGCGAAGTGGAGGCGACTTATCCGCTCGAGCCGGCCGTAAGCAACTGCCGCTCAGTGCTCGGTACGCTCAATCGATTCGCCGACGAGGTGGCGTCAGCCCTTTATCACGGCCAGGCTTGCTCGGCGGCGGAACTTACACGGCAACTGAGCGGAACGATCGTGCTCAAGCCTGCCCATATCGTATTTCCCGCTGACCGGGTTCGGGAGGCGTTCGGCTTGGCGCCTATCGATCGCAGGAAAATGTTTCCCATGCTGCTGCCGGGCGATAGCAGGTTGCATTGAACGAACCTGTGTCGTCAAAAGCAAACGGACCGCGCGTGGCGGTCCGTTTGCGGCGTAACCCGAAGGTGTCAGGCGTTACTTAAGCTTGGCGTCGGCCCGCAACGCATCGGCCTTGTCGGTCTTCTCCCAGGAGAACGCCGTAAAGGTCTTGCCATCCGTGCCCTTCACCTCGTATGGAGTGCGGCCGAAGTGGCCGTAGCTGGCGGTCTGCTGATACATCGGATGGATCAGGTCCAGCATCTTGATGATGCCGTATGGACGCAGGTCGAAATGCTTGCGGATCAGCTTCTCGATCTTTTCGTCGCTGATCTTGCCGGTACCGAAGGTGGTCACCGAGATCGAGGTCGGCTCGGCCACGCCAATGGCGTAGCTCACCTGCACTTCGCAGCGATCGGCAATGCCGGCGGCGACGATGTTCTTGGCCACATAACGCGCGGCATAGGCGGCCGAACGGTCCACCTTGGACGGATCCTTGCCCGAGAACGCGCCACCGCCGTGACGAGCCCAGCCGCCGTAGGTGTCGACGATGATCTTGCGGCCGGTCAGGCCGCAATCGCCCACCGGGCCGCCGATCACGAACTTGCCGGTCGGGTTAATGTGGAATTTGGTGCCCTTGTGCAGCAGCTTGGCCGGCAGTACCGGCTTAAGGATGTGCTCGCGCACCGCCTCGACCAGATCCTTTTGCTTCACGCTTGGATCGTGCTGGGTCGACAGCACCACCGCATCGATCGACGTAGCCACGCCGTTCTCGTAGCGCAGCGTGACCTGGCTCTTGGCGTCCGGGCGCAGCCACGGCAGCGGCGAGTTCTTCTTCTTGCGGATCTTGGCCTGCTGCTCGACCAGGCGGTGCGAATAGTAGATCGCCGCCGGCATGAAATCGCGGGTTTCGTTGGTGGCGTAGCCGAACATCAGGCCCTGGTCGCCAGCGCCCTGTTCTTCCGGCTTCTTGCGGTCCACGCCCTGGTTGATGTCCGGCGACTGCTTGCCGATCAAATTCAGCACACCGCAGGTCTCGCCGTCGAAACCGACTTCCGAGGAGTCGTAGCCGATATCAAGGATGACCTTGCGCGTCAGCGCTTCCAGGTCGATCCAGGCGCTGGTGGTGACTTCGCCGGCGACGATGGCTACGCCGGTCTTCACCATGGTTTCGCAGGCCACGCGGGCGCGGGGATCCTGCGCCAGGATCGCATCCAGCACGGCATCGGAAATCTGGTCGGCGACCTTGTCTGGATGGCCTTCGGAAACCGATTCGGAGGTGAAGAGGTAATTGCTCATCGTGGCTTATATCCTTCTTTACGGATAAAGAGATGGAAGGGGGAAACGGGCATTCTACACGCACCAGCTCCCGGAATCACCGCCAAGTCTGGCATATCCGGGTGATGGCGAGATCGTGTTCAGGCCCTCGCGGCCGGCCGGCAGGGCCGGTCATGGGGATGGCGCGGAGGTATGGGCGTGGATGAATGCCAGGGTGTCGTCGAGGGTAGGCGCCTTGCCACGCAGCGGGCGAGAGAGGGCGAAGGCCAGCGTGATGTGCCCCACTGCCGGATAGAGCTTCAGATCGACCGCGTCATGGTGCTCGCGCAGCGTCCGCGCCAGGGAAATGGCATTGGACGGTGCCACTTCCTGGTCTGCCGTGCCCTGTAGCAGCAGCATCGGCGGCTCGTGGCCGCTGACATGGCGCACCGGCTGCGCGCGCGCTTGCGAGGCCTGGTCGTGCCCGAAAATGTCGAGCATGTCCTTTTCGCCGGGATCGATCGGCATGAAGTCATAACAACCGGCCAGGCCGATGAAGCCCGCCAGATTGTCCGGGCGCAATCCATATGGCGCGAGCCAGGACGGATCGGTGACCAGCAGCGCGCCGATCTGGCCGCCGGCGGAGTGCCCCATGACGAACATGTCGCCCGGCGAACCGCCGAACGATCCAATGTGCTCATGCGCCCAGGCCACGGCACGCGCGCCATCTTGCATGAAGCCATCCATTTTTACTTGCGGGTATTTGCGGTAATCGGGAATCACCGCGACGATCCCATGCGCAGCCAATGCCGTGCCGACGAAGCGATACCAGGCGCGCTCGCCGTGCGTCCAGCTGCCGCCATAGAAGAACACCACGACCGGCGCATGGTCGGCATGCGCGGGGCGATACACATCGAGTTTCAGCTGGTGCCGTGCGTCGAACACAATGTCGTGCGTGGCTTCGATGCCGGCACGTCGATCCGTGGCGTTGAGCCCGGTGAACAGCGTCGCCTCGCATCCGCCAAGTAGCAGCGCGGCCATTGGGAGCGCGATGCGCAAAAGAAAGCTTGGCCAAAACCGACGAGGCGAAAAAGACATGGGCATGGATGAGGGACAGAAAAATCAATGATGCCTGCAATCGCGCCGTCAAAGGTTACCTTCCTGGGGCGGAGCGTTTCTTCCCGCCCCATGCAAGATAATCGTGAGTGACACGTAACCGACCGCCGGCACTTCTCGCCCGATTAACCGCATCGTGTAACAGCAAGTCGACAATCCTTCGCATGCGCCAGCGTTGCGCTTGTCGACAGACTCCGATAAATATTTGCTCGGTGGATACGTACGGCGCCTCAGGCTGCCAGCATCGTCCCGTGCCTGGCGGAAAAATAGTGCCGCGTCAGTCGAAGTTGATCGGTAGCGGTTTCAGCCTGGTTGACGACTTGGCGGAACGCTGCATTTTCCGGATGATCTTTCACATACCATCCAAGATGTTTGCGCGCGATACGCACGCCTGCCTGCTCGCCATAGAACGCATAAAGCTGTTCGAGATGGCCCAGCAGGATCGCGGCGATATCCGTTGACGACGGTGGGTCGAGCAATTCGCCTGTGGCGAGGTAGTGGGCTATTTCGCGGAAAATCCACGGACGTCCTTGTGCACCGCGGCCGACCATGACGGCATCGGCGCGTGTAACGTCGAGTACGTGCCGGGCTTGTTGCGGTGTGACGATGTCGCCATTCGCCAACACCGGTATGCGCACGGCCGCCTTCACTGCGGCAATGGTTTCATACTCCGCGTCGCCTTCGTATTTGTCGGCGCGCGTGCGGCCGTGCACGGCGAGCGCAGCGATACCGCTGTCTTCAGCGATGCGCGCAATGGTTAGTGCGTTCCTATGCCGGCGATCCCAGCCGGTGCGGATTTTCAGCGTTACCGGTACCTCGACCGCGTCCACGACCGCCTTCACGATGCGTGCCACCAGCGGCTCGTCCTGCAGCAGCGCCGAGCCGGACCATACGTTGCACACTTTCTTGGCCGGGCAGCCCATGTTGATATCGATGATCTGGGCGCCGTTGGCGACATTGAAGCGCGCGGCCTCGGCCAGCATGCCCGGGTCGTAGCCGGCGATCTGCACGCTGATCGGTTCTGGCTCGCCTTCATGGTCCATGCGCTTGAGCGACTTGCGCGTTTGCCACAGGCGCGGATCGGATGCGGTCATCTCGGACACCGCCAATCCAGCACCCAGCCGCTTGCACAGCAAGCGAAACGGCTTGTCGGTGACGCCGGCCATGGGGGCCAGCACCACCGGAGGATCAATGCGGTAGGGGCCGATCTGCATCCGCTTAGTGTAAGCCCTGATCGCCCCGGGCTTCTCGTTCCTGCCTTGCCCGCGCCCATGCCGGGCCCGGCGGCGGGATATTCAGTGGCCGGGAATGCTCCGTACCGTGTCCGGCTCGTGCTTGTGCCGGAACAGGAGCACGAACAGCACTGCCACGCTCAGCGAATAGATGGCGAAGGTCATCCAGATGCCGTGCCATTCCAGGCTATGGTCGGGGCGGGTGAAGTATTTGTCGATGACAATGCCGCTGATCGAGCTGCCGAGTACGGCGCCGATGCCGTTGGTCATCAGCATGAACAGGCCTTGCGCGCTGGCGCGGATGGCGGGGTCGCTCTGGCCTTCCACGAATAGCGAACCGGAGATATTGAAGAAATCGAAGGCCATGCCATAGACGATGCAAGACAACACGATCATCCACAGGCCCGGGCCGGGATTGCCGAAGGCGAACAGGCCAAAGCGCAGCGTCCAGGCCAGCATGCTGGTCAGCATCACCGCCTTGATGCCGAAGCGCTTGAGAAAGAATGGAATCGCCAGGATGAACAGTGTTTCGGAAACCTGCGAAATCGACATGATGATGGCGGGATAGCGCACCGCGACCAGGTCCTTGTAGGCATCGACCTTGTCGAAATCATGCAGGAAGGTGTCGCCGTAAGCATTGGTCAGCTGCAGTGCGGCGCCCAGCAGCATGGCGAAAATGAAAAAGACCGCCATCTTGCCGCGCTTGAACAGCGTGAACGAGGTAAGGCCCAGCGCATCCAGCCACGAATGATGATCGTGGCCGCGTAAACGTGGCGGGCAGGGCGGCAGCGTAAACGCATAGAGTCCGAGCACGAGCGCGGCGACCGCGGCCACATAGAACTGGCCGGTGGTGGTTTCCAGGTGCAGCAGGCTCACCATCCACATCGCCGCGATAAAGCCCACCGTGCCCCACACGCGGATCGGCGGATAGACACGGACCACGTCCGCGCCTTCCTGCTTCAGCGCGTTATAGGCCACGGTGATGGCCAGCGAGATGGTCGGCATGTAGCACATCATGTTGATCAGCATGATCCAGAACAGCGTGCCCGGATCGTTGATCATCGGCACGATGCACAGCACGAGCGCGCCGGCGATATGCAGGCTGCCGTACAGGCGCTCCGCGCGGATCCATTTGTCGGCGATCACGCCGGTGATCGAGGGCATGAACAGCGAAGCGATGCCCATGGTCGAGAAAATCGCGCCGAATTGCGTACCCGACCAGTGCCGGTTCTGGAACCAGTAGGCGCCGATCGTGATCAGCCAGGCTCCCCACACGAAATACTGCAGGAAGTTCATCGCGATGAGTCGCAACTTCAGGCTCATGGGCTGGTTTTCCGCATTTGCGCTTTCCCCTGGGGATACTCTGAACAATGCTACGTAGGCGTCACCAGCTCTGTCTGTTCGCAGACCATAGGTTCGTCGGCGCACGCGGGGAGGGTACATGGATGTACCCGGCTTTGAGGAGCGAGGAAGGGATGCGGACAGACAGAGCTGGCCCCAACATGTTGAATTTAAAGCGATGGGGTGATGACCAGAAGGCACGCAGAGTGTGCCGCGCGGCTTGGCAAGACGGCCAGTCTTCCCGGCGCCGCACAACACACTCTGCGAGCCTTCTGGTCATCATGCCGCCTGCGTAGCATTGATCAGAGCATCCCTAGTCAGGCCAGGGACCGCCCCCACGCCAAAAGCGATGGCAGCGTAGAGGAATCCATGACCTGCCGGCAAGGCGCGGCGCGGCAGGCCGCGCCTTGCCGGCGCGTCTACACTGCGCGGATTCGCCGGAGCGTTTCATGAGCCTGTTCATCACCATCGCGATCGTGCATATCATCGCCCTGCTTAGTCCGGGGCCGGATTTCTTTTTTGTCTCGCAGACGGCGGTGAGTCGCTCGCGGCACGAGGCCATGGCCGGTGTGGCGGGAATCGCGCTGGGCGTCGCCATCTGGGCGGCGCTGGCGCTGCTGGGCCTGCAATGGCTGTTGCACCGGCTGGCATGGCTGGAGCGGCTGATTACCCTGAGTGGCGGTCTGTATCTGTGCTGGATGGGTTTGAAGATGCTGCGTGGGGCGTTCGCCCGTCCCGCGCCTGGCGCCAACACCGCGCCCGAAACCGTGCCGGTCGGTGCGGGTACGTGGCGTTCCCTGCGCAATGGTTTGTTCACCAATCTCGCCAATCCGAAAGTGGTGGTTTATTTCGGCAGCATCTTTTCCGCGTTCGTCGGCGAAGGCGTCCCGGCGGGCGCACGCTGGGGCCTGTGGACGATGGTGGTGGCGGAAACCTTGCTGTGGTTCTCGCTCGTCGCCGGATGCTTCGCGTTGCCGGTGATCCGTCGTGGTTACCTGCGTATAAGTCGCTGGATCGACGGCTGTGCCGGCGCGGTATTCATGCTGTTCGGGCTGCACCTGATATTTTCGTCGCGCAGCGCTTGAGGCTACGGCTTGCGATGCCGGCCTTTTTCATCCGCGTGACAGCGTGCGAGCCACCAGTTGGCGTAACACCGGCAGCAATTCCGCTTCGAACCACGGATTGCGCTTGAGCCAAAGCTGGTTGCGCGGACTGGGGTGCGGCAGCGGCAGCACGCCGCGCGCGAGATGGTATTGCCAGGCTTGCACGGTGTCGGTGAGCGAGCGACCGCGTTGATCGCCGATCACGCCGGCTTGTGCGTACTGGCCGATCGCCAGCGTGCATTGCACGCGCGTCAATTGCGCCAGCAGGCGCGGATGCCAGGTCGATGCGCATTCAGGGCGGGGCGGCAGGTCGCCATTCTTGCCGCTGCCGGGAAAGCAGAACCCCATCGGCACGATCGCGATACGCTCGGCATCGTAGAACGTGTCGCGATCGACGCCGAGCCAATCACGCAACCGATCGCCACTGGCGTCGTTGAAGGGAATGCCGGTGGCGTGCACTTTCCGCCCCGGCGCCTGGCTTACGATCAGCAGGCGCGATGATGCCGCTGCCTGCAACACCGGACGCGGGCCGTCCGGCAGCTGGGCGGCGCACAAGCGGCACGCACGGATCTGTGCCAGCAGCGCTTGCAGCGACTCCGATTGCTTCACGGCAGCAGCTTGCCCGGGTTGAGGATGCCATCCGGATCGAACGCGCTTTTGACGTTGCGCATCAGGCCCAGCGTGCTCGGCTCCAGCGCGAGTGGCATGAATTCGCGCTTGACCAGACCGATGCCGTGCTCGCCGGAAAGCGTTCCCTGCAGCGCGATGACCAGTGCGAAGACATCGGCGAGACAAGCATGGGCGCGTTCGTGTTCGGCTTCGTCGCGGGGAAGCAGGTTCACGTGCAGATTGCCATTGCCGGCGTGGCCGAAGGTGACGATCAGCACATCGTGCTGGCGCGACAATTGGCGAATGCCATGGACCAACTCCGGCAGCCGGCTGACCGGCACGACCACGTCCTCGTTGATCTTGTTCGGCGATATGGTGCGCTGCGCAGGCGACAGCGCCTTGCGTGCGGACCATAGCGCCTGGGTTTCTTCGGCGCTCTGCGCGACGTGCAGGGTTTCCAGGCCATCGCCATGGGCGGCACGTGAAATGGCATCGACGGACGAAGGCAGCGTGGCAGGCTCGCCGTCGACTTCGATCATCAGCATGGCGCCTGCCAGTGGCACGCTGTCGCCGCCGTGGTCATGGGCGAGTTGCAATGCAACGTCGTCGATGAATTCAAGCGCGCACGGCGTGACCGGCTGCGCCATGATGCGCGCTACCGCATGCGCCGCGCTGGTGACATCGCGATACGTCGCGCGTAGCGTGCGCAAGCCGGATGGCTTGGGGGTGAGCTTGAGCGTGGCTTCGGTGATCAGCGCGAGCGTGCCCTCCGAGCCGATCAATAGACGGGTGAAGTCATAGCCGGTGGCGCCCTTGCTGGTGTAGGTGCCGCAGCGAAATCCGTCGCCGGTGCCGGCCACGGCGCGCAGCCCCAAGGTGTTTTCGCGCGGACTACCGTATTTCACGGTACGCGGGCCGGCGGCGTTGCACGCCAGATTGCCGCCGATGCTGCACCAGGGCGATGAAGTGGGATCCGGTGGCCAGAAGAAGCCATGCGGTGCCAGTGCGCGCTGCAGGTCGCCGTTCAGCACGCCGGGCTCGACGACGGCCAGTCGATTATCAGGATCGATGCGCAGGATGCGGTTCATGCGTTCGAAGCTCACCACCACGCCGCCTTGCACCGGCACGGTTGCGCCGGTGGTATTGGTGCCGCGGCCGCGGGCGATGACGGGTACGCCATGTTCGCGGCAGGCGCGCACCAGCGTCTCTACTTGTGCGTGCGCTTGGGCAAACACCACCGCATCCGGCAAGGCGTGGCGACGCGAATTGTCGTAGGCGTAGGCAAGCCGCTCGGCTTCATGCGTGGAACAGGCCTGTGCGCCGAAGGTTGCATGCAGTATGTCGAGCAGGGAGGTGGGCAGTTTCATCGCTTTACTTCCTCCCTTGGCCGAGAGGTGACGGAGATCGATTGTCAGCCAGCTTCAAATGCCCCGCGCAGCCAGTTCATGCGCGCGTTGTCGGCGGGGCCGTCATAGCTGACCACATCAAAGCGGCAAGTGCGCTGTGCATGTTGCGGATGGGCGGCCAGCCACAGCTGGGCGGTCCGTACCAGGCGCGCCTGCTTGGCTGCCGTCACCGATGCTGCCGCGTCGCCGTAATCGGCGCGAATCCGGTGTCGCACTTCGACGAACACCACGGTATCGCCATCGCGCATCACCAGGTCCAGTTCGCCGTAGCGAGTGGTGTAGTTGCGGGCCAGCAAGGTCATCCCTGCCTGTTTGAGTTCGCCGCACGCGCGCTGTTCGAACGCTGCTCCAGCAATGCGCATCAATGGCCTGCCGGTAGCGCAGGCGCAGGCGTGCTGCTGGCGGGTGCTGGCGCGCTGGCGCCCGATGCGGGACTGGCTGGCGCGTTGTCCATTTCCAGGCTGCCGTTCATCGGACGCGCCACGCCATCCTGGAATTTCATCCAGGCCAGTACGCGCTTCACATGTCCGAAGGTGTCGTCGGCAAGCTGTCCGGTCGCGCCAGGCAGGTAACTGCCGGGGTGGCTTCGCAGCCAATCGAGATAGGGCACGAGGTTCCACGCATCCATGCCGAATGCGAACAGTTGCGCTGTCGCCCCGCTTGCGGCGGGAAGCTGTGCGGCGATGTCCTGGTAGCTCGGCAAGCCGCTCTGCGCGTCGAACAACCAGGGCGCATCGCAGAACTCCACGCCTTCCAGGTCGCGGTCGGCGGTGGGATTGTCGCTGCCGCCATAGATATGCGAGGTGCCGAACACCGGCAGGTTGATGCGTTCCACGCGCAGTTGCGGCAGCAACAGGCGCGCCTGTTCGGGACGCATGCTGATGAACATGCCGGCGTCGTCGCCGGCGCTGCCCGCATTCAATGCATCGATGGCGCTGCCGTAGTTGACGTTGCCCGGGGCGATCTGCGCGCTGCCGGCCAGCTGCCCGCCTTTCGCCTGCCATTCGGCCTTGAATGCGGTAGCCGAACGCTTGGCGAAATCATCGTTGGAAATGACGACGTAAGCGCTATGGATGCCACGTTCGGCCATGTGATCGGCGGCCTGGGCGCCTTCGTCTTCCGGCATCAGCGCGAACTCGCTGGCAGTGCCGGCGGGCAGGTTCTTGTTGTCCGAATGATTGAGGGCGAGCACGGGAACCGGCAGCGATGCCTGGCCCAATACACCCATCACTTCGCTGCGCGTCAGCGGGCCTACTACCAGTTGCGCGCCGTCGGAAACGGCCTGGTTGTACGCCTTGATCGCACTGGCGGCGGTGCCGCCGCTGTCGTAGACGCGAACTGCCGCGCGCGGCGCATGCGTATCGGAGGCCTGGAAATAAGCGGCGAAAAAACCTTCGCGAACCGCGGAACCGGCCACCGCCCACCCGTCGCTGTTGGGCAGTAACAAAGCGACCCGCGCGGGCATCTTGTAGCCTTCGCGCACGCTTGCGCTGCCGCCGGGAACCAATGTGCCGACGGCCTGTTCGAGATTGGGTTGCGCTTGCGCGACGGTGACGCCGAGGCGGCCCAGCGCTTCGTCGACCCACGGCAGCATGCGATCGTCCGGTTGCATCGCGGCTGCGCGGCGCTTCAGCGGATCCGCGCCGAGCTTGGCCAGCAGGGAAACAGCCTGGTCGCGGTTTTGCGTGCGATCCATGCCTTGCAACAGGGGGTCCATGCTTACGCGAGTGCGCGCAGCACTCCAGAAATCGCCCGTGCCGGCCTGGGCCTGCGCGCGCAGGTCCAGCAGCCGCGGCTGTAGATCGGGCGGTACCGCGAGGCCGGTTTGCGTGGTCAGGCGCAGCGCCGTGGCGGGATCGTGCTGATGCAGCGCGATTTCCGCGCGCAGCAGATCCAGTCGCAATGGTTCGTCATCGGTGAGCTGGTCGCGCTGGATGCCGGCGACGACCGGGGCGGCGCGGTCAAGCGCGTTCTCCTGCCGATAGGCTTCGGCGGCCAGCAATTTGTAATGATCGGCGAGGCTGGGCGTCTGCGTGGCGAGCGCCAGATAAGCTTGCGCAGCTTGGTCGAATTGTCCCAGGCTGGCCAGCAGGGCGGCGTTCTGCGCCGCTGCGATCTCGGCCGGCGAGCGCTGCACCACGGCGGGTGCGCAGGCACTCAACACCAGCGAAATCAGCAGGCCTGACGCGGCAAGACGACTCGGGCGCATGCGGCTTCCTCGATCCCTTGGGACAATTGCGCGATCATAGCCGATCGTCTTATCGGTCACCGCGAAAGGATCCGTCATGTCGTCCAACCCGATGGGTACCCTGTGGGTGGTGGCAACGCCGATTGGCCATCGCGACGATATCTCCGCGCGCGCCATCGAAACCTTGCGTAGCGTCACGGTGATCGCCGCTGAGGACACCCGCCACAGCCGGCCGCTGTTGCTCCAGCACAACATCGGCACGCCGTTGATCGCGCTGCATGAGCACAACGAGCGCGAGGCGGTCGCGGCGATCGTGCGCCGATTGGAGCTGGGCGAGTCGGTCGCGCTCATCTCGGATGCAGGCACGCCGCTGATCAGCGATCCGGGCTTTCGCCTGGTGCGTGCGGCGCGCGAAGCGGGCATCCGTTGCGTGCCGGTGCCGGGCGCGTGCGCGGCGATCGCCGCGCTTTCCGTGGCGGGCCTGCCCAGCGACCGCTTCGTGTTCGAAGGTTTCCTGCCGCCGAAATCCGCGGCTCGCTGCAGCAGGTTGCGGGAGTTGGCGGCCGATCCGCGCACGCTGATCTTTTATGAATCCTCGCATCGCGTAGCGGAAAGCCTGGCCGACATGCGCGATGTGTTCGGCGCATCGCGTGAAGCCGTGCTGGCGCGCGAACTCACCAAAATGTTCGAGACCGTGATCGGCGAACCGCTGTCGCAACTGGCCGCGCGGGTGGTCGAGGATCCGAACCAGCAGCGTGGCGAGTGCGTGATCCTGGTCGCCGGGCGTGGCGAGGAGGTCGATGCGACATTGGCGGAGGGCCAGCGGGTGTTCGCGATCCTGCGCGAGGCATTGCCGCCGGCCAAGGCGGCGAAGCTGGCGGCGGCCATCACCGGCGCGCCACGGAAGCTGCTTTATGGAGACGGTGGCGAGGGATGAATGCATGGCGCCATGTCGCGTGTTCTCGTCATTTCGTCGTTCCGGTCGCTTCTTCCCTATAATGGTCGGCGGAGTCGGCCGGACAGTCGCGTCGCGCGCAAGCGCATCGAGGAAAGTCCGGGCTCCACAGGGCAGGGTGCCAGGTAACGCCTGGGCAGCGCGAGCTGACGGCCAGTGCAACAGAAAGCAAACCGCCGATGGCCCGCAAGGGCACAGGTAAGGGTGAAACGGTGCGGTAAGAGCGCACCGCGCGCGGGGACAACGTCGCGTGGCACGGTAAACCCCACCCGGAGCAAGACCGAATAGGGGAACGATAACGCGGCCCGCGTTGTTCCCGGGTAGGTTGCTGGAGCCAGGCGGTGACGCCTGGCCGAGAGGAATGACTGTCGCGCCGCAAGGCGTACAGAACCCGGCTTACAGGCCGACTCCACCTTTTTACTCAGGACCGAGTTAGGAGGGGCGGGAGACGAGGGCGGCGCCCAGGCGCCTCTTGCTCGTTTTCTCGCCCCTCTTCGCTGATCGTATTGATCGCAAAAAAACCATAGCGATCAAGGGTCTCGAAAAGCTTTCTAGAAAACACTGCATAATTCGCCACAACCTCGCCTTTCTCCTTGATTCACAAGCAAAAAATCCTTGACAGTCTCAAGGGGCGAGACTATCGTGGATTCCTGTGTGAAATCGTGGGATTTCGTGGAGTTCATGGCTTGTGTTCCAGGGCGAGACCGCCATCACCGTCGATGACAAGGGCCGTCTGGCTATTCCGACTGCTTATCGGGAGCTAGTGGCGGGCGCCTGCGCCAATCGGCTGGTGATCACCTACAACCCGTTCGAGTCGGGCTGCCTTTGGCTGTTCCCGCATGCCGAATGGGAGCGGGTTCGCGATCAGGTGAATGCATTGCCGAGCGTCAAGGCCGTGCACCGCGCCTTGCAGATGAAGCTGGTTGGCGCGGCCGCGATGGTCGAGCCCGACAGCGCGGTGCGCATCCTGTTGCCAGCCAGTCAGCGCGTGGCGGCCGGGATCGAGAAAAAAGCGGTCCTGCTGGGTATGGGCAACAAGTTCGAGCTGTGGAGCGAGCAGGCCCATCTGGCCAAGATCCGCCAGACCATCGGCGAAGACGAAATCAGTGACGACATGACGGACCTGCGACTCTGACCGGTGACGGTCAAGCGCGGGATGAATGCGAACAAGAGCGGGAGTGCGGCATGGCCAAGAGCCTGAATTCATGTTGCCAATGGCCCGCGCCGGAAGCTGTTTGCACGCAAGGCCAGGAAGAGTGAGGGCGTGTATGTCGATACACGACCGAGCGACAGCATGGCCTTGCGTGCACATAGACCCGGCCCTACGGGTTGCGTCGCCGTGGCCTTCATGCGGCAGCGCGCGGCTTGATCAGGGAGCTGCCTTGACCGGCGTCGTGCATTGCCTGAAGACCGCAACGACACAACGCGGGCCATGGGCAACATGAATCCGGGCTCTCAATGGCGGCATATCCCGGTGATGCTGGATGAGGCGGTGGAGGGTCTCGCCGTGCGGGAAGGCGGGCGTTATCTCGATGGCACCTTCGGACGCGGCGGTCACGCTCGCGCCGTGCTGTCGCGTCTTGGCGCAGAAGGCCGGTTGTTGCTGATGGATCGCGATCCGCAAGCCATCGCCGCCGCGCAGATAGTGTTCGCGTCTGACCCGCGTGTATCGATCCGGCATGCCAACTTCTCCACCTTGGGCGAATGGGACGAAACCGCGTCCGGCCTGGACGGCGTGCTGCTCGATCTGGGTGTTTCCTCGCCGCAATTGGACGAAGCTGCGCGCGGCTTCAGCTTCATGGCCGATGCGCCGCTGGACATGCGCATGGACACCACGCAGGGCGAAAGCGCGGCTGACTTCCTTGCTTGCGCCGATGAGCGCGAGATCGCCGATGTGCTGTGGACCTTCGGTGAAGAGCGTTTCAGCCGCAAGATCGCGCGCGCGATTGTCGAGCGCCGCGCCGAAGCGCCCATCGCGCGTACCGGCGAGCTGGCGGCATTGATTGAACGCACGATCGGCCGCCGCGAACCTGGCAAGCATCCGGCCACGCGCAGTTTCCAGGCGCTGCGTATCCGCGTGAACGGCGAACTCGAAGCGCTGCAACGTGGGCTCGATGCGGCGCTCGACCGGCTAAACGTGGGCGGACGCCTGGCGGTGATCAGCTTCCATTCGCTGGAGGATCGTGCGGTCAAGCTGTTCATTCGCGATCATTCGGGGCGCGTGCAAGGCAGCCGCCGTGGCCCGCCCATGGCAGCGGCGCCTGCGCGCCTTGCCGCGGTCGGCAAGGCGCGCTTTCCCTCCGCGGCCGAGCAGGCCGCGAACCCGCGTGCGCGCTCAGCCGTATTGCGCGTGGCCGAAAAATTATCCGAGGAACCTTCCGCGTGAAGGCCATCGGAATCTTTTCGCTGTTGCTGCTGCTGGCGGCGGTCATGATCACTGCGATCGCGGTGGTATGGACCCGGCACCAGAGCCGCGTGCTGTTCGTGCAACTGACGCAACTGCAAAGCCAGCGCGATGAATTGAATATCGAATACGGCCAGCTCGAACTGGAGCAGGCCACCTGGGCCGAACCGCGCCGCATCGACGAGGAAGCGCGTACCAAGCTGGGCATGTTCATGCCGCGTCCGCAGGACGTGCAACTGGTGCGGCCATGAACCGGTTGCAGCGCCCCATCGCCAAACCTTCCGCGCGTCGCCAGGGGGCGGGCCCCAGTGCGCGCCGGCGCATGCTGCTGGTGATCGCCGTGCTCGCTGCCGCATCCGTCGGCTTGATGGCGCGCGCATTCGACCTGCAAGTAGTGCGCAAGCAGTTCTACCAGGACCAGGGCGACGCGCGCTTCCTGCGTGAAGTACCGATCGCGGTGTCGCGCGGCACCATTTTCGATCGCAACGGTGAGCCGCTGGCGGTTTCCACGCCGATGGTTTCCATCACCGTGGTGCCATCGGAAGTGCTGGACAATGCCGACCGCATCCCCGCCCTGGCCCAGGCGCTGGGAACCAGTGCCGATGATTTGAAGGCTTATCTCGAACAGCGTGCCGACCGCGAATTCGCCTACCTGCGTCGTCAGATGAATCCGGACGCGGCGCAGGCCGTGCTCGCGCTTGGCGTACCGGGTGTCAACGGACAGCGCGAATACAAGCGCTATTACCCATCTGGCGAAGTCACCGCCCACGTCCTGGGCTTCACCAATATCGACGACCACGGTCAGGAAGGCCTGGAGCTGGCCTTCGACAGCTGGCTGTCCGGCAAGCCGGGTGCGAAGCGCGTGATCCGCGATCGCATGGGCCATATCGTGGAAGACGTCGAGCAAGTGCGTGCGCCGCAGCCTGGGCAGAACCTTACGCTCAGCATCGATCGCCGGATCCAGTTCCTGGCCTACAGCGAATTGAAAAAACAGTTGGAGGACGTGGACGCGGACTCAGGCGAAATGGTGATACTCGACGTGCACACCGGCGAGATCCTGGCAATGGTCAGCCTGCCCACCTACAACCCGAACGCGGTTAACGGAACGACTGGCGCGCAGCGCCGCAATCGCGCTGTCACCGATGTGGTGGAACCCGGCTCGACGATGAAGCCTTTCACGCTGGCGGCAGGCTTGTCCAGCGGCAAGTACACGCCGACTTCTCCCTTGGTGGATACCGGAAACGGCCACTGGATGTACTACGGCCACGACATCCGCGACGACACGCCCAATGGCCTGTTGACGCCGACCGGCGTGCTGACCAAGTCCAGCAACATCGGCGCCGCCAAGATTTCGCTTTCGCTCGATACGCAATTCGTCTACGACGCATACAAGGCATTCGGCTTCGGCGACAGTACGGGCAGCGGGTTTCCCGGCGAATCATCCGGTTTCCTGAAAGTCGGGCATACCTGGCGCCCGTTGGAAAAGGCGACGATGGCGTTCGGCTACGGCATGAACGTGACGCCGCTGCAACTGGCCAACGCCTATGCCACGCTGGCTGACGATGGCGTCATGCACTCGCCTACGTTCATCAAGGAAGGCGACAACGACGGCAAGCAGATCGTATCGCCGCAGATCGCGCGCGAGCTGGTCGCCATGCTCGAAACCGTGACCGCGCCGGGCGGCACGGCAACGCGCGCGCAGATCGCCAACTACAGCGTGGCCGGCAAGACGGGCACGGCGCATCTGGCCGCGATCGGCGGTTACGCCAAGAACAATTACAACTCGCTGTTCGCGGGTATCGTGCCGGCCACCGCCCCGCGCCTGGTCGGCGTGGTAGTGATCAATAACCCGAAAAAAGGCTACTTCGGCGGCGCTGTCTCTGCGCCGGTATTCCAGCGCGTGATGGACGGTGCGCTGCGGCTGCTGGACGTGCCGCCAGACAATATCGGGCGCTGGTACGTGGGCGGTCCATTGCAATCGGGTGGTGGACTGGCTGGCAACGCGCCGCCGCCGGCGAACAACCAGGACGATGCCGCTGCCGCGGAGGTGGTCGATCCATGAACGGCCAGCGCCTCGATCATCTGTTGCAGGGCATTGCCGAGACCACGGACGGTGGATCGATGGTCGTTTCCGGCCTCGCCCTCGATTCGCGCCAGGTGCGCGGTGGCGACGCCTTCTTCGCCTTGCGCGGCACGCGCGGGCATGGCATTGAATTCGTCAGCAGTGCAGTACAGCGCGGCGCCGTGGTGGTGCTGGCCGAAGCGCCCCCGTGTTCGCTGGAAAATCCAGGCGTGCCGGTGCTATGGATCGATGGCCTGCATACCTTCGTCGGTGAAATTGCCGCGCGTTTTTTCGGACGTCCATCCGAATCGATGCGCATGATCGGCGTCACTGGCACCAACGGCAAGACGTCGACCGTGCAGATGCTGGCGCAAGCGCTGGAAAAACTCGGCCATCGGACGGCCACCATCGGCACGCTGGGCGCCGGCCTGCATGGACGGCTGAGCGAAGGCGAGCGCACCACGCCCGATGCCATTGCCGTGCAACGCCTGCTGGCGGAATTTCGCCGCGACGGCGCTACCCATGTAGCGATGGAAGTATCCTCGCATGCGCTCGAGCAGGGCCGCGTGGCAGCCACGGCTTTCGATGTGGCTGCGTTTACCAATCTCACCCGCGACCATCTCGATTACCACGGCAGCATGCAAGCCTATGGCGCGGCCAAGGCGAAGCTTTTTGCATGGCCCGGCCTGGCATCGGCGGTGCTCAATATCGATGACGCTTTCGGACGCGAGCTGTCCGCCGGGCTCGCTCCCGAAGTGCGGGCGCTGCGCCTCAGCGGGGCTGGCGATAAGCATGCCGACATCGCAGCCACTGATATCAGTACCTCGGCCCAGGGCATCACTTTCGACCTGCGCACACCGTGGGGTACGCAGCGAATTCACAGCCGCCTGCTGGGCCGCTTCAATGTCGCCAACCTGCTTGCCGTGGCCGGTTGCCTGGGGGCGTTAGGTGAATCGTTCCCGCGCATGGTCGAGGCGCTCGAGGCGCTCGATCCAGTCAATGGACGCATGAATCGACTTGGCGGCGCACACGATTTGCCCTTGGTAGTTGTCGACTACGCTCATACGCCGGATGCCTTGGAACAAGCCCTCCAGGCGCTTCGCGCGCATTGCGCCGCGCGGCTGATCTGCGTGTTCGGCTGCGGCGGCGAGCGCGATGCAGGCAAGCGTCCGCAAATGGGGGCGATCGCCGAGCGGTTGGCCGATGTCGCCATCGTCACCGATGACAATCCTCGTGGCGAGGATGGCGACCTGATCGTCGCGCAAATCCTGGCCGGAATGGCGCAGCCGTCGGCCGCTACCGTGCTGCGGGATCGCGAAGCGGCCATCCGCGGCGCACTGGACAGGGCAACTACGGGAGACGTCGTGTTGATTGCTGGCAAGGGCCACGAAACCTACCAGGAAGGCGCGGGCGGCAAGCGCGCGTTCGACGATATGGCGGTAGCGCGAGCCGTGCTGGAGGAACGCGCATGATGCAGTTGGCCGCCATCGCCATGTGGACGCATGGGCACGTGCTCGCAGGCGACGCCAGCGTGACGGGCGTGGCAATCGATTCGCGCAAGGTCAAGCCGGGCGATCTGTTCGTGGCCTTCAAGGGCGAACGTGTGGATGGCCATGATTACCTTGCCGATGCCAAGGCGCGCGGCGCGTCGGCAGCCTTGGTGGAACGCCGGGTCGAGATCGATTTGCCGCAGGTGCAGGTGGAAAACGTCGAACTGGCGCTGGGAGACTTGGCCAGCGCGGTGCGCGCGCAGCGCAATGCGCGGGTGATCGGCATTACCGGCTCGAACGGCAAGACCACGGTGAAGACGCTCACCGCGTCGATTCTTTCGCGCCATGGCCGCACGCACGTCAACGCCGGCAGTTACAACAACGAGATCGGACTGCCGCTGACCTTGCTGTGGATGCCGGAAGACACCGAATACGCAGTGCTCGAGATGGGTGCCGGCAAACCGGGCGATATCGATTACCTCGCCGCCATTGCACGGCCCGATATCGGCCTCGTGAACCTCATCGCGCCGGCGCATCTTGAGCGGATGGGTACGATCGAGACGGTGGCAGAGACCAAGGGTGCGCTTTATCGCGCCTTGCCGGCCGACGGCGTGGCAGTCATCAACGCAGACGACGCCTTCGCCAGTTTCTTTGCGGGGCTGGCGGGCGGTCGCAAGGTGCTGCGTTTCGGGCTGGACCACAAAGCCGACATTGGCGCGGACATCCTGGACCTGCGTGTCGATGGCTCGCACTTTGTGCTGAGCACGCCACAGGGCGATGCGCAGGTGCAGTTGCCGCTGCCTGGCCGCCACAACGTCGCCAATGCCTTGGCAGCCAGTGCGATCGCGCTGGCGCTGGAGGTGCCGCTCGACGCGATCGTCGCCGGGCTGGAACAGGCTGCGCCAGTCGAAGGGCGCCTCAAGCGTATCGCGATGCCCGACGGCTGGACGCTGATCGACGACAGCTACAACGCCAACCCCAGTTCGATGCAGGCGGCGATCGATACGCTCGCGCTCGCCCACGGTGAACGCTGGCTGGTGCTGGGTGATATGGCTGAACTGGGTGCGGATGCGCGTGCATTGCATGCGGGGGTCGGCCGCCATGCACGCGAACGCGGCATCCAGAAATTGTTTGCGGTGGGCCCGCTGAACGCAGCGGCGGTGGAAGCGTTTGGTGACGGCGCCACGCATTACGCCGACCGGGCCGCCTTGATCCAGGCCCTGCAGGCCCAATTGCATGCCGGCGTGACCTGCCTGGTGAAAGGCTCGCATTCGGCAGGCATGGAACATGTCGTGGCGGCGCTGAAAGGCAACCGGCCAGGGGAGGGCGCGCACCATGCTGCTTGAACTGGCCGACTGGATGGCACGGCATTTCACCGCGCTGCATCTGTTCCAGTACATCACCTTCCGCACCATCATGGCGGCGTTGACGGCGATGGCGATGTCGCTATTGTTCGGACCGGTGCTGATTCGCAAGCTTGCCGCGCTCAAGGCCGGGCAGGTCGTGCGCAAGGATGGTCCGCAGACGCATTTGTCCAAGGCTGGCACGCCCACGATGGGCGGCGTGATGATTTTGCTGTCCGTCGCCATTGCAACCCTGTTATGGGCGGATCTCGATAACCGCTATGTATGGCTGGTGCTGGCCGTACTGGTGTGCTTCGGCGCCATCGGCTTCTACGACGACTACCGCAAGCTGGTGCTGAAAGATAGCCGTGGCCTGGCATCGCGCTGGAAATATTTCTGGCAGTCGGTGTTTGGCCTTGGCGCGGCCTGGTTCCTGTACCACTCGGCGATCCTTCCGGCGGAGACCGCGCTGTTCGTGCCGCTGTTCAAGCACGTCGCCGTGCCGCTGGGCGTGTTCTTCATCGTCGTGGCTTACTTCATGATCGTGGGTTTCTCCAACGCGGTGAATCTCACCGACGGACTGGATGGACTCGCGATCATGCCGACGGTGCTGGTGTCGGGCGCGCTCGGCATCTTCGCCTATCTTGCCGGCAACAAGGTGTTTTCCGAATACCTGGGCATCCCGGCCATTCCTGGCGCGGGCGAACTGGCCGTGGTCTGTGGCGCGCTGTCAGGCGCAGGCTTGGGTTTCCTTTGGTTCAACACGTATCCCGCGCAAGTGTTCATGGGCGACGTCGGCGCGCTGGCAATCGGCGCGGCGCTGGCGGCTATCGCGGTGATCGTGCGGCAGGAAATCGTGCTGCTGATCATGGGCGGCGTGTTCGTGATGGAGACTGCTTCGGTGATGCTGCAGGTCGGCAGTTTCAAGATGACCGGCAAGCGCATTTTCCGGATGGCGCCGATCCATCATCACTTCGAATTGAAAGGCTGGCCCGAGCCACGGGTCATCGTGCGGTTCTGGATCATCAGCGTGGTGCTGGTGCTTATCGGTCTGGCTACGTTGAAGGTGCGCTAGGCCATGATCAAGCTGTTTGGCACATCGCAGGCAAAGCGTCGACAGGGTCCGCGCGGCAAGTTCGACTTGCCGCTGCTGGTGGCCCTGGTCGGGCTTGCCTGCCTGGGTGCCGTGATGGTGGCGTCGAGTTCGATCGCTGTCGCCGACAGCATGCACATGGGGCAGTTCTATTACCTCAAGCATCACCTGGCGTATCTCACGCTCGGCGTGGCCGTTGCCGGCGTGGCGATGCGCACCGAATTGAAAGTGGTGGAAAAGCATGCGTTCTTCCTGATGCTGGTGGCTTTCATCCTGTTGCTGGCGGTGTTCGTGCCACACCTGGGGATGCGCATCAACGGCGCACGTCGCTGGCTCAACCTGCTCGTGACTTCGTTCCAGCCAGTGGAAGCCGTGAAACTGATCCTGGTGGTGTACATCGCCAGTTACCTGGTGCGTCATCGTGAGAGCATCGAGACGCGCTTCCTGGGCTTGATCAAGCCGATCGCCGTGTCAGGCGTGATCGTGTTGTTGTTGTTGGCGCAGCCGGATTTCGGCTCGGCCACGCTGGTGATCGCGGTCACCATCGCGATGGTCTGGCTGGGCGGCGCGCGGCCGCTGTTCCTGTGCATCATGGGTCTGCCGCTGATGCCGCTGCTGGCGATTGCGGCAACCAGCGAAAGCTATCGCATGAAACGCCTGACCTCGTTCATGGATCCGTGGAAGGATCCATTCAACGACGGTTTCCAGCTGACCCAGTCGCTGATGGCGATCGGCCGCGGCGAGTGGACCGGCGTTGGCCTGGGCTCGAGCGTACTGAAGTTGTCCTACCTGCCCGAAGCGCATACCGATTTCATCTTTGCGGTAATCGGCGAAGAACTCGGCCTGTTCGGCATCATCGCGGTAATGGCCCTGTTCGCGCTGGTGGTCTGGCGCGGCCTGCACGTGGGACTCAAGGGCGTGGAAGTCGGGCAGCGTTTTGCTGGCTATGTCGCGTTCGGCATTTCATTGATGATCGGTCTGCAGACCATGGTATCGATCGGCGTGAATCTGGGGGCGCTGCCCACCAAGGGCCTGACGCTGCCGCTGATCAGCTATGGCGGTTCATCCATCGCGCTCACCTGTGTGATGGCTGGCGTACTGCTGCGCGCCACCTACGAAATCAATCGCGCACTCGACGCGCGCCACATGGCTACGCGCATGCCCGCCACCGCGGCGCCTGATGCGAATGCGGCTGCGCGCGAGCGCGAAGCGGTGGCGGCATGACCATGGCCGGAAAGCGCGGATTCACGACGGATGGCGCACAGCGCACAGCGCCGGTGTTGATCATGGCCGGCGGTACCGGCGGTCATATCTTCCCTGGCCTGGCTGTGGCAGAAACGTTGCGCGCCCAGGGTGTGCCGGTGGTATGGCTGGGTGCGGCGGGCGGCATGGAAACCAAGGTCGTACCGGCGCACGGCATCGACTTGCATACCGTGCCGGTGGGCGGATTGCGCGGCAAGGGTTTGAAGACGCGCCTGCTCGCACCGTGGATGCTGTTGCGCGCGCTGCTGTCGTCGCTCGCCGTGCTGCATCGGCTGAAGCCGCGCAGCGTGCTGTCGATGGGTGGCTATGTGGCCGGACCGGGCGGCATTGCCGCGCGCTTGCTGCATCGTCCACTGCTGGTGCACGAACAGAACCGCGTCGCTGGCTTCACCAATCGCAAGCTGGCCACGCATGCACGCCGGGTCATGGCCGGCTTCGCCGATAGCCTGCCGAACGCGGAATGGGTAGGCAATCCGGTGCGAGCGGCGATCTCCTCGCTGGCGCCTCCGGCACAACGCATGGCCGGTCGCCTTGGCCGGCCACGTTTGCTGGTGCTTGGCGGCAGTCTGGGTGCGCGCGCGTTGAACCTGTCCGTTCCGCCGGCGCTCGCTGCCTTGCCGCCGGCATTGCGTCCGGAAGTGCTGCACCAATGCGGCAATCGCGGCATCGAAGAAGCGCGCAAGGCGTATGCCGACGCAGGCGTCGAAGCGCAGGTCGTGCCATTTATTGAAGACATGGCTGGCACCTACGCATGGGCCGACCTGGCGGTATGTCGCGCCGGCGCGCTCACGCTTGCCGAACTCACCGCATGCGGCCTGGGCGCCGTGCTGGTGCCGTTCCCTTACGCGGTGGATGACCACCAGACCCGCAACGCCGAGGCGCTGGTCGCCGTCGGCGCTGCCGAATTGATACAGGAGCGTGACCTGGACACGAAGGAACTGGCGCAGCGACTGAGCATGTTGCTGGGCAATCGCGCCAAGCTGCTGGCGATGGGCGAGGCCGCGCGCACCTTGGCCAAGCCGGATGCCGCGGCGCACATCGCGCGCGCCTGCGTAGAGGTGGCCGCATGACGCCGCGTCGACTGCTTGCGCACGAAGACCTGATGAGCACGTTCCGCCGCGTGCACTTCATCGGCATCGGTGGCGTAGGCATGAGCGGTATCGCGGAGGTGCTGCATAACCTTGGCTATGCCGTATCCGGTTCGGATCGCAGCGAATCGGCGACCGCGCAGCGCTTGCGCCAGCTCGGCATCGACGTGCATATCGGCCACGCCGCAGCGCATGTCGGCGATGCCGACGTGGTGGTGACGTCCAGCGCGATCAAGCACGACAATCCGGAACTGGTCGCCGCGCGCGAGGCGCGCATCCCGGTGATTCCGCGTGCAGAAATGCTGGGCGAACTGATGCGCTTCCGGCGCGGAATCGCGATTGCCGGTACGCATGGCAAGACCACCACCACCAGTCTCGTTGCCAGCGTGCTGGCCGAGGCCGATTACGATCCTACCTTCGTGATCGGCGGCCAGCTCAATGCGGCCGGCGCGAATGCGCGCCTGGGCACGGGCCAGTACCTGGTCGCCGAAGCGGATGAGTCGGACGGTTCTTTCTTGCTGCTGTCGCCGGTGATCGCGGTGGTCACCAATATCGATGCCGACCACCTGGAGAATTACCAGGGCGATTTCGCGCTGGTACGCAAGGCATTCAATGATTTCCTGCATCGCCTGCCGTTCTACGGGCTGGCGGTGCTCTGCGTGGACGATCCGGAAGTGGCCGAACTGGCCAAGCTCACGACTCGCCGCGTGATGACCTACGGCATTGACGCCGAACACGCCGATGTACGCGCGACCCATGTGCAGCAGCGTGGTTTCGAAATGCATTTCGACCTGCTGCTGCCAGGAGTCTCCGATGCCATCCCGGTAACGCTCAACCTGCCGGGACGTCACAACGTGCTCAATGCCCTGGCCGCGGCCTCGATCGGCTGGCAGTTGGGGGTGGAGGCCGACGCCATTGCTCATGCGCTGGCGCATTTCCAGGGTGTCGGACGCCGCTTCCATCGCCGTGGCGAGATTGCGCTCGATCAAGGCAAGGTGATGCTGGTCGATGACTACGGCCACCATCCTCGCGAACTGGCTGCAGTGTTTGCCGCGGCGCGTGGCGGCTGGCCGGACCGCCGGCTAGTTGTCGGTTTCCAGCCACACCGCTACAGCCGCACGCGCGACCTGCTGGACGATTTCGCCAACGTGTTGGCCGAAGCCGACGTGCTGGTGCTTACCGAAGTCTATCCGGCCGGCGAAGCGCCGATCGCCGGCGCGGACGGTCGTGCGCTGGCGCGTGCCGTGCGCGCGCGCGGCAAGGTCGATCCGGTACTGGTCGGTCATCCACGCGAATTGAAAGACGCCTTGCCGGCACTGCTGCGCGATGGTGACCTGCTGCTGCTGCTGGGTGCCGGCGACATCGGCGCCGCTGCGGTGGAGCTGGCGCAGGCCGGGCAGTTGAAAAGCGGGGGACAAGCATGATGGAAAAGATTTTTGCGCAGCGGGACTCCGGCGTCATAACCCATGATTCGACCGCGTCGATTCAGGCAAGCACGGTCGTGCCGGTGACCGCTGCATCCGGGTCCTCTCATTCCGGAGCGGCCGCGCAAGCCGCTGCTGGCGCTCGCGTTTCGAGCCCCGCGTTGCGCGCCGCGCGGATCACCGATCCGGCGCAGTTCGGCCGCGTCGCTGTGGTGATGGGCGGCAGCTCAGCCGAGCGCGAAGTGTCGCTTGATTCGGGTCGCAACGTGCTGGCGGCCTTGATCGCGCGTGGTGTGGACGCGCATGCGATCGATGGCATTCCGGCGCTGCTCGATGCATTGCGTGCCGGCCATTTCGCGCGCGTGTTCAACATCCTGCATGGCCAGCATGGTGGCGGCGAGGATGGCGTGCTGCAAGGCGCGCTGGAATCGCTGCATATTCCCTACACCGGCTCGGGCGTGCTGGGTTCGGCACTGTCGATGGACAAGACGCGCTCCAAGCGCGTGTGGCAATCGCTGGGACTTCCAACACCGGCGTTCGTGCCGCTTCCGCGTGGCGCGGATGTGCATGCGGCGGCGCGCGAGATCGGCTTCCCGTTGATCGTGAAACCGGCTTGCGAAGGTTCCAGCGTAGGCGTTACCCGCGTGTTCGAGGAAAAGGATCTCGATGCCGCCGTGGCGCTAGCCGAGAAATATCCCGGCGACATGTTGATGGAAGCCCTGATCGAAGGCGACGAACTGACCGTCGGCATTCTCGGCCGCCAAGTGTTGCCGAGCATCCACATCGTGCCCAAGGGCGCGTTCTACGATTACAACGCCAAATACATCGCCGAAGACACGCGCTACATCTGCCCTGGCCTGGAAGGCGAAGTGGAAGCGGCGCTGCGTGCACTTTCGCTCGAAGCGTTCGACGCCCTGGGCTGCCATGGCTGGGGGCGCGTCGATCTCATGCGCGACCGCCAGGGCCGCGACTGGCTGCTGGAAGTGAACACCGCGCCAGGCATGACTTCTCACTCGCTGGTGCCGAAGGCGGCTGCCGTGGCTGGGATTGATTACCAGGAACTGTGCTGGCGGGTGCTTGAGACAAGCATGCATAGGGAGCACGGCGCGGGCGCTTCGCCGTCGTTCTCCGCGGATTCCACGGGAGGGAGTTCGTGAGAGGAAGCATCCGCCTCGTTGCCTGGTGCCTGGCCATCGCCCTGGTGGCGTTGCCGATCGTCGGCGTGCTGTGTGGCTGGTTTGCCGCCGATCGCTGGCCGGTGACCCAGCTGACTGTGCAGGCCGAATTCAAGCACGTGAGCGTGGCGCAGCTTCGTGCCGCCGTGCTGCCTTGCTTGGGCAAGGGTTTCTTCGCGTTGAATCTCGATGCCGTGCAAAAGTCGGTAGCTGCGCTGCCGTGGGTGGAATCGGTCGAGGCGAGCAAGCGCTGGCCGGATACTTTGCTGCTGCGCGTGTACGAGCGACAGCCTTTTGCCCGCTGGAATGCCAGCCAGCTGATCAGCGGCGAAGGCAAGGTCTTCGCGGTGCCGGATGCGGGCAGCTATCAGCAATTGCCTGACCTGCACGGCCCGGACGATCACCTCGCCGAGGTCGTGAGTTTCTTCGCCGACGTGCAAAAGGCTTTCGCGGGCACGCATCTGAAAATCACCGGCGTCACGCTGACGGACCGCGGCAGCTGGAGCGTCGCGACCGACAGCGGCGCGCAGATCGTGATCGGCGACCGCAGTCAAGCCGGTCGACGCCTGCGACGTTTTCTCGCGGTGTATCCGAAAGTGGTTGCAGGTCATGACCAAAACTTCGAGTACGCAGACCTTCGCTACACCAATGGCTTTGCCGTGAAGTGGCCGCAATCGTCGGTTGCCCCGACTACCCCGATCGCCGGAGGCGCGCCGCGCACATGAACATCAAGTGCTTGCCCTTCTGCTTCGCATGCCCGGCGTTGGCGCGTGGCGCTACATCTCTCAACGGCGTATCGACATACGCTTCTTCGTTCGTGCTTGCCCTGCGGGCAAACGGCTACCGGCGCGGGGTATTTGGACTATGAGAGCAGGCTCCAGAAGTGAAAAGCAGCTGGTCGTCGGCCTGGATATCGGCACCTCCAAGGTGGTCGCGATCGTAGGCGAGTATGAGCCGGGCGAGCCGATCGAAGTGATCGGTATCGGTTCGCACGTATCGCGCGGCATGAAGCGCGGTTCGGTGGTGGATATCGAATCCACCGTGCATTCGATCCAGCGCGCGGTCGAAGAAGCCGAGCTGATGGCCGGCTGCGATATCCGCTCGGTGTATGCCTCTATTTCCGGCAGCCACCTGGAAACGCGCAACTCGCACGGCACCGCGGCGATCCGCGATCGCGAAGTGGCGCCGGGCGATCTCGATCAGGTACTGGAGGCTGCCAGCGCGGTTGCGATCCCCGCCGACCGCAAGGTTCTCTATAAGGAGTCGCAGGAGTACCGCATCGATGGCCAGGACGGTATCCGCTCGCCGGTGGGCATGAGCGGCGTGCGACTGGAGGCATCGGTGCATCTGGTTACCGGCGCGGCTGCGGCGGTGCAAAACATCAGCAAATGCATCCAGCGGTGCGGACTGTCGGTCGACGAGCTGGTCCCCTCCGCGGTAGCGAGCGCGAAGTCGGTGCTCACCGATGACGAGCGCGAACTTGGCGTATGCCTGGTCGATATCGGAGCGGGCACCACCGATATCGCCATCTATACGCAAGGCGCGATCCGCTATACCAAATCGTTGCCCGTGGGCGGCGACCAAGTCACCAACGACATTGCCTACGGTGTGCATACTCCGACCGCGCATGCCGAGGAAATCAAGATCAAGTATGCGTGTGCGCTGGCGCAGCTGGCGCACGCGGAAGAAACCATCCAGGTACCCAGTGTGGGCGATCGCCCGCCGCGCAGGCTGGCGCGCCAGTCGCTGGCGCAAAGCGTGCAGGCCCGCTACGAGGAAATTTTCGAAATGGTGCAGGACGAGCTGCGCCGCTCGGGCTACGACAGCCTGGTCGCTGCCGGCGTGGTGCTGACCGGTGGCGCCTCGCGGATGGAAGGCGCGCTGGAGCTGGCCGAGGAAATCTTCCACAAGATGGTCCGCGTAGGCGTGCCGCAACACGTCAACGGCCTGGGCGAGGTGATTGCCAATCCGCTGCATTCCACTGGCGTCGGCCTGTTGCTGCATGGCGCGCGTTCCGGCGGCATGCGTGTCAATGGGCCGGCGGGTGGCAGCGTAGGCGGCCTGGTCGACAAGTTGCGCAGCTGGATCACCAAAAACTTTTGAGTTCGGCCGTGCAAGAGGCGCAGCCAGGGCGAATGGAGGTTCGCTCACCACCTCGGGATGACAGGAGTCGTACCGCGGTTACAACGACAACGAAAGCTCTACGGAGGACGGGAAATGTTTGAACTGGTCGAAAAACTCGCACCGAATGCGGTGATCAAAGTTATCGGCGTGGGCGGCGGTGGCGGCAATGCCGTGGCGCACATGCTCAATGCCAACATCGAAGGCGTCGATTTCGTCGTCGCCAACACGGATGCGCAAGCCATGAAAGGCTGCGGCGGGCGCATGCATCTACAACTGGGCGCCAATGTCACCAAGGGCCTGGGCGCGGGCGCCAATCCGGAAGTGGGCCGGCAGGCCGCGCTGGAAGATCGCGAGCGCATCGAGGAAATGCTCGAAGGCGCGGATATGGTGTTCATCACTGCGGGCATGGGTGGCGGCACCGGCACGGGCGCGGCGCCGGTGGTCGCCCAGCTGGCTAAAGAGAAAGGCATCCTGACGGTAGCGGTCGTTACCAAGCCGTTCCCGTTCGAAGGCCGCCGTCGCATGCAGGTGGCCCTCAAGGGTATCGAGGACTTGTCGCAGCACGTGGATTCGCTGATCACGGTGCCAAACGAGAAACTGCTGTCGGTGCTTGGCCGCGAAGTCACGCTGCTGAATGCTTTCAAGGCCGCCAATGACGTATTGCAGGGCGCGGTGCAGGGTATCGCCGATCTCATCACCAGCCCTGGCCTGATCAACGTCGACTTTGCCGACGTGCGGACCGTGATGAGCGAAATGGGCCTGTCGATGATGGGCTCGGGCACCGCCCGTGGCGACGACCGTGCCCAGGCGGCGGCCGAGGCGGCTATCAACAACCCGCTATTGGAAGACGTCAACCTCAATGGCGCATGCGGCATCCTGGTCAATGTGACCGCTGGCCCGAACCTCACCATGCGTGAGTTCGATGAAATCGGCCGGATCATTCACGACTTCGCCAGCGAGGACGCCACGGTGGTGATCGGTACCTCGCTGGACCCGGAAATGCAGGACGACGTGCGCGTCACGGTGGTGGCCACCGGTCTGAACCGGGTTGCCGCCCGTCAGCCAGTCCGGCCGGTTGCGACCCAGCAGGTGGAAATGCGCCAACGCCCGCGCCCGATGGTGTTGCGCACCGGGACCGGCAACGAAGTGGTCGACTACGCCCAGCCGGAAATCGTGGCCAGCAACCCACGCGGTGGCGAGGGCCCGGCCAAGAGCGCCGACCCCAGCTTCGACTATCTGGATATCCCCGCGTTCCTGCGTCGCCAGGCGGACTGAAAACGTAAAGAAATGTGAATGCCATGAACTGACAACGTATTAACTTGTCACAGTTCCCTGTGCCGGACTGGAGGTTCCTCCTCCGTCCGTCGCCTGGTCGTCGCCAAGGCGCGGCGAGGGGCATCGCTGATGTCGGCTGGCATCGCGTTCTGTGAATGCGATAGGCGGTGCGACTAAGGATGGCGCACGATTGGCTGGGCGGCGATGGACGCCGGTCGCCGGTCCAAGATCCCGTTGCCGGGCTTTCCCGTCCCTGGCGCGGGATCTTGCGTCGAATCGCAAGTACTTGTCATGCCTGTAGTGCTTGCAGCATCGGGATGCGAATGAATCGCATTAATTGATGAAAGGAAAATGAAGGCTTGACCGGACTGTACGGTACGGTCTGTTTTTCCGCAGGTTAAGACTGTGTTAGCATCCCAGCTCGAATTGGCTGCTGCCCCTACAGGTACCCAATAAATGATCAAGCAGCGTACGCTTAAAAATATCATCCGTGCTACCGGCGTCGGGCTGCATACCGGCGACAAGGTCTACATGACGCTACGTCCGGCGGCACCGAACACCGGTATCGTTTTTCGTCGCACCGATCTCAATCCGCCGGTTGACATCCACGCTCGTCCCGATCATGTCGGCGACACCCGCCTGTCGACCACGTTGGTCAATGGCGACGTGCGTGTTTCGACCGTTGAGCATCTGCTGTCGGCCATGGCCGGGCTGGGCATCGACAATGCCTATGTCGACCTTTCCGCGCCGGAAGTGCCGATCATGGACGGCAGCGCCGGTCCGTTCGTGTTCCTGCTGCAGTCGGCAGGCATTGAAGAACAGTCGGTGGCCAAGCGCTTCATTCGCATCAAGAAGCCGGTAAAGGTGCAGGAAGGCGATAAGTGGGCCAGCTTCGAGCCATTCGAAGGCTTTAAGGTTGGTTTTTCGATCGAGTTCAATCATCCGATCATTTCCAAGCGCACGTCGCGCGCGGAGATCGATTTCTCGACCACGTCCTTCGTCAAGGAAGTAAGCCGCGCGCGCACCTTCGGTTTCATGCGTGATATCGAGATGTTGCGCGAACACAACCTCGCGCTTGGCGGTTCGATGGACAATGCCGTGGTGCTCGACGATTACCGCGTGCTCAATGAAGACGGCCTTCGCTACGAAGACGAGTTCGTCAAGCATAAGATCCTGGATGCCATCGGCGATCTGTACCTGCTCGGCCATAGCCTGATCGGCGCTTACTATGCGCACAAGTCCGGCCACGAGTTGAATAACAAGTTGCTGCGCGCGCTGATGGCCGATGTTACGGCGTGGGAAGAAGTGAGCTATCAGGATGATCCGGCCACCGCGCCGATTTCCTACGCGCACCCCGCTCAAGCGATCTAAATCAGCTGTAGCGCCAGACGAGCCGGGCCTTTTGGGTCCGGCTCGTTCGTTTTGTGATCCTCATCACGCTTTCATGACCCCTTCGTTCACGTTATCGCGACAGGTCCTAGAGACTTGGGCGGGGTAGTGCATGGTATAAATTCCGCTCCCGTGCTGGGGCAGGCGGCCATGCGCCTGTGCCGAGCAAGAGCGTTTCAGCTCAGGGCGTTCGGCGGGATCTGGAATTCGCAGTTTCGGCGACGGACGCCAGGCCCAGAAACAGTGCCCGCAATTCGGGGTCCTGGATCGAATTTGCGGCGGCTTTCAAGTGAAGTGCCGCCGCGGTTGAAAGCGGTTTTGGTTGCTCCGGCTGGGGATCGGGCGGAGGAAGGGGGGCCACTTTCACAATAACTGAGCCGGCATTCGCGCCTATGGCGCGTGCGGCAGCGAGGATGTGCGCCTGTTGCAGGCGCAGCCTTGATGCCCAGGCCGGTGAGGAGGCCAGGAAGACAAGGCGGTCGTCGCGCAAGTTGGCAAATCTGACCTGCTCACGCAGGGGCGGCGGCAACGTCTGACGTAGTGCGCGGTCCAACGCTTCCAGCTCGCCGGCCTTTTTCGCCAGCGCAGCAACAGGACCGACATCGGTGATGGACAGTGGTCCATGGCCGGTACGGCTGGAGGCGGGCACGTCGCGCTGCATCGGCAAAAAACTTCGAATTGGTAATGACATGCAAATCATACTCGTCTCGCGCGCAGGGAAGATGCCAAAAACATTGGACCTCGCCAATCAGAGACTTCGCTGGCGTGTACTGGGGATCGGGGCCGCTGTAGCGCTGGCCCTGGCCAGCCTGGGCGCTGGCCTGGCCATGGCGGTAGCCAGCCCTCGCGATCGCGCGCTAGCGGAAATCGACACCTTGCACCAGCAGGTCAAGGCGCAGGACAAGCAGTTGGGAGACTTGCGCGAAGACGCGCACCGGCAGCTCGACGCGCTCGCCACCAAGCTTGGGCAACTGCAAGCGCAAGCCACCCGTCTCAACGCCCTTGGAGAGCGGTTGGCCGAGGTCGGCAAGCTCGATAACGGCGAGTTCAATTTCGACCAGCCGCCGCCGGTCGGCGGGGTGGAAGTGACGACCGGTACCAGCGCCTACGCGCTACCGCAAACGCTAGATGCCAGTATCGATCAGCTGGCCAGCCAGTTCGACACGCAGCAGGCCCAGTTGAGCGCGATGCAGAGCCTGCTGCTCAACGCGCGCATCGATTCCGACCTCAAGCCCACCGGTATGCCGGCAGACGGCTACATCTCCTCCTATTTCGGAGTGCGTGCCGACCCCTTCGACGGCCTTGCGGCGCGCCATACAGGGCTCGATATCGCGGTACCTTACGGCAGCCCTGTGCGCACGGTCGCCGAGGGCATGGTCACTTATGCGGGAGTCCGCAGCGGCTACGGCAATGTCGTGGAGATCGACCATGGCAATGGGTACAGGACACGCTATGCGCACAACAGCAAGTTGTTGGTGCATCCCGGCGAGCATGTGCGGGTAGGAGATGAAATCGCCGAGGCGGGCTCTACGGGCCGCTCCACCGGTCCGCATGTGCACTTCGAGGTCTGGTACAACGGCCGTGTGGTCAACCCGCTGGCGTACGTAAAAAACCATCGCTGAGCGAGCTGCCGGCGGCGACCTTGAAAGCGCGCCGCCTTACCGCCACCCCTTGCCCTGTTGGTGCGAGGTCGCCGGCGCTGTCGTATCCGCATCGTTCCGCGTTTGGGATACCCGGTAGACCCTAGTATCATCAATCCTTTGCCCGACCGGGCTGGCCCCGGTCGGCTTTTCCAGTTTCCTGATCCGGAAGATCGATGCTTAACCGTGCCCTGACGAGCCTTTTTGGCAGCCGTAACGAACGTGTACTGCGCCAGCTGTCCAAGACCGTCGCGCGCATTAATGCGCTCGAGCCTGAGTTCGAGAAACTCAGTGATGAAGCCTTGCGCGGCAAGACCGCCGAGTTCAAGCAACGTGTTGCCAGCGGCGAGACGCTGGACAAGCTGTTGCCGGAGGCTTTCGCCGTGGTGCGCGAAGGTGCCAAGCGCGTGCTCGGCATGCGCCATTACGACGTGCAGCTGATCGGCGGCATGGTATTGCACATGGGCAAGATCGCCGAAATGCGAACAGGCGAAGGCAAAACCCTGGTCGCAACCGCGCCGGTTTACCTCAATGCGCTGGAAGGCAAGGGTACACACGTCGTCACGGTCAACGATTATCTGGCCAGGCGCGACGCTGCCCAGATGGGCAAGCTTTACACCTTCCTGGGCCTTACCGTGGGCGTCGTCTACCCCGGCATGGATCACGGCGACAAGTTTGCCGCCTATGGCGCGGACATCACCTACGGCACCAACAACGAATTCGGCTTCGACTACCTGCGCGACAACATGGCGTTGTCCAAAGAGCAGCGCTGCCAGCGCGGCCTGCACTACGCCATTGTCGACGAAGTGGACTCGATCCTGATCGACGAAGCACGCACGCCGCTGATCATCTCCGGTCCGGCCGAGGATTCGCCGCAGCTTTACATAGCCGTCAACAAGCTGGTGCCGCGCATGACCCGGCAGGAAGTCGAGGATGGCGCCGGCGATTATTGGGTCGACGAAAAACAGAAGCAGGTGCATCTGTCCGAAGAGGGTATGCAGCACGCAGAAGAACTGCTGCAGCAGGCCAAGGTGATCGACGAGGAAAGCAGTCTTTACGATGCCCGCAACCTGGCGATCGTGCACCATCTCAACGCGGCCTTGCGCGCCAACGCCATTTACCAGCGCGACGTCGATTACATCGTGCGCGATGGCGAAGTGATCATTGTCGATGAATTCACTGGCCGTACTCTGCCGGGCCGTCGCTGGTCCGATGGCCTGCACCAGGCGGTAGAAGCGAAAGAAGGCGTGCCGATCCAGCGCGAGAACCAGACATTGGCGACGGTCACGTTCCAGAATCTGTTCCGCATGTACAAGAAGCTGGCCGGCATGACCGGCACGGCCGACACGGAAGCCTACGAGTTCCAGCAGATCTATGGGCTGGAGGTGGTGGTGATCCCCACCCACAAGCCGATGATCCGCAAGGACAATCCGGACATGGTTTTCCTCAGCCAGGACGTGAAATACAAGTCCGTGATCGAGGATATCAAGGATTGCCACAAGCGCGGGCAGCCGGTGCTGGTCGGTACTGCATCCATCGATGTTTCGGAGCTGCTGTCCGAACTGCTGCGCAAAGAGAAGATTCCGCACGAGGTGCTCAACGCCAAGCAGCACGAGCGCGAAGCGCACATCGTGGCGCAGGCTGGCATGCCTGGCGCCGTGACTATCGCCACCAACATGGCTGGCCGCGGCACTGACATCGTGCTGGGTGGCAGCCTGGAGGCGTCGCTGGCCGCGCTACCCGAAGATGCCAGCGAGACCGACCGCGCTCGCATCAAGGCGGAATGGAAGAAGCGCCACGAACAGGTACTGGCGGCGGGCGGCCTGCACATCATTGGTACTGAGCGCCATGAGTCGCGCCGTATCGACAACCAGCTGCGCGGCCGCTCCGGTCGCCAGGGTGACCCGGGTTCCTCGCGCTTCTACCTGTCGCTGCAGGACAATCTGCTGCGTATCTTCGGTGGCGAAGGTCTTGTGCGCTGGATGAAACGCTTCGGCATGAAGGAAGACGAAGCGCTGGAAGACCGCATGATCAGCCGCCAGATCGAAAAGGCGCAGCGCAAGGTCGAACAACATAACTTCGACATCCGCAAGAACCTGCTCGAATACGACGACGTTGCCAACGACCAGCGCAAGGTGATCTACCGCCAGCGCGACGAATTGTTGGAAGGGGATGACGTTTCCGCCACCGTCGCCGATATCCGCGATGACGTGATTGAAAGTGTGGTACAGCGTTATGTGGCCGCCGACAGCATCGACGAACAGTGGGATCTCGCTGGCCTCGAGCGCGAGCTCGAAAGCGATTTCGGCATGTCGACGCAGCTGAAGTCCTGGCTGGAGCAGCAGCAGGAAGCGGACGCTGCCACTGTGCGGGAGCATGTCCGCACGCTGGTCAACGAGATGTTCGAAGCCAAGGAGAGGCAGGTCGGCCCCGAAACCATGCGCCAGCTCGAGAAGCACATCATGCTGAGCGTGGTGGACAATGCTTGGAAAGAACACCTTTCCAGTATGGATTACATGCGCCAGGGCATCTATCTGCGCGGCTATGCGCAGCAGGATCCCAAGCAGGCGTTCAAGCGCGAATCCTTCGACCTGTTCCAGCAGATGCTGGCGCGTATCAAAACCGAAGTCGTGCAGATGCTGGCGCGTATCCGTATTCGCAGCGAGGAAGAAGTCGCCGCGATGGAGGCCGAACAGCAGCGGATGGCCGAACGCATGCAGCGCCAGATGCAAGCCACTGGCGGCGGCGCACCGGCCGGCGGCGTGCTGGGCATAGGGTCGGCGGAGCCGGCGGGAAGCCCCGAGCCTGTGGCGGCAGGTCCCAAGGTGGGGCGCAACGATCCTTGCCCTTGCGGTTCGGGCAAGAAATACAAGCATTGCCACGGTCAGCTGAATTGACCTCGTGTTCCCTTTCTGGTTGAGGGGAAAGGGAAGCGCGGTTTTATTCGGCAGTTTGCCATGTAGCGAGCGAGGCGCCTTCTTCCAGGGCGGAAGAAGGATTCAATCGCCGCCGCCGGGCGGCTTCTTGCGATGCGGCTCCGCATCTATCGTGATGTATTGTGGCTCTTCAGCATCCAGGCGTAGCGCGGTGAGCTTGCCGCCCCAAACGCAACCTGTGTCGATGGCGTGGATGCCCATTCCGGCGAAGCGGCCCAGTGCGGACCAGTGCCCACACACGATGCGCGTGTCGCGCCGACGCACGCCCGGCACCTCGAACCATGGATACATGCCAGGCTTTTGCGTGCCGGGGACGCCCTTGCCTTCGAAATCAATCCGGCCGTTGACGTCGCAGAAGCGCATGCGGGTCAGCGTATTGATCGAAGCACGCATGCGTTCGATGCCTTGCAGGCGACTTGACCATGCAGCCGGACGGTTGCCGAACAGATTCTTCAGCAGCCGCGGATGACGAGAGCTGGAGAGTTCGCGCTCGATTTCCCCCGCACAGCGTTGAGCCTGCTTCAGGGTCCAGCTGGGAGCGAGGCCGGCATGCACCATGGTCCAGCCCAGTGCCTCGTCGTGATGCAGCAGTTTCTGGTTGCGAAGCCATTCGAGCAACGTCGGTGCATCGTCGGCAAACAGCACTTCGCGCAGTTCCGGGTTAACCCGCGCCTGCGCATCCTGCTTGCGTTGGCCGATGGCGAGCAGGCTCAGGTCATGATTGCCGAGGGTAACGATCGCGCTATCGCGCAGCGTGTACACCAGCCGCAGCGTATCCAATGACTGGCCGCCGCGATTGACCAAGTCTCCGCAAAACCACAGCCGATCACAGGCCGGATCGAAACGCAGCTTCTCCAGCAGCCGTTGCAATTCCGGATAACAGCCCTGGACGTCGCCGATGGCGTAAGTGGCCATCAGTGGGCCGCCTTTGCACTCTGCTGAGCGCGCATCATGGGCGGGCCCTCAATGGAGCGTCCGCGGAATGGAAAGCGTGAACGCAGGAATGGGCGCTTCGAAACGGGTGCCATCATCGGCCACCATCTGATAACTGCCCTGCATGGTGCCCACGGCCGTTTCCAGCACCGCGCCGGAGGTGTATTCGTAATCATCGCCGGGACGCATCCATGGTTGCTCGCCGACCACGCCTTCGCCATGTACTTCCTCGATCTTGCCATTGGCGTCCGTGATCACCCAGTGACGGGTCAGCAGGCGTGCCGGGACGCCACCGGCGTTGTGCAGCCTGATCGTGTAGGCGAACACGTAGCGGTTTTCGCCAGGTACGGACTGGTCCGGGACGAAGCGGGTTTGCACCTGCACATCGATCGTGTAGGGGAATTTGTCGTTCATGGCGCGATTGTAGCGTCAAGCGCGTTCCACGGCAGCGCGTGAGCCTGCACCTCGGATCGGGTCAGGACTCTACGGCAACCTTGGCCAAGCGCACGAAGTCCGCGGGCGCGAGCGTTTCTGCGCGGGCCTTCGGATCGATGTCGGCTCGACGGATGGCATCGGCATCCAGCAGTTGCTTCAAGGCATTGCCGAGGGTCTTGCGGCGTTGGGCAAAGGCGGCCTTCACCACGGCGTGCAGCCGCACCGGGTCGGCGTCATGGCGTGCGTCGGAAGAAAGCGGTATGAGACGTACTACCGATGAATCCACTTTCGGCGGCGGCCGGAACGCGCCGGGCGGCACATCGAACAGCGGTTCGACACGACAGGCGAGCTGTAGCATTACGGATAGACGTCCATACACCTTGCTGCCTGGTTCGGCCGCCATGCGATCCACCACTTCTTTCTGCAACATGAAATGCATATCGGCGATGGCGGCCGCATGGTCCACGCAGTGAAACAGGATCGGGCTGGAAATGTAGTAAGGCAGGTTGCCAGCGATACGCAAGCGCGATACGCCTTGCTGATGCGCCATCGCCGTGAAATCCACAGTCAGCACGTCGGCATGCACGATAGCGAGTTCGCCGATGCTGGCGGCGCGGGATTGCAGGTTTGGAATAAGGTCGGTATCGAGCTCGATCGCGGTCAACCTGCCGGCCGCGGCAAGCAGCGGGAAGGTCAACGCACCCTCGCCGGGACCGATCTCCACCAGGAAGTCATCGGGACCAGGGGCGACGGCGCTGACGATGCGCTCGATATAGCGGCGCTCGTGCAGGAAATGCTGGCCGAAGCTTTTCTTGGGACGGGCGCTCATGGTGTTGCTGGCGAAGTGGGCGCTTGCCGTCCTGCGCTTGAAGTGGACGGCGGAAGCATTGCATGGCGCGTTGCCAGCTCCAGTGCGAGCGTTGCGGCTGCGATCAGGCTGGAAGGGTCGGCCTTGCCAGTGCCGGCAAGATCCAGTGCCGTGCCATGGTCGACCGAGGTGCGAATGAAGGGCAGTCCCAGGGTGATGTTTACGGTGCGATCGAAGGCTTCGCTCTTTAGCACGGGTAAGGCTTGATCGTGGTACATGGCAAGCACTGCATCGTAATGTTGGCGCTGGGCGGGCACGAACGCGGTATCGGCGGGGAGCGGGCCGGACAACCGCATGCCTTCGCGCCGCAGTTTTTCCATCACCGGGAAGATCGTTTCGATTTCCTCGCGCCCGAGATGCCCATTTTCGCCAGCATGCGGATTCAATCCGAGCACGGCAATGCGTGGTTCGGCGAAGCCGAACTTGGCGCTTAGTTCGCTGTGCACGATACGCAAGGTGCGTTCCAGGGAAGCAGCCTGGATGGCGGCGGGAACGGCCTGCAAAGGCAGGTGCGTCGTGGCCAGCGCTATGCGTAGCTCCGGGCTGGCCAGCATCATCACCACCTCGGCATGGCTGTGCCCGGCAAAGAACTCGGTGTGGCCGGTGAAGGCGACACCGGCGTCGTTGATCGAGGATTTTTGCAAGGGTGCGGTCACCACGGCGGCATAACGCCCGCTTGTGCATCCATCCGCCGCTTCGGTCAAGGTGGCGAGTACATGCCGGGCGTTGCGCGGATCCGGGTGGCCGGGAATTTCTTCCACGGCAAGCGGAATGTGCCTTATGCGCAGCTCGCCGGGCCGACGATCCTGGCTGCCATCGTCCTCAATCAGCTGGACCGAAAGGCCGCAACGCGCGGCTGCGCGTTCCAGCAAGCCGCGATCGGTGATCGCAATGAAATTGGCCGCCAGTGGAGTGGCGGCCAATCGTACGAGCAGTTCAGGGCCGACGCCGGCCGGCTCGCCTGCGGTAAGGGCGAGCCGCGGTAGCGCGAGGCTGTTCACGGCCAGTCCGCATGCCGCCAAGCCATTACGAAGACGCCTTGCCGTTGTCGGCGTCGTTTGTTTCCTGCAGTTCGGGCACCAGGATTTTCACATACGAGCTGGAGCGCAATTCGCGCAGGTAGTCGTCGTAAGCCTGGTCGGCCTTGCGATTGCCGATCGCCTGACGCGCCTGGTCACGGGCGAGTTCGTTGGTCATGTCGCTGCTGCGCGAACCCAGGCGCTGGAGGATGTGCCAACCCGCTTCGCTCTGGAACGGTGGCGAAATCTCGCCATCCTTCATCTCGCTCAGTTTCTGGCCGATCAGCGAACCCCACTCGCCTTGCTGGAACCAACCCATGTCGCCACCGGCATTGGCGGTGGTGTCGTCATTGGAGTCGTCCTTGGCCAGCTTGGCGAAATCCTGGTGCTTGTTGACGATGCGGTTGTAGAGGTCCTGTGCCTTCTGCTCGGCTTGCGTCGCCGAAAGCAGCTCGCTCGGGCGGACCAGAATCTGCCGGGCGTGGTATTCGGTAACCATTTGCTTGGACGGCGCGCGCTGGCCGATCAACTGCAGGATGTGAAAGCCGGTCGGGCCGTGCAGGATGCCGCTGACTTCGCCAGGTTTCAGGCTGTTGATGGTATCGACGAAGGCCGGTGGCACTTCGTCCAGGCGCCGCCAGCCGAGATCGCCGCCATCCAGCGCATCGGGCGCATCGGAAAAACGGATCGCGGCGGCTTTGAAGGACATGCCGCCCTTGATTGCCGCGATTGCTTGCTCGGCCTTGTTTTGCGCAGCCTGGATGTCGGTCGCGGAAGCGCCGCTGGGAATACTGACCTGGATGTGCGCCAGATGCACCTCGCCCGCCTTGTAGCTGGGGCTGTTGAGCAGGTTGTTGATCTCGCTCTCGGTCACCGAGACTGAGTCATGCACCACGCTCTGGTGCAGTTTCTGCACCACCAGCTGGTCGTGCAACTGTTGGCGGAAGGCTGCAAAGCTGAGGCCGCTCTGTTCGACGGCGGCGTGCAGCTGGTCGGGCGTCATCTTGTTCTGCGCCGCGACGTTCTGCACCGCCTGGTCGACGTCGGCATCGGATACCCGGATGCCCTGGTCGTCGGCGCGCTGCAACTGCAGCTTCATCAGTACCAGGCGGTCGAGCACCTGGCGGCGCAGTACGTCGATCGGCGGAAGTTGCCCGGGCTGGCTGGCGTATTGCTGCTGGATCGCGGCAACGGCGTCGTTCAGTTCGCTCTGCAGGATCACATCATCCTCGACCACGGCGACAATGCGGTCGACCGGCTGCAGGCCGGAGCTGGAATCCTGCGATGACAGCAGCTGGGCCTGGGCCAGCGAGGGGACTGCGGCGACAATCGTCAGCAGGAACAACGCAAAAATCTGCTTCATCAGTGAACAGCCTTCTGTCGCCAGGGGCGAAGGGGTTATTAACGGTAATCTCAAAAAACGAACCGGGCGGCCGTCTTTCCGAGGGCGTCCAAAACATCCGGGACGCGCTTATTGATAGCCAAGGATATCACGCCGCAGGAGGCTGTCCGTCTGGTCGCTGGAAGCACCCATGCCCTTGAATTCCAGCTCGAACATGACGGCGGTATCGGTGCCCGGCCCGATCTGGCCGGGCGGAAGCGTAGTGATCACGCCGTCGTAGCCGGTCACGTAGTGGCGTGCCACCACGCTGACTTTCATGCAACAACCTTCGTATTGCACCCCCGCGACAGCCTCGACCGTGCGCTTGTCCATCATCGAGTAGGTCCAGTCGCCGATCAGGCGCCAACGATCCGTGAGCGGATAGACCGTCGAGATGTCGTATTGTTCCAGCAGGTTCTGGCGGAACCGGTAGGAGAAATTGAGGATGCCGTCGAAGCCGAGCCGGCGCTGCACGGTGAACGTGCCCAGCTCGGTCTTGCGGGTGTTCGGGTTCCACAGGTATTCGGTGCTCATCGTCCATTGGTCGTTCAACTGACTGCTGAGCTCGGCCACGTAGTCCGACCCGGACCAATTGGTGGCCGGCACGCCGGGGTCCTGCACCAGTTGGGGGGTAAAGTAGCGAATCTGGCCGAACGTCGCGGACAGCCGCTCCACGCCAGCATCGTCGAGCAGGCGGGTGGTGACCGCCGCGGTGAGGTTGTTCGCATTCATCTGGCGATCCGCGCCCGAGAATTGGTTCGGGGCGAACAGCATCCAGTCGTCGAAGGCCATCAGGCCGGTATCGAACAGTGGCAGGTTGTTCTGGTTGCGATAGGGCACGTACAGGTAATAGAGGCGCGGCTCCAGCGTCTGCGTGAAATCGCTGCCGAACAGCGAGGTGCTGCGTTCGAAGATCAGGCCCTGGTCGAGGCTGACGATCGGCAACGAGCGGCTCGGATTGCTTTCGTTGAACGGCGAGGGCGTGCCTGGGGCAATCGGGCCATAGGCGTTGTAGTTCTGGTAGCCGCTGTCCAGCGAGTAACCCGTGTAGCGATAGGCCAGCTTGGGCCGGATGAACCACGCAGGCCCCTGGAAATCGGCATCGATATAGGGATAGAGATCCAGGCGCGAGCCTTCCACCATGTCGAACTTGTGAAACGCCACCGCCTCGCTGGTCATGCCGACGTCGTACCAGCGCGCGAACGGAATATCCATGTTGAAGGTAGCGCGCGGCAGGCGTTTGTACGGCTCCACGCTGTTCGGCTGCGAGGGATCCACGTTCTGGTATATATCGCCGCCAATGGAGGCGCTCCACCAACTGCCTCCGCCATTGAGGTAAATGCTGGAATACAGCAGTGCCGTGGAAATGGTGAACAGGTCATCGCCAAAATCGTGCAGATAGTTCTGATCCGACGCACGATTGATGTTGGTGCTGAGCGACCAGCCCGGAAACAGGATCGTAGTATTGACGAACTTGTACAGGTAGCGCTGCTGGCCCTGCGTGTCGACGGAAGTCGGCGTGATCTTCTGGTCGTTGTAATTGTCGCTGGGCATGAATTCGAAATCGAATTCGCCATTACTTTTAGGAAATAGATAACGCGCCTGGCCGGAAAGCATCGCTCCGCGCATCGTGTAATAGCGCGGAGTGATGGTCAGGTCGTAGTTCGGGGCCAGATTGAAGTAATACGGCAAGCGGAACTGGTAACCGGCGTTGCCGGTGTGCTCGAAGTATGGATACAGGAAACCGCTGGAGCGATCGTTATTCAACGGAAAGGACATGTATGGCGTGTACAAGAATGGCACGCCGAACAGATTCATCGTGGCGCTGCGGGCCACCCCGCGCGCCGTGTTATCGTCGGTCTCGATCTTCTTGGCGCGTATTTCCCAGACATGGCGCCCGATATCGCAGGTGGAATACGTGGCTACGGTATAACGGTTGCGATTGGCATCGATCATCTGCGCCTGCACCGCCGTGCCGTTGCCGTGTGAATCGAGCATCTGGAAGCGCACGTTGCCGGTCGCCAGCCCTACGCTGTTGTTGGTATTGCCGGTGAGGTGATCGGCCGAGAGCAGGTGGGTAGCTTCCTGGTAATGCACGTTGCCGCGGGCGTCGTAATCGCTGGTGTCGCTGTTGTAGTCGGCGACGTCGGCGTGCAGCTCCTGGTCGGCGCGGATCGTCTTCACGTGGCCGTTCAGGTGGAAGATGGTCTGGTCCGGGCTTTCGACGTGATCGGCCCACACATAGGTCTTGGCCGTGGCGCGCAGTGCGGAATCCTTGCTCAGGAACGGATCGTAGAACTCCAGCATGCCGTTGGGCCGGCAAAGCGCGAAGTTGTCCGGTCGGGGCGCGCAGATGAAGGTGCCCAGCGGGCAGACCACCTCGGAGCCGTCCAGCGTGCTCTTTGGATGCTTGGTCTGGGAAGAGGCCTGGACGCCCTGGCTACTCATCAGGGCGGCGGCAGCAGCGATTGCTAGCAGGCGGCGTGGAGGCAGAGAACGCAAGGGCGGCGTAGGCTTCACGGAGGCAATCAATCGGCGACGAAGGGGCGTTAAGCTAACAGAAAGGCCCTTCGGACGGCACACGTTCCAGCGAGGATTTCAAATGAGCCAGCACAAGACCGACAAGACTGACGAGCAATGGCGTAAAAGCCTGAGTCCGGAGCAATACGCTGTATGTCGCTGCTCGGCAACCGAGCCGCCTTTCAGCGGCAAGTGGTACCACCATATGGAGCCGGGTACCTATGTTTGCGCGGCCTGCGGAGCACCCCTGTTCGCTTCGGAAACCAAATACGATTCCGGCTCGGGCTGGCCCAGCTTTTTCCAGCCGGCCACGCGAACCGCGGTGAGTTTGGTGCCGGACGAAAGCCATGGGATGCATCGCACGGAAGTCCGTTGCGCGGCGTGCGAATCGCACCTTGGGCATGTTTTCCCGGACGGGCCCAAGCCCACCGGCCTGCGCTATTGCATCAATTCGCTGGCGCTGGATTTCGCGCCGCTGGAATGATGTTCGCAAGGAACAGTGGTAGGCGGCGGCACTGCCGCCAGGTTATTCGCCTAACAATGCGCTGACGTGCGCGCTTGCGCTGGCCGCCAGGGCGGCGAGGTCATAACCGCCCTCGAGCGTGGACACCAGCCTGCCGCCGGCATGTGCCCTGGCCAGGTCCACCAGGCGTTCGGTGATCCAGGCATAGTCCTCCGCCTGCAGGCGCAGATCGGCAATGGGATCGCTGCGGTGCGCATCGAAGCCGGCCGAGACCAGCACGAGCTGGGGCTTGAACACGTGCAGGCGCGGCAGCAGCGCCCCATCCCACAATTCGCGGAATTCGTAAGAACCGGCCCCGGGCGGCAGCGGCGCGTTGACGATATTGCCCATGCCACGCTCATCCGCACTGCCTGTGCCGGGATAGAGTGGAGACTGATGGCTCGATATAAACAGCACGCGCGGTTCGCGCTGGAAAATGTCCTGGGTGCCGTTGCCGTGGTGTACATCGAAATCAGCGATCGCCACCCGCTTCAGCCCGTGCACGGCCAGGGCATGGGCGGCCCCCACGGCGACCGTGTTGAACAGGCAAAACCCCATTGCGGCGTCCGGCGTGGCGTGGTGTCCGGGCGGCCGTACCGCGCAAAAGGCGTGGGTGGCCGCGCCTTCCATTACCGCGTCGATCGCGGCGACCATCGCGCCCGCCGCGCGCAGGGCGGCTTCGGTGGAAGCCGGCGACATCAAGGTATCTTCGTCCAGCCGGAGCGTGCCTGATTCCGGCGCGGACGCGAGGATCTTGTCCACATGGGCGCGGGCGTGCACGCGCAACAGTTGCTCGTGCGTGGCCCTGGGTGCCTCGACGCGATCCACGAGCGCGAAGCGATCCTGATCCAGGGCTTGCAACACGGCGCGCAGGCGCGCCGGCGATTCGGCATGGCCCGGACCGGGGTCGTGCTGAAGGCAAACCGGGTGGGTGAACAGCTTCAGCATGCGCTGCGGCTCAGGCGGTGGGCTTGCGGCGGCGTTCGTGCTGCCAGAGCACCTCGCCATGGCCGCCGGCACGCGCCAATACCCGGCCGAGCACGAACAGCAGGTCGGACAGCCGGTTGAGATAGCGCTGTGCCTGCGGCCGGATCGATTCGACCCTGCCCAGCGCGATCACTTCGCGCTCCGCACGCCGGCATACCGTGCGTGCCAGATGGCAGCAAGCAGCGGCCATGCCGCCGCCCGGCAGGATGAAATCCTTCAGCGGCGGCAAAGGTTCGTTGAAGCCGTCCAACGCTTGTTCCAGGCGGGTGATGTCGCCATCCTCGATCATCGCCATGCCGGGGATGCACAGTTCGCCGCCCAGGTCGAACAGTTCGTGCTGCACCTGGACCAGCGTTTCGCGCACGGCATCATCGACGCCCTCGCAGGCCAGCACCATGCCGATGGTGCTGTTAAGTTCGTCCACGGTGCCATAGGCGTTGACCCGCGCAGAATCCTTCGCAACCCGCGAGCCATCGCCCAGGCCGGTGCTGCCGTCGTCGCCAGTGCGCGTATAGATTTTCGACAGGCGATTGCCCATGGTCAGTGCTGCGTCCGACCCTGTTGCCGCGCAACGTGCGCAATCTGCACCGCCAGCACATGCAGCACGGCGCCGAGGCCGACGTACAGCGCCGTGGTCTGCAGGAACGGCAGGTACCAGTCACCCATGTTCTGGAACCACGCGCCGAAGCTGCGCGGCGCCGGCACATGGGCGCTCAACCAGTAAAAGCTGCCGTTCGAAATGAGATAGCAGAGATTTTCGCTGACCAGCAACGCCGCTGCGGCCAAGGCCAGGGTCGAGAGCCGGAGGCCAGCGTGGTGCTTGGCCAGCCAGCTGCCGCCCAGCCACAGTGCGCCATACGCCGGGACCAGGAACCAGTAACCTGCCGAAACGCAGTAATGGCTCCAGAAGTTGATGCCCATATGGGTGATCGCGATGTAATCCACCAGCACCGCTTCGGCCATCAACAGCGGGAACGCCCAGCGGGCCGAGCCACGCAACCAGAAGCCGGCGAGGAAAAATATGCCCCAGCTGGCATCGGGCAGGGCGTCGAAGTGATGCATGCGGGTTGCCGCCATCACCAGAGCAAGCGCGGCAAGGATGCCAAGGCGCTGGGTTTGTGTCGTAGCCATGAAGGAGTTCCCTGAAACGGACCGCTAATGAAAGACGCCGAGTTTAGCCCAACGTGGGCTGACTCATGCGAAGAAGCATGTGCCAGCGCGTATCATCCGGGCATGAATGCTTCTGTTCCGTTTGACTCCCATGGCCAGGTACTGATTGTCGGCGGCGGACTGGTCGGCGCCAGCCTTGCCATTGCGCTCGATGCCGCCGGTTGCCGCGCCACCCTGGTCGAAGCCGCCGCGCCGCGCACGGACGCTCAACCCAGCTACGACGAGCGCAATCTCGCCCTGGCCCGCGCCACCGTGAACGGGCTCGATGCCATCGGCGTGTGGCCGCTTGCCGCCGCGCAGGCCACGCCGATTCGGCACATCCACGTCAGTCGCGCCGGCGAGTTCGGCAGCGCACGCCTGGATGCGGCGCACCATGGCGTGGACGCATTAGGCTGGACCTTGCCCGCCCGCGAACTGGGCGCGGCCTTGCTGCGCAGGCTCGATACCTGTACGCAACTCACCCGCATTGCTCCCGCAAGCCTCACCGGACTGACCCGCTACGAACATGGCTGGCGTGCGGAAATCCAGACCCAGCAAGGCCCGCGACATATCGACGCCGCGTTGCTGGTTGGTGCCGACGGTACCGAATCCTTCGTGCGCGCCCAGCTCGGCATCCAGGCCGATATTCATGACTACCGGCAAACCCTGTTCGTATGCACGCTGACGCCCGAGCGGGATCCGGCGAACCGCGCCTGGGAGCGTTTCTCCGATGACGGACCGATTGCCATGCTGCCGCTGGCCGAGCGTCGCTGCGGATTGGTGCTTACCGTGGCCGCGGCCGCGGCTGCCGAGGTCGGCGCCATGGACGACACGGATTTCATCGCATTGGCGCAACGGCGCTTCGGCTGGCGACTGGGACGGTTGCAGCGGCCGGGCAAGCGCCATCCGTATGCGATCCGTCGGGTTGCCGCGCAACGGTTGATCGCATCGCGCGCGGTGCTGGTCGGCAATGCCGCGCAAACGGTACATCCCATCGGCGCCCAGGGCTTCAACCTTGGTCTGCGCGATGCCTTGACGCTGGCCGAACTGGTGGCGGAGGCGGCCGATCCCGGTTCAACACGGCTGCTGGAGCAGTATGCCGCGCGCCGTGAGCCGGACCGCGCGGGCACGATGGCGATGAGCCACGATCTCGTTCGCTTCGCGTGCATGCCGCAGCCCTGGCTCGCGCCGTTGCGCTCGCTCGCCTTGCTCGCCTACGACCGCGTACCACCGTTGCAGCGGGCGCTTGCCCGCCGCGGCATGGGTTTTCGCGGGCAACCGCCGCGCGCGGTGCTGGAGCGCCTGCCATGAGAACCATTCCTGCCACGCAACGCCGCGCGCCCGCCATCGACATCGCCGTGGTTGGCGGCGGCATGGTCGGCGCAGCCGCGGCGCTCGCGCTGAGTCGTGCCGGCTTCAACACGGCCTTGCTGGAAGCGCGGCCGCCTTCGCCCTGGCATGCGCGGGACGACCATGACCTGCGCGTCGTCGGCCTTGCGCCATCCTCCGTGGCATTGCTGAATGACCTGGGCGTATGGACGTCCATTCGCCACGCGCGCGCCTGCCCTTACGCGCATATGCATGTGTGGGATGCCGCGAGCGGCGCGGCGATCGATTTCGATGCTGCCGACGGGGGCCGCGACCTGCTCGGTTACATCGTCGAGAACAGCCTGGTGCAGTGGATGCTCTGGCAGTCGCTGGAGGCTGCCGGCGTGCAGCGCCTGTGTCCCGCGGCGGTGACTCATTACGAGGTGCGTGCCGACCGTGTCGTGTTGGAACTTGCCGATGGCGAGAGCCTCGCTACCCGCCTGCTGGTCGCTGCCGACGGTGCGGGCTCGCCGCTGCGCGAGCGCGCTGGCATTGCTACGCACGGCCGCGACTATGCGCAGCGCGCGGTCGTGGCACACGTCGCCACCGAACGTCCGCATGCGCATGCCTGCTGGCAGCGTTTTCTGGCTACAGGTCCTGTTGCCTTACTGCCGTTGGCCGACGGTCGCAGCTCCGTCGTGTGGTCGTTGCCCGAGATCGAGGCGGAAAGGGTCTTGGCCTTGAGCGATGACGATTTTCTCAATGAACTGGGCGTTGCCAGCGACTTTCGGCTGGGCTGCATCACGGCCACCACGCCGCGCGCCGCGTTCCCCTTGAAACTGCAGCTTGCCAGGGCCTATCAGGCCGAACGGATGGTGCTGCTGGGCGATGCCGCGCACGCGGTGCATCCGCTGGCCGGGCAGGGCGTGAATCTCGGCTTGAGGGATGTCGCCGAACTGCGCGACACGCTGGTTGCCGCCCGCGCTGCCGGCCGCGACTTTGCCGCCGCGCACGTGCTGCGGCGTTATGCACGGCGCCGGCGCAGCGCGGATACCCTCGATGCCTATGGCTTCGATGCGCTGGCGCGCATTTATGCCTGGCAGGCATCGCCGCTGGTCCTGGCGCGCAGCTTGGGCGTGCACTTGCTCGACCGCCTGACGCCATTGAAGCGGCAGATCGCCATTCACGCCGCGGGCCTCTAGGGATGCTCTGATCAATGCTACGCAGGCGGCATGATGACCAGAAGGCTCGCAGAGTGGGTTGTGCGGCGCCGGGAAGACTGGCCGTCTTGCCAAGCCGCGCGGCGCACTCTGCGAGCCTTCTGGACATCACCCCATCGCTTTAAATTCAACATGTTGGGGCCAGCTCTGTCTGTCCGCATCCCTGCGGTCCGTCGTCTCGACAGACAGCCAGTCCGCCTTCCTCGCTCCTCAAAGCCGGGTACATCCATGTACCCTCCCCGCGTGCGCCGACGAACCTATGGTCTGCGAACAGACAGAGCTGGTGACGCCTACGTAGCATTGATCAGAGCATCCCTAGTGACGTAGTCGCCCATCCCGGCAGATTCGCCTTCTATTCAAAGGAGATACGAATGCGCTTCGCTCGATTCAGTTGTCTCGCGTTACTGGTCGGCCTGAGCTTTGCCGCGCAGGCCCGGATGGTGCATCGCCCGGTGGCATGGACGCTGGATGGCACGCACTTCAAGAGCGTGCTGGTGTACGACGATGCCGGCGCTGTCAAGCGTCCGGCGCTCGTCATGGTGCCGAACTGGTACGGCGTGAATGATGCCGCCATCCAGAAGGCGGACATGATCGCAGGCAAGGATTACGTCATCCTGCTGGTTGATATGTATGGTGAAAATGTCAGGCCCCAGCCGGGACATGCCGATCAGGCGCAAGCGGCGACCAAGCCTTTATATGGCGATCGTGCGCTGATGAGGAAGCGTATCAACGAAGCGCTTGCGCAGTTGAAAGCACAGGCCGGGCGTGCGCCGATCGATACCGGCAAGCTGGCGGCGATCGGCTTCTGCTTCGGCGGCACCGCCGTATTGGATTTGGCGCGCAGTGGCGCAGACATTGCCGCTGTCGTGTCCTTCCACGGTGGCCTGGCGACCGATGATCCGGCGTTGTCCAGGAACATCAAGGCGCGCGTGCTGGCCATGAACGGCGCTAACGACAAGGGCACCATGCCCGATGCCGACAGGTTCATGGCTGAAATGCGCGCCAGTCCGGCCGACTGGGAATTCGTGGTGATCGGCAATGCCGTGCATTGTTTCACCGAAGTGGGAGAGAACTCGCCAGGATGCAAGTACGATCCGCGCGCCGCCGCGCGCAGTTATCGCCTGATGCAGGATTGGCTGCGTGCTGCTTTCAGCGGCACGCCGTAACGCTTGCAATGGTATAGCTCAGGTCAGTGCGCGCCCCACGTTGCTCAGGGTCGACATGGGGCATATTGCGCAAGCCATGCTTAATCGGCGATTCTGTCGTGACACAGCCAAAAGGGGATATTGCATGAGGTCGTATTCCAAAGCGTTGCTTTCCGGCTTGCTGTTTGTGTCGTTTGGCATTGCGGCATCGCCATTTCCGGAAAGTGCAAGTCGGGCGGGTGTACAGCTTTATCACACGGGACGTCCTGTGCCCGAGCAATACATGGCGGACGGCAACGTCATCCAGAACTACCACCACTACCATCTGGACAAGCCCACGGATGGCTATGAATGGGTGCATGGCACGGAAAACGAATACCTGCTGGTTTCGACCAAAACGCGCATTCTCAGAAGAATCGATTATCGCGAGAATATCCCGCCGGAATCGCCGGGTAAGTAACGGATTCCTTTAAAACGTGCGCTGCACCGAGTAATCGGCCAGCGTCGCCAAAGCATCCCGATAGGAAGACGCAGGCAGCGAGGCCAATGCCTCGCGCGCGGCCCGGGCGTGCCGCAGGGCGCACTCGCGGGTGCGCTCGATCGCGCCCGACTCGCGGATGGCTTGAAGGATGGGATCCAGCGAATCCAGGCCACCGTGCTCGATCGCATGCCGCATCTCGCGCGCCTGCTCCTGGCTGACGCGCTGCAGCGCATAGATCAGCGGCAAGGTGGGCTTGCCCTCGGCCAGGTCGTCGCCGATGTTCTTGCCCAGCGTGCTGACGTCGCTGACGTAATCGAGCAGGTCGTCGGCAATCTGGAAGGCGTAGCCGAGCTGCATGCCATAGCGGCGCAGCGCCGCGACCTGAGCTTCCGCCAGCCCGCCCAGCAAGCCGCCCAGCTGGGTGGCGGCGGCGAACAGTACGGCGGTCTTGCGCTCGATCACGGCCAGGTAGGCCGCTTCGTCCACGTCGGCATTGCCGATGTTGAGCAACTGCAACACCTCGCCCTCGGCAATGGTGTTGGTGGTATCGGCCAGGATGCGCATGATGCGCATATCGTCCAGCTCCACCATCAGCTGGAACGAGCGCGAATAGAGGAAGTCGCCCACCAGCACGCTGGCGGCATTGCCCCACAGGGCATTGGCCGTCTTGCGGCCGCGGCGCAGGTCCGACTCATCCACCACGTCATCGTGCAGCAACGTAGAGGTATGGATGAACTCGATGACCGCCGCCAGCTTGATGTGCTTGTCGCCGGTGTAGCCAGCTGCGCCGGCGGCCAGGGCATGCAGCATCGGGCGCAGGCGCTTGCCGCCGCCGGCAATGATGTGGTCGGCGATCTGGTTGATCAGCACCACGTCGGAGGCCAGCCGCTGCCGGACCAGGGCATCGATGCGCTGCATGTCGCCCTCGGCAAGGGCGCGCACCCCGGCAAAATCGCGTGCGGGATCGATGGTCTGGAGAACGGTGTTCATGCGGCTGGGGCTGGACATAGAACTTCGATTATAGGGGCGGAGCCTGCATTACGTGTGATCCTGCCCGAAAGTTCTTCCAGTCCGGCGCTTTGACGGTGCACCGAGGATTGTTTGGCCCCGCGCCATCTTGCGGCGATTCTCCAGACGCAGGCCAAGCCACGATCTGCCGGAGCAGGTGGCATCGAGCCGGTCCAGCGCCATAGCGCGAAGGTGAACGCCGTTGCCTGCTGCCGCGCCTGCGGCGCTGGAGGCTGTGGCCAAGCCGGCTGTCCACCACGGCCGGTACGCAAGTGCATCGCTCCCTCGAAGCGAGCCAGGCCCTGGCATGCGATCCTAAAGGCAACGTCCGAACGCGAAACCGGAGATGCCGCGCATGGCCTTCTATCCGCCGCTGCCGCGCACAGGCGCAGTGCGTGTTCCAGCAGCCCGCAGCGATGCTTTGCAATGCAGTTCCAGGGACGAGCGATGACTGAGCAGTTCGATCTACTGGTAGTCGGCGGTGGGATCAACGGCGTAGGCATTGCGCGGGACGCGGCCGGGCGCGGGCTTTCGGTCTGCCTGTGTGAGAGCGACGATCTGGCTGCGCATACCTCCAGCGCCAGCACCAAGCTGATCCATGGCGGCCTGCGCTACCTGGAGCAATACGAATTCGCGCTGGTAGGCAAGGCGCTGGCCGAGCGCGAGGTGCTGCTGCGCGCGGCCCCGCACATCATCTGGCCATTGCGCTTCGTGTTGCCGCACCAGTCGCATCTGCGGCCTGTGTGGATGATCCGGCTAGGCCTGATTCTCTACGACAACCTGGGGCGTGGTCGCCGCACTTTGCCCGGATCGCGGCGCATCGCACTGAAACGACACGAGGCCGGAGCGGCCTTGCGCGCGGACTTCCACACCGGCTTCGTGTATTCCGATGCCTGGGTGCAGGATGCCCGGTTGGTGGTGCTCAACGCGATGGATGCACTGGAACGCGGCGCCACCATCTACCCGCGCACGCGCTGCTTGAGTGCCAGCCGCGACCCAGGCGGTTGGGATGTGCGCCTGCAACCGGCGCAAGGCAAGCCATTGCTGGTGCGCGCCAGGGCACTGGTCAACGCCACCGGCCCGTGGGCCGTGCAGTTCCTCGAACAGGTGGCCAAGGTCGGCCATGATCATGCGTTGCGATGGGTCAAGGGCAGCCACATCGTCGTGCCGCGGCTGTTCGAACACTCGCATGCGTATATCTTCCAGCAGCCCGATCGCCGGATCGTGTTTGCGATCCCTTACGAGCACCAGTTCACGCTGATCGGCACCACCGACCTGGACTATCACGGCGATCCCGCGTCATTGCACATCGATGAGCAGGAAACGCATTACCTGTGCGACGCCGTGAATCGCTACTTCAAGCGCGGCATCGCGCCAGCCGATGTCGTATGGAGCTACAGCGGCGTGCGCCCGCTGCTCGATGACGACACCGGCAATGCCTCGCAGGTCACGCGCGATTACCTGCTTGAGCTGGACCGGCACGGCGCGCCGCTGCTCAACGTGTTCGGTGGCAAGCTGACCACTTACCGCAAACTGGCGGAAGAAGCACTGGACCAATTGGCGCCGCTGTTTCCGCATGCGTCGGAAGCATGGACGTCCAAAGGCCATCCATTACCCGGTGGCGAACGGCAGGACGTGGACGTCCTGCAACGCGAATTGCAAGCAGCGCACCCCTGGCTGCCCGAAGCGATGGTGTGGCGCCTGGTGCATAGCTATGGCAGCCGCACTACGCGCATCCTCGGCCAGGCACGTTCGCTGCAGGACCTGGGCGAGCACTTCGGCGCGGATCTCTACCAGGCTGAAGTGGATTATCTGCGTGCGCTGGAATGGGTGGTGGACACCGACGACGTGCTCTGGCGGCGCAGCAAGCTCGGCCTGCGTTTCCAGCCGGAACAGGTGACGCGGCTGGCGACGTATCTCGCCAACGCGCCACGGTGCCGGGCTTCGTTCGCGTGAGTCGGCGTCTGTTCCCCTCTTACTGTCAGCCGTGTTTCCGGGCATGCGGGCAATGACCGTTCCATGCGTCCGGCGTACCGGCCGCATGGGCGGCTGGATCGCGACCGACTTCACAGGAGCCTTTCATGGATAAGCCCTACATCCTGGCGATCGACCAGGGCACGACCAGCTCACGCGCGATTCTGTTCGATCGCGCGGGAAGCATCGCCGGCGTAGCGCAGCGCGAATTCGGGCAAATTTTCCCGCAGCCGGGCTGGGTCGAACACAACCCGCGCGAAATCATGACCAGCGTGCTTACCACCATCACCGAAGTGATGAACAACGCGCAGGTCGACGCGCGCGCCATTGCCGGCATCGGCATCACCAACCAGCGTGAAACCGCAGTGGTGTGGGACAAGGCAACTGGACAACCGATCTACAACGCCATCGTGTGGCAATCGCGGCAGACCCGCGAGATCTGCGATGAACTGGTCGCCGCCGGCCACGACCAAATGGTGCGCGCCAAGACCGGTTTGCTGATCGATGCGTACTTCTCCGGCACCAAAGTGAAGTGGATGCTCGATCGCGTCGAGGGTGCGCGCGAACGCGCCAGGCGCGGCGAGCTGCTGTTCGGCACCATCGATACCTGGCTGATCTGGAATCTCACCGGCGGCAAGGCGCATGTCACCGACTACACCAATGCCTCGCGTACTTTGATGTATGACATTCACGCACAGCGATGGGACGACCAGCTGCTGGACATGCTCGATGTGCCCAAAGCGATGCTGCCCGAGGTACGTTCAAGCAGCGAAATCTATGGCAAGACCCTGGGCCGGCATTTCTTCGGCCAGGAAGTGCCGATCGCCGGCGTGGCGGGCGACCAGCAGGCGGCCTTGTTCGGCCAGGCCTGCTTCCAACCGGGCATGGCCAAGAATACTTACGGCACCGGTTGCTTCATGCTGATGAACACGGGCGAGCAGGCCGTCACCTCGCAGAACGGTTTGCTCACCACTATCGCCTGGGGCCTGGACGGCAAAGTGGAATACGCGCTGGAAGGCAGCATCTTCGTTGCCGGTTCGGTGATCCAGTGGTTGCGCGACGGCCTGCGCATGCTGGGCAAGGCCAGCGATTCGCAGCAATACGCCGAGCGCGCCGGCACCAACGAAGGCGTCTATATGGTGCCGGCCTTTGTCGGACTGGGCGCGCCCTACTGGCGCAGCGATGTGCGTGGCGCCGTATTCGGGCTTTCGCGTGGCACCACCAAGGAGCACTTCGTTCGCGCGGCGCTGGAGTCGATGGCTTACCAGACCCGCGATGTGCTGGCGGCGATGGAAAGCGACGCGGGCCTGAAGCTAAAAGAGTTGCGCGCCGATGGCGGCGCCATCGCCAACGGATTCCTGGGGCAGTTCCAGAGCGACATGCTGAATGTGCCTGTGCTGCGGCCGAAAGTGGCCCAGACCACCGCGCTGGGCGCGGCCTACCTGGCCGGCCTCGCCACCGGCTTCTGGTCCAGCCGCGAGGACATCGCCCGTCATTGGGCAGTCGATCACCGGTTCGAACCCGCCATGCCGGAAAACCAGCGCGAGGCGCTCTACACGGGGTGGCGACAGGCTATCGAGGCCACCATGGCCTTCAAGGTGTGAATTGCGATCCGGCCGTTGTACCGATGGGGTATGCGGCTGGGCCCGGGTATTGCCGGGATGGCGGCCCATCACCCAAGCTGGAGCGAGTGCCGGGAGGCCGGGCGTCAGGCATGTATCATGGAGTGCCTGTGGGCCGGTGGTTGACGGCTCTCGTGGAAAACCAAGGTCAGCGTCGATGGTCCTCCGCGCGCACGCCATTTCAGCCAAGGCTGCAGGCGTAGTGTCCACCATCGCGGCGAAGCGGCAATCCGACGCTGATCAAGCAAAAAAACTTGTCCAGATTCAGTCTTGAGGTCATCCATGGCACGCGGCATAAATAAAGTCATCCTGGTCGGCAATCTCGGCGCGGATCCCGAAGTCCGCTATACCGGCAGCGGTACCGCGATTGCCAGCCTGAGCATCGCCACTTCCGAACAATGGACCGACAAGCAAAGCGGCCAGAAGCAGGAACGCACCGAATGGCATCGCGTCAAGCTGTTCGGCCGGCTGGCGGAGATCGCCGGCGAATATCTCAAGAAGGGCCGCCAGGTCTACGTCGAAGGCTCGTTGCGCACCGACAAGTACACCGGCAAGGACGGCGTCGAGCGCTATTCCACCGACATCATCGCTAGCGAACTGCAGATGCTCGGCGGCGGTAGTGGCGAGGGCGGCGGCATGAGCGGTGGCGGCGGTGGTGGTTATCGCGAGCGCCCGCAGGGCGGCCCGCCACGCCGTGGCGGTAGCGGCGGCGATGATTTCGGCGGTGCGCCGCAGCGTCAATCCGTGCCGCCACCGGAAAGCAACAGCAATTTCGACGATGACGATATTCCGTTCTAATGAATACCTGGAATGTATTGTCAGATTTGAATAAACAGCCCTTGATTCATCAAGGGTTGTTTATTTTCAAACTTTTCATTTTCTCGCACTAATTTTCAACTTGGGATCGGCGCGTTTGGATGAACGGCTATGCGCCTGCGATACAAGAGAGTGTAAGTTTCGCGATGCAGTGGTGAGCGATATCACTACTGATTGATCGTGGCATTCAAGATTTGCGCCGGCTGGTTACAATGTCCTGGCAATGCAGAAGTCCAGCTAAAGATTTAGTCTCAGAGTGAACCGGAATTCGCGAGGTTCGCCGGGGTGCACGGTGATGCCCGCAGGCACGACCGGCGCGGTAGTCGACACTCGGTAGTCCTGCTCGTAGGAAATGTCGTAGTACTTTCGGTCGAAGATGTTCAAGACGTCCAGCGACAGCGACATTCGCGGCGACAGTTGCCGTTGTACCCGTAGATTCGTCACGAGGGAGCTTGGCCCGACCAGGGCATCGTCCTGTGATAGCGGATACGCACCGATGTAACGCAGCTTTATATCGCCCGACCAACCGTCGACGTCATGCACCGTCAGTCCTATGGACGCCACTTTTGGAACAGCGTTTGGGATGTAGTCGCCGGAAAGCCCGTTCTCGTTCTCATGTGTATAGCGCGCGTGAGTATAGGCGAGGTCAGCATCTAAAAGCAGCCAATTATTAAGCATCAAGTGGTTGTTCCACTCCACGCCGTAGCGGGTGCTGGCGCCGTTGGGTGTCGTGCTGCCGATATCCGAATCCGCGTTGTAGATGAGTTCCGAAGCAGTATTTAGATGCCACAATGCGAGGGAGCTCTGCAGGTCTGGAATCGCGTCAGTTCGAATGCCGGCTTCCTCACCAAAAGCGCCTACTAGCGGCGGCACAGGTGATGCCGGTCCGCCAGTGGTTGGATCTATCTTGTAGATGACGCCACGCGCATCATTGCTGTGAAAGCCATCGCCGGCGTTGATGAAGAATTCTGTGTCGTGCCAGGGACCAAAGATCAGCGATAACTTTGGCGATGTTCTGCTCGCAGATGCGCTACCGCTGTTTTGCGCCAGTGATAGAGATGTCAGGTTCATTTGCACGATGTCTTCGCGCATGCCTGCCAGGGTTCGAAACCATTCATTCCACTCGGTCGTGTTTTCGATATAGAGCCCGGCCTCGGTCTCGCCGACCAGGTTGTCGTTAACTGTCTGAAAGGGAACGCGCGCTTCGGTATCAAATAGTCCAACGTGGATGTAGTCGCGGCGTATCTGCAGGCCAGCCTCGGTGGTTGAATCATGGTCAAAAAGGTTGTGCGCCCAACCGTGCGCCAACTTCGTGCCGAGGATATTGCGCGCTTCCTCCTGCTCGAATTGGTCGCCGGTCGCTGGACGAAGTTCGAAAAACGTGAAGTCGGAAAAAAGCTGCAGCTGATAGTGCTCAAGGTAAGCCATTACCTTGGTGTATCCAGCCGCGTCGTGGGTGTGCCATTCACCGGACAGAATATCGCGTGTGCTATCGCCCCCGTCGGTGGGATCTAGTGCGCAGAAGCGGCAGAGCTGGCCAGACTGTATGAGTGCCAGCGGCACTTGGTCGGTGGAGTTCCAGTGGGCCTGATAGGCGATGCCGTCGATGGACCAACCGTTTGTTGCATCGCCGTCAGTCAGGCGCAGCAGAATATTTAGCTTGCGCATGCCTTCGGGTAATCGCCACGGTCCATTCTCTTCCAGCCCGTCGACGGCAGCCAGCAGGATGGGCCCGGCGGACGCTGACGTTGCTGCGGCGTCGCTCCGGTTGGGAAACACAGGGAACGACCCGGCGATCAATGCGCGCCGATAGTCGTAGCTGCCTACGGTGACTTGAGCGAACGGCGCGAGCAGGCTATTGCGATAATAGATATCGGCTGATCCTGCTGCGGAAAAATCACCGTTCTCGGCGAAGTAGGTGCCCTTGCGGTAGTCGATTTGCTGTACAAGCTCAGGGATCACAAAATTTAAATCAGAATAACCCTGGCCGTGCGCATTGGTTGGCATGTTGACGGGCACGCCATCGACGCCAGTCGCAAAGTCAGTGCCGTGATCGAGGTTGTAGCCGCGAAGAAAATACTGATTCGCCTTGCCATCGCCCGAATGCTGCGTGACCACCATGCCTGGAATAGCCTCCAGCACCTCGCCGGGGCGCAAAAGAGGCAAGTCCTGCAAAAGTGATCCCAAAATGATGCCCTGGGAGGCCGCATTCGACGTGCCGACCGCGTTATCGTAGTGCCCAATCACCGACACGCGCTGCAACGTCTTGGCCATCTTGGCCGGATTGGAGTCAATGGCAACCATGTTGCCTTGCGCCGTTATCGCCTGTGCATGGCTTGCCTGGGCTGAAAGCAGGACCGGTGAAGCAAAGACTGCAAGCTGCAAACAAGAATGGACCAGGCGTACGCGGCGCACGTACATGCAATCCACCCTCTGCGAATGGGATGACGGTTTGGGCTCCCTATCCTTGAGCGATGGAACGGCGAAAGTGCCGGCTAGGAGGCGCGATCACCTGAACCAAGGGGAGGCAAGGATCTCGCCACCGTCAATGGTTGGATATGTGTCTGGCGTGATGGCGGCTGCATCGAATGTTCGCTACCCAAACAGACATTCAACGTGACGAAGTAACGGCGAAATTCCCCGGATTTTATTAATAGGTCAATATTCCACTTGGCGAGACAAGCCTAGACAAGCATGGACGCTTGGCGACCGGGGCAACGCTACGCGCTCCTATGTCGACGATGCGTTGAAAGATACGGACGTACGCCAGTGTGTTTAAACCCTCGAATCCGCGCGTATGACTGTTTCCTGCCGGAAGTTAAACGGACAATGGAGATTCGATACGAAAAAAGATGCTTTCCCGCCACGTCGTGTCCGGCCGGTTGAGCGCGGACGACCGGGCTTCCAGGATCGCTGCGTTGACGGTAAGTCGAACTTAAAGCGATCGAAAGCAAGGATATTACAGTTACCAAACAAGGCAATTAGTGATATGTCGAATCAAAAAGGCAATGCGGATCACGTCATCATCGGCAACGTATATCCGTTCAACGACTGTGTCCGTCAAAAATCAGATCCTTTTATTTGTAATGATCATGCATGCGGTCCGATGACGTGGATAATATCTATTACGTTCTCCTAAAAATAGGAAAAAAATGCGCGGTAGTAACATTGCGTGCCCTATTGTTCTCGGCGCCGTGCATTCGTATCCCGGCTATAAACGTATCCACCTATGTTCACCAAGGAAGGGGATTGGCCAGGGGCCGATCGTGAAGATGGATGGGAGCAACGCTTATCAATGCATCCAGGGTGCATTACCTAAGTATTGTCCGCGCTTCAGGTCGGAGCGAAATTCAGGAGCGGGATCCGTACCACGGAACCGCGTGGAGTCGCTTTATGTACCGCCCGTAAGATTCCCGCGGAATGTGACCAAACTACGCAGGGCGAGAAAACACCATGAAATTCAAACCGCTTTTCCTGTTTATCAGTCTGGTGCCAGCAGTTGCGCTCGCATCAAGCCATCGCGAGGCGCCGTTCATCAGCACTCTTCCGCAAGTCGACGGCAGCGACTTCTACATGTTCATGAGTTACGAGCCGGGACGTCAGGGATACGTCACCTTGCTCGCCAACTACAACCCGCTACAGACACCCGGTGCAGGTCCTATTTACTACGCGCTTGATCCGAATGCCTACTACGACATTCATATCGACAATGCCGGGCATGCCCGATCGGATTTGACCTTCCGCTTCCGCTTCACCAACACCTACAAGAATCTCACTGTTCCTACGGGTGCAAATGGCAAGCCCATTGCTGTGCCGGTGCTCAACATCGGCCGTATTTCCAGCAGCAATCAAAGCGATCTCAATCGCATCGAAACGTATACAGTGGAAGTGCTGCAGGGCGATGACAGCAAGGGCCGGCCGCTTGTGAATAGTGAGGGCGGGTCGTCGACATTCGTCAAGCCGGTCGACAATATCGGCTTTAAGTCGATCAATGACTACGCCGGCTACGCGAACAACTATGTTTACGATGTCGTTATTCCTGGATGCTCGCAGCACGGCAGGGTGTTCGCCGGACAGCGTAAAGATGGCTTCGTCGTCAACGTCGGGGAAATCTTCGACCTGTTCAACCTCAACCCGCTCGGCTCGCGGGAGTCCTCGCACAATGCACTGACTGCCAAGAATGTTGACACGCTTGCATTGGAGGTTCCGGCAAGTTGTTTGCGCAGCAACAGTTCCGATCCAATCATCGGCGGATGGACTACCGCCAGCATTCCGAAACATCTGGACATCGACCCGGCTAATGGCGGCCAATCCGCAGCACCCGCTAACGCAGGGCCCGCTGATTATGTGCAGGTCTCACGGTTGGGCCTGCCACTGTTCAACGAGGTGGTGATCGGTTTGCCGGATAAAGACAAGTACAATGGCAGTGCTCCGTGCGACGATGCGCAGTTCGCGAAATACGTGACCAATCCCACGCTCCCTGCGCTCGTCAACACATTGTTCGGGGCGGCTATCCCCCATACCCCGCGTTATGACCTTGTCACCGTGTTCCTGACCGGCGTGCCGGGTCTTAACAAACCCGCCAGCGTCACGCCGTCGGAAGAGCTCCGCTTGAACACGAGCACACCGGTTACCGCGCCCGCCAAGCAGAACGATCTGGGCGTACTGGGCGGCGATCTGGCGGGGTTCCCGAATGGACGTCGTCCTTATGACGATGTGGTGGACATTGCCCTGCGCGTGGAAGAAGGCGCTCTGTGCAGTACGTCCATCGGTGCCTGTGGTAATGAAACCAAGGATCCGAATAACGGCGCACCGTTTACGGATGGTACGCGCTCGCCGGGTCCGACCGCGGCGACTGAAAAGGTCGTCGGAGACGAATATCCAGCCGACACGTATCTTCCTCAGTTCCCGTACCTGATGACGCCGCTGCCTGGTTCTCCTAACGGCGAAAATGGTGTGGCCGCCAACTGAGCCCTGACCATGGATTGCCATCGACTCTCTTGTCTGAGCTTTGGATTCAGAAGCAAGCCTGGCGCAGTGCATCGCAATGCGTGCCGCGATGCACTGCGCGTCTTCCTTTCGCTTGCGTTGTTGCTGATGGCTGACATGGCACAAGCCGAGCACAGTACACCGTACATACCGGCTCATCCGGATATAGTGCTCCAGCTAGTGCCACCAACGACTGATCCGCGTGTGCGCCAGTTCACTCGACTGCGCGAGGATCTCCAGCGGCATCCGAACGATGCAGGCAGGGCTGTGGCGCTGGCGATGGCGTATATCGACTACGGACGATCCACCGGGGACGCCCGGTTTCTTGGGCGCGCGATGGCGGTGATCGCGCCTTACATGATCCAGGCTGCACCACCCATTCCGGTGTTGCTAGTGCATGCGACGATCCAGCAAAGCCGACACATGTTCCAGGCATCGCGCAACGAGTTGATGCAGGTTCTCAAGCGCGACCCAGGCAACGCTCAAGCCTGGTTGACACTCGCCACCGTCGCCATGGTGCAGGGCGATGATGAAACAGCCAACGATGCTTGCGTGCATCTGGCCAATGCAAGCAGTGATTTCATGGGAATCGTGTGTACGGCATCTTTGCGCTCGCTGACCGGACACCCGGAACAAGCTTATGCATTGATATCGATGGTGGAAGATCCCGGCCCCAAGGCGCCGCCGGCGGTCAGGGCATGGGTCGAAGGACTTTTGGCCGAAGCGGCGGCCCGCATGGGTAAACCGGTGGTGGCCGATGCGCATTTCAGGAATGCCTTGCAGTGGACACCGGGCGATAACTTTCTGCTCGCCGACTACGGCGAGTTCCTGCTCGACCAAGGACGCGCGCAGGAAGCGATCAACCTGGTCAGCGGCGATACCCAGTCGGATACGTCGTTCTTGGTGCTGGTAACAGCCGAAACTGCGTTGGGCCTATCTCGCGCCAAAGGCGACGTGGCCGAGATGAATGCCCGGTTCAAGTCGATGGAGCAACGGGGCGACCATGTTTTTATGCGTGAGCAGTCTAGCTACACGCTGCATATCCTGCATGATCCCAACGTGGCGCTCGAGCTGGCAAGGCAGGATTGGCAAGTGCAGCGGTCGCCCAAGGATGTGCGCGTCTACCTCGAGGCGGCGATCGCCAGCCAGGATCCCTCGGCGGCAACACCCGTACTCGACTTCATCGCCCGCACCCACCTCTATGACGTAACCCTTAATCCATTGGTTGCACAGGTGCAGTTGGCGCAAGCCACCAGCGGAAAAGCCGCCTTGACGCGACGCAACCCGTGAACCTGCGTAGTCTGCTGATCGCATTTTGTGCCGCCGCCATCGGGTTGGCCTCGCCGGATGCGTGGGCGCACAAAGAAAGCGATGCGTACCTGACCTTGCACACCGACGTCGCGAATGATCATGTCATGCATGGTCAATGGGATATCGCTTTGCGCGATCTCGATTTCGCGATCGGCCTCGATACCCGGCATGACGGCGCCATTACCTGGGGCGAGGTGCAGGCACATCGCAGCGCGATCGAAAATTATGCATTGTCTCGATTAACCATCAAGGGCGATGGCTTGACTTGCACGATGCAGCCCACCGGGCAAATGATCGATGATCATACCGATGGTGCTTACGATGTCATCTTGTTCGATGCCGTCTGCGACAAGAACATCCCGAGCAAGCTGACCGTCGTCTATCAACTGATGTACGACCTCGATCCTTATCATCGTGGAATCGTAACGATTCACGCAGGCGACAAGATCGCCGGGGCGGTATTGGGGCCGAGTAACCCCGTAGCCAGCCTCAACTTGCGTGAGCCGGATCGCTGGGGAGAATTCAAGAGTTTCGTGACCGATGGCATCTGGCACATCTGGACCGGCATCGATCATATCCTGTTCCTGTTGTCGTTATTGTTGCCCGCGGTATTGATCCGTCGCCGCGTGCCACCTGCAAATGAGTCCTGGCGCAAAGGAACGGTCATGAGCGAGGCCACCGGCGTGGTGATGGCCGCGCTGACACAGCGCCCACAGTATCGCTGGGAGGCGGCAACACGTTTCTGGCCACCCTGCCTGGATGTCATCAAGGTGGTGTCCGCCTTCAGTCTGTCGCACTCGATCACGTTATCCCTGGCTGTGCTTGGCATCGTGCATTTGCCTAGCCGGCTGGTGGAATCGGGCATCGCGCTATCGGTGATGGTTGCGGCGCTAAATAATATTTACCCGGTAGTGCATAAACGAGTTTGGCTGATAGCGTTCGCCTTTGGATTTATCCATGGGCTGGGCTTTGCCAGCGCGTTGGCGGGATTGCAATTGCCGGCCGGCGCCATGGCAGCATCCCTGGGCGGGTTCAGTGTCGGTGTGGAGATTGGTCAGGAAGCGATCGTGCTTGCCTTCCTGCCGCTGGCCTACCTGATGCGCAAGACACGATTTTATCAAGTGGTGCTGTTTCGCTGGGGCTCGCTGTTGATTATCGCCATGGCTACCGGTTGGTTCGTGCAGCGCGCGTTCGATGTCCTGATTCCTGGTTTCAGCGCAATCGTTCCGAACTGAAGGCAGCGCGCGGTGATGGATGGATCATGTTGCCAAACCGACAACGGCATTGGCGCGAAGCGCGATTGAGCTTTTATTGGTGCCTTCAGATCAGGGCGGGGCTTGTGCATGGACTATGAGGGAATTGTTCGGGAGCCGTTTGCGCGACCCGGCGCGTCAAGTTTCGGATTCACCAAGCGCTTTATAGGGCGGCGGCTTACGACGACGGTTGCCCACACGCAAGCTGCGTTCTGCCCGCGTCACCCGCGCCAGCCTGCCACAGGCAGTGCAGGGCGCTGGCGTGCAGCCGCAGGATACGACGCAGTTCGATGATCGCCTGGGGCGTTTCCTGCACGTCGTGCCAGGAGGGCACGACCAGTTCGGAATCGGCGCCGTCGAGATGGGCGCTGGCGTAGGGCACCACGCCGTCGTCGGATGCCGCCAGCGGTCCCTTCGATTTATAGATGCCCACGATGGTGTGGTAATGCACCTCGGGCGAGATCGGCAAAGTGCTCGACGCCTCGATGAATGGATCTTCGTTACTGAGGTTGTCGATGCTGTTGGGGATGCGCGCGGGCGTGCCGCGCGTGGCGCCTTTGCCCTGCATCGCATCCGTAAGGCCCTTGCCTTCTTCCAGCAGCGTCAGCGGCAGGCGGATCAGGCTGCCGATCCAGCGCGCCAGTTTCCATTGCGCTACGGGCGTACCGCGATGCGGTGCGGCCAGGAATACCGCCCGCGTCACTTGCGGCATCGGTGTGAATTGCAGGTAAGGCGCGAGACGTTGGCGTATCTTCTGCTGCTGCGTGGCGGTCAGGCCCGGGCGCTCGGGCAGGACGCGCCAGAGCCGGTCGCCACTGGACGACACCAGCAAGCGCGCGATGACGCCGCCCATGCTGTGGCCGATCAGCACGATATGGTTGGATGCCACGGCGCGGCCCGATGGATCGAAGTGATGCAAGGTGTCGTCGATCGCCTTGCGGATCTGCGCCAGGTTGACCGCCACCGGTACATTGGTCGGGTAATACACCTCCCAGACCTGATAGGTGCGTCGCAACTGTTCGTCACCCATCACTTCGTTGACCACGTTGATCCACGCTTCCGGACTGCTGGCTAGCCCGTGCAACATGATCACCGTGAGCCGGTCCGGATCGTAAGGCTGCATCAGCAGCACTTCCGGCCGAGCCAGTCCGCCGCGCCCAAGCAGCGAGCGGATGGATTGCTGCGCAAAACCGGAGCGCGCAAGCCACACGCCATAGGGGGCGGTGAAGTTGGCGGCCAGCGGGATGCTCTGTCCGTCCAGGGTGATGGCGTTGTCCAGGTAGGGATTCTTCGCATACACGCGCACGTCGTGCGTTTCCAGCACGCTTTGCAGGGTAGCGCCAGGAAACTCCAGTACCGCGGTCAGCGGCACATAGTTCGATTCGCGCCAAGGCTGATCGCTATCGTTCGGATTGGCGCCGATGGCAATAAAGGTGGAGCCGAAGCCATCGCGGCGATAGCTGTTGCGCAGGCCGCTGAAGCCCAGGTCTGCGGCGGGAATCAGCTGCTTGGGCAGATAGTCGCCCGACCCCAGGTAGACATCGGTGCTGGGTTTGAGCAGGTTCCAGCCCGCCACGGGCGTGCGCATCCAGTCCGTGCCCAGCGTGGGAAGCAGCCGGAAGAAGCTGCCTACCGCGCGCCGGGTGGCGTAGTTGTAGAAATCCAGTACCTGCCACTGGCGGGTTTCGAACGCACGCTCGCCCGGATCGCGCGCGGTGTAGAACAGGTAGGCATAGGCATAGCGCGCCGACTGCAGGTAGGCATCCAGCGCCGCATCGTCGATGGCCGTGCTGTCGCCGGCATGATCGTGCTGGATCGCATAGGCCAGCCACAGCTCGGCCAGGGAAGAAAGACGCCGTTCGTCGTCCAGGCCGTCGGAATAGAGCAGGGTGTTGGTACAGCGCGGGAAATTCGCCGCGCATGCGTCGCGGTCCAGCGCCACGACATTGAGGGCCTGCACGGTGCTGTCGCTGAGGGTGCGGGTACTCAGTACGTCGCTGCGGCGCTGGGCGGCGTAATCCTTTTGCGCGATATGGTGCACGCCGACCATGTCGCAACCGGCGCCCAGCAGCAACGCTGCCACGGCAACGACACGCGGAATCCAGTTTGGCTTGCGGCCTGTCATCGATTCTTCTCGCGGGTGGAAGCGGATGAGTCGGTCGTTGCCGTTCTATTATCCATGCATCAGGCGGTTGCGCCATGCGGCTGCGCGGCTCGCGCTCCGGCGCGCGCTCCGGCGCTGGGACTACGGCCGCGGAGTTGTCGCGAAATCCCATTACGAGGAGATGGCCAATGTTCCTGCGATGGATCCTCTACGTGCTGGCCGTGCTGGCTGCCGTGCTGTCGGGCGGATGGGGCGCGCTGGCGCTCTGGTATCAGTTTCCCGGCGGCGCCATGTTCCGCTGGATGGCAAGTCTCCTGTGGGTGGTGTTTGTGCTGGCGCTGCTGGTGGCGGCCTGGACCCGGCGCAGTGGCTTGCCGATCGGGGTCTACGCGCTGGCTTTCATGTTGTTGCTGGCATGGAGGGGCACGATCATGCCATCCAACCACCGCGACTGGGCCGATGATGTGGCACGCCTGCTCACCGGTGACGTGACGGGCGACCATGTCACGCTCTACAACGTGCGCAATTTCAACTGGCGTTCGGAAGACGACTACGACGCGCGTTGGGAGACGCGCCACTACAACCTCGGTGAGCTGGCATCGGCCGACCTGATCCTCTCCTCGTGGGGTATGCCCGGCATCGTCCATGCCTTGCTGTCATTCGGCTTCGATGATGGTTCCCATGTGGTTTTTTCGGTGGAAATCCGCCGCCGGCGGGGACAGTCGTTTTCGTCCATGGGCGGGTTCTTCAAGCATTACGAACGCACGATCGTGGCTGCCGACGAGCGCGACATGATTCGCGTGCGGACCAATGTGCGCGGCGAAACCGATCACCTGTACCGGCTGCAGATGAGCAAGCCGGCGATGCGTTCGCTCTTCCTCGCCTATGTCAGCGAGGCCAACCAGCTGGCCGCCAGGCCAGCGTTCTATAACACCGCGACGTCGAACTGCGTGACCATCGTGTACGACATGGCCAGGCGCATCGATCCGGGGCTGCCCTACGATTACCGGCTGCTGCTCACCGCTTATTTGCCAGGTTATCTGTATGGCGTGGGCGCGCTGGACCAGCATTATCCGCTGGATGTGCTGATACGGCAGGGCGATATCACGGCACGCGCACGCGATACGAAACCGGACGATGATTTTTCGCGGGCGATTCGCACCCCGCCGGAGCCGTAGGCGCCCGAGCCCTCCGCCCATGCGGCAAGAGGGCCCTTGGAGAGAAACCGATTACCGCACCGTAAACGTGTTATTGCTCCGATCCACATCCGGAATCGCATGCTGCGGATCGATCGTCGCCGACTTCACCGGCTTGTTGCCTGCCACGTTGATCACATAGCTGCGGTGCTGCATCCAGGTTTCGACCGGCACGCGCACATCCTGCTTGCTGCCATCGGTGTAGACCACTTGCAGCGTGGCCGGCATTACCAGCTTATCCAGGTTGGCGAGCGTAACCGTCGCGCCTTTGCGCCAGTCGCCGTCGAGCGGCGCCACGTTCTCCACTGCCAGATCCAGCTTCCAGTTGTACTCGTACCAGCCGCGCCAGAACCAGCTCAGGTCTTCGCCGGTTTCGCTTTCCATGAAGCGGAAGAAATCCGATGGGCTGGGATGCTTGTAGGCCCAGGTCTGGATGTATTTGCGGAAGGCGGGATCGAAACGCTCCGGCCCGATGATCTGCTCGCGCAGCAAGACCAGGCCGTAGGCCGATTTGAAGTAGGTGACCGGATGGCGGTACTTCTCCTGGATCTCGTCGGCGCGCGTGAGCAACGGCGGCGCATCCGGATCGGTCAATACCTTGACGATCTCGTCGGCGGGATTGCCATGGCCGGGCGCGTATTCGGAATCGCGCTTGGGCGCGTATTCGCCGTGGTTGAAGTGATCGGCTTCGTACACGTCGATAAAGGTATTGAAGCCTTCGTCCATCCACGCATTGCGGCGTTCGTCGGTGCCCACGATCATCGGGAACCAGGTGTGCCCGATTTCATGCGCGATCAATGCGTGCAGGTCGCTGCCCTTGGCTTCCTTCGAGTCGAAGGTGATGCTTGGGTATTCCATGCCGCCCGCCGAGCCCGCTTCGTTGATCGCTACCGGGTAAGGATAGGGATACCACTGCCTGGAGAAGTACTCGGTGGATGCTTTCACGTATTCGGTGGCGCGGCCCCAGGCATCCTTGCCCGCGCTTTCGATCGGATAGGCCGACTCGGCCAGCGCGGTCTTGCCGTCGGGCAGATTGATGCGCGCGGCATCCCAGATGAACGCCTTGGACGCACCGAACACCGCATCGCGGCTGTTCTGGATCCGGAAGTGCCAGGTCAGCATGCCGCTTTGCTTGGGCCGGCTGTCGGGATCGTTCACTTCTTCTGCCGAACGGATCATCACCGTGGTGTCGCTGTGCCGTGCCTGGTCCAGGCGCTGCATTTCGGTCTTGGTCAGCACGTCCTGCGGATTGAGCAGTTCGCCCGAACCCACCACGATCATGTTCCACGGTACGGTCACCGAGTAGTCGTAGTCGCCGTATTCCAGGTAGAACTCATTATTGAGGTAAGGGTCGGTGGTCCAGCCGCGCAGGTCATCATAGACACACATGCGCGGGTACCACTGCGCGATCTCGAAGATCTCGCCATTCTTGGTCGGGTTGACGTCGGTACGGCCACCGAACTCGCCCGGCACGGTGTAGCTGTAACTGATGTGCACGCGCAGTTTGCCATCGCGCGCCTTCAAGGGCTGCGGCAGGCGGACCTGCATGCGCGTATCGGAAACTGACCAGTCAGCCTGCTGCAGCTTGCCGTCGCTGCCTTCCACGGCCACGGCAGCAATGTGCTCTCCGTCGGTGAATTCGGTCGGGAAGCGGCCGCCGCCAAAGGCGCCGCGCGCATCTTTCAGATAGCGGTTCTGCTCGACCTGCAGCCACAGCACGTCCAGATCGTCCGGACTGTGGTTGGTGTAGGTAATGACCTCTTCGCCGGTGAGCTTGCGGGTACCCGGGTCCAGCGTGGCCTTGATCTGGTAGTCCGCCCGGTTCTGCCAGAACAGTGGTCCGGGCTTGCCGCTGGCCGACCGGTAGGCATTGGCTGCTTGGGGATAGACGAAAGGTGCGAAGGTCTCGAACGGATGGTAGGCGGACTTGCCTTCATCCACGGCGTTCGCGCCGTTAGCAAGGAAAAGGGCGGCTAGCACCGCGCCGCAAAGCGTCAGGATGGATTTCATGAGGGCCCTGTAGCGTTGGGGAATGCGCCATCCTGGCACTGAACGGCCGACGATACTGCAACGCGGTAAAGCGATGCCAGTGCGAGATGGCGGATGGTGCCACGGGGACGATCCGTGGTCGCTTCGCGGTCCGGCTGACGGCTTATATGCGCGCTTATGCTGCGCGCGCCGGTACCTTGCATGGATGCCGTTATCGTTGTCGATGCGCGCGCCTTTTTTATCTAACCGTTCGGCTTCGAGATTCAGTGGCACGTTTTTATCCGGCTCCTGTTTTCCCAAGGCGGTCACGCATTATGCGAATAAGCTTTGAGCTCCATGGGATGTGTCTATGGAAAGAGCTCGAAATTTGCGCCAAAAAATAAGTGATAAGCGGTGTGATCTGTATGCATTCATTACGGATGGGCGTAAGCAACTCCTGATTTTTCTTAATCGCCGCGCGTCATATGGCTGGCTCATAAAGGTTTCGTTTATCGTCCGGGCCTTTCTGGTATGCGCAAGAATGAATCGTGTACGTCAAGGAAGAATCTTTCGTTCGTCATGACGCCTCGTGGCGACGCTGGCTTGCGGTAGCAAGCCTGGCGATGCTGCCGCCGCTGGTTGCCGCCCAGGATCGAACGCCGCCCGGGATCACGCTTGATGAGCAGCAGCAACGCGAACGCACGCAGCGCCAGGCGCAGGAACGGCAGGCGCGCGACGACGCCCCGGATGTTCGTCTGCACCAGCCGGCAGCCATCGGCTTCCACGATCTCGCCTTACCCGAGGAAGCCGACTGCATGGCATTGCGCGGCATTCGCCTGGTAGGCGCACGCGCTGCCGATTTCTGGTTCGTGCAGCGTTATCTCAGCCAATACATCGGACGCTGTGCCGGTCATGAAGGCATCAGCCTGATCGTGCGCCGCGCCGGCGATCTGATCATCGATCACGGCTATGTCACCACGCGCATCGGCCTTCAGGCGCAGAATCTCTCCAGCGGCGTGCTCATCGTCACCCTGGTGCCGGGCGTGATCCACGCCGTGCGCATGGCGGATGGTTCGTCATCCGACGATTGGCGCTGGGCCTTGCCAATGCGTCCCGGCGACTTGCTCAACCTGCGCGACATCGAACAAGGGCTCGATCAGCTCAAACGCCTGCCGTCGCAGGATGTAACGATCGACATTGCGTTGGCGGAGGGGACAGGTCAATCCGATCTCGTCATAACCGTCAAGCGCAGCAAGCCCTGGCGCGTTGTCGCCACGCTGGATGATTCCGGAGCCGCGGCCACGGGTCGCTATCAGGCTGGCGTGAACCTGGGCATCGACCATCCGCTACGCGCCAATGACCTGCTGTCGCTTGGCGTGACGCACGACGTGCTCAACGGTTCGGGACGCGGCACGCAGGGCTTCAACGGCAATTACTCCATTCCGCGCGGCAACTGGCTGTTTGCCGCCAGCGTCTATGGCTTGCGCTATCACCAGACGGTGGCAGGATCGGCGCAGACCTTCAACAGCAGCGGCATCTCCAGGACGATCGACCTGTCGGCGCAGCGCCTGCTTTATCGCGATCGCCACAGCAAGACGACCGCCGAGCTGCATGTCGGCAAGCGTTGGGCACACAGCTATATCGAAGACGTGGAGCTGGATTCGCAGCGTCGCGACATGAGCATGCTGGAAGCGGCCATCGCCCATCGCCGTTACCTCGGCAACGCACAGCTGGATCTGCGTGTGGCTGAACGCTTCGGCGTGCCCTGGTTCGGCGGCCAGCATGATTCGGGTGATCGCCAGCCCGACGATCCCCTCTTTCGCTACCACCTCACCACCCTGGATGCATCGTTCACCCGGCCGTTCGCGCTAGGGCGGCAACCGATGCAATGGACCAGTGAGTTCCACGGCCAGTACACCGACAACCATCTTTACGGCTCCGAATACATCGGCATCGGCGGCCGCTACACCGTGCGTGGTTTCGATGGCGACCAGACGCTCGCCGCCGCCAAAGGCTGGTATTGGCGCAACACCTTGTCCCTGCCACTGGGCAGCTGGCCGATGGTGTTTTACGCGGGCATCGATGCCGGCCGCGTGAGTGGCCCCGGCACCGAATACATCCCCGGCAACACCACCTTGAGCGGCGGCTTCTTCGGCTTGCGCGGCACTTATCGCCAACTCGGTTGGGATGTGTTCGCCGGCAAGCCGTTGCATGGTCGGGATGCGTTGCCCCATCAGCGGCCAGCGGCCGGACTGCAACTTGTCTATTCGTATTGACGATCAACCTTGCGAGGATTCTGAGGGCCACGCTATGAAACACAAGCTGTTAATGGCCGTGCTGGTATCGGTATTGGCCGGCTGCGCCACCCAGCCCACCGGCATCAGGGGAGATCAGGCCACGAAATTTCGTGAGCAAGGCGTATCGATCAGTAGTGTGCACGGAGCATCGGCAGTGGTACTGCAAACAAAAGGCAGAGCGATTGGCGCCTTCACGCTTGGTTCCGGTGGCGGCTATGGTGCAGGGGGCAGTACGGTCGGCAATGCCCTCAGCGGCATCGGCACCACGCTCTCGCTGACGACGTCGCAGCGTGGGAATAGCAGCAGCGATACGAACTCAGGCATCGCACAAGGCGCGATCAACGTGCGCGATAACCCGAACCGGGACCTCAGTGACCTGGATCGCGATCGCTCGCTCGGCAATCAGGCGCTCGCACCGATCTTCGATGCACAGAAAGTGCAAGAGAACATGGAGCTGAGTCAGGTGGCCGGCTATGTCGGCATGCGGGCAGCGGCGCGGCGACGGCGTTGGACGGGACTAAGTACAACTATTTGATTCACCTGCAGGTGCGGCGACTAATGTCGCAATGGGTCTTAAATCCGCACCGCGAATGGATCGATGGCCCGGGAATGAGCCATGGCAGCCAGACGTTGAGCGACAAGCTCGCGCTGGGTGCGGGTCAAAGGCCTGGCTGGATCACCTATGCCGTCGGCCCTGGCGCCACGATCGATGGTGGGCAGCAGCGTACCCACCAAACGCACAAGACCCTTCCACCCCGTTATCCCGTTAACGCCCTTTGCAATCAGGGTGTTCCGCCATCGCGGATCAGCGCCATTACTTCATAGCACGCGCCCATGGTGTGATAGTCCACCTTGCCGGCCGGACTCTTCTCGTCGTCGTATTTCTTGTTGTCCTGGGTAAGGATGCGGTACCAGGCGCCGTACCGGTGGTCGATGAAGTGTTCCCAGGCGTAGGCCCAGAGCTTTTCATACCATTGGTCGTATTTGGCTTGGCCGGTACGTGCGTGCAACAGCGCGGCGGCGGCCAGCGACTCGGCCTGCACCCAGAAATATTTGTCGCCGTCACAGACGCTGCCATCGGGCGCGAAGCCATAGCAGATGCCGCCGTGCACGGGATCCCACGCATGCGCCAAGGCGGTATCGAACAAGTGTTGCGCGGTGGGCGCCAGCCATTTTTCTTCGCGGTTGCGTTCCAGCAGCAGCGATTCGAGGATCAGCAGCAGCTTGGCCCATTCGGTTTGATGGCCGGGCTGGAAACCCCACGGACGGAACAGGTGCTTGGGATTGTCGCGGTTGTAATCCCAGTCCACGCTCCAGTCGGTTTTGTAGTGCTCCCACACCAGGCCGTTGGCGAGTTTGGCCTGGCGTTGCGTCATGGTGTGGGCAAGGGCAAGGGCGCGTTCCAGGTAGCGCGGTTCGTCACTGGCCTGATAGGCGGCCAGCATCGCCTCGCACATATGCATGTTGGCGTTCTGGCCACGGTAGTCGGTGAAGTGCCACTGCGCGTCGGCTTCGTCGCGATACAGGCTGGCCTGCGCGTCCCAGTAGCGGTGTTCCAGCAGCTCCCAGGTTTCGTCCATCCATGCCCTGGCTTCATGGATGCCGGCCTTGACGGCGGTGGCGTAGGCGAGCAGCACGAAGGCCACGCCATAGGCGTGATTCATGCGGTCGTCCGGCTTGCCGTCACGGATCGTCCAGGCATAACCGCCGGTATGGGCGTCGCGGTGCACGTCGCGCAAGTAGCGCAGGCCGTGGCGCGCGGCCTTAAGGTAATCCTCGCGGCCGAATTCGATCGCGGCCATGGCGTAGTTGAAGACGAAGCGCGTGCTGCTCACCAGATGGCGATGGCTGGTGTCGTAGACCGTGCCGTCGTCGCGGAAGTAGTGGAAGAAGCCGCCGGCAGGATCGATGGCGCGCGGATGGTAGAAAGCCATGGTCTGTGCGATGTGTTCGCGCAGGAAATGTTCGGAGCGGAAATCCGGAACGGCTGGCGTGGTCATGCGTGTGTCTCCATGAACTGTGCTGCCTCGTCGGCATTCGGCATCGCGGCGAACGAGCCATGCCGCGTTACGGCTACCGCGCCGCAAGCGCTGGCGTAGCGCAGTGCGGCATGCAGGCGCGGCAGGGTGCCGACCCAGGCATCGAGGTTATCCGCGGTAATGCCCTGGTCGGCGAGCTGTTGCAGCAGGCCGCCGACGAAGGCGTCGCCCGCACCGGTGCTATCGACCATGGGCACGTTGTAGCAGGGCAGCTCGCCGTCGGCATCCGGGTGGTACCAGCGCAGCGGCAGCGCACCATCGGTCACGATCAGCAGGCGCGCATTGCCGGTCCACAGGCGATCGAGCAGCACCTGTTCGCCGTCGTTCGCCAGCCAGTCGAATTCTTCCGCGCTGAGCTTCACCACATCGGCCAGCAGCAAGGCCGGCCATACATGCGCGCGCGGTTCGCTGCCGAGCGGCCACAAGGCAGGGCGCAGGTTCAGGTCGAAGCTCACCAATGCGCCGGCGCGTCGCGCGCGGCGCATGCCTTCCAGCGTGGCGTCGGCCAGATCCGCGTCGGTCATGCTGTTGGAGCAGACGTGGAATACCGCGGTGTCGTCGAATGTTTCCGGGCGGAAGTGTTCGGCGCGGAACAACAGGTCGGCCGAGGGCGGGCGATAAAAGCTGAAGCTGCGTTCGCCGAGCGAATCGAGCGTGACGAACGCCAGCGCCGTATTCGCCTCGCCGGTACGCACGACATCTGCGGTATCCACGCCAGCTTGCTGCAGGCTGTGCAGCAGAAAATCGCCGAAGCGATCGAGCGCCAGCATGCCGGCGAAGCGCGCGTGCCGGCCCAGCTTGGCCACGGCGACGGCGACGTTGGCCGGTGCGCCGCCAGCGAAGGGGATGAAGTGGCGCGCGAAGCCGTAGCCATCGCCGCCTTCGCCGTGCATGTCGATCAAAGCCTCGCCGAAGCAGAGGATGGAACGTTTCATCAATGGACCTCAAGATCGAAACGGATGATTTTTCTTCCAGGCTTGTTGAACCGGTGCCCGGCTGCGCGCATGCCCGTCGCCCGGTCTACGCCCGCGGGCAACGGGTTTGCCGTCACGTGGCCTGGACCGGTGCACTGCGGATTTTCGAGCCGCTCAGCCCGTAGAAAACGATGTACGCATAGCACAGCATCGGCAAGAAGAACGCATGCTGCACACCGATGTTGTCCGCCACCAGGCCTTGCAGATAAGGCATCAGCGCACCGCCCACGATCGCCATGATCAGCAGGCTGGACGCCTTGCCGGTAAGCGGGCCCATGCGCTCGATGCCGAGCGAGAAGATGGTCGGGAACATGATCGAGTTGAACAGGCCGATCGCCACGATGCTGTACATGGCGACCGCGCCGCTGGTCGACACAGTGGTGAGCAGCAACAGGATATTGATCGCGGCGAATAGTGCCAGTAACTTGCGCGGCGAGAATTTTGCCAGCAGCGCCGAGCCCAGGAACCGGCCCACCATCGCGCCGCCCCAGTACAACGCCACATAGTGCGCGGCCTGTTGTTCGCTCATGTGGCCGATGTCCGGCTGCGACAGATAGTTGACCATGAAGCTGCCGATCGACACTTCCGCGCCGACGTAGAAAAAGATGCCCAGAATCCCGAACAGCACGTGCTTGTAGCGCAAGGCATCCAGCAAGGTGTGCCGGCTGCTGTCGGCCTGCTCCGTGCTTTCCTCCAGCGAGGGCAGGCGGAAGATCCATACGAATACCGCCAATAGCACCAGCACCACGGCCAGGCCGATGTACGGCGTTTGCACGGCCTGCGCTTCCTGCGTGCGATAAAGAGCCAAACCGCTGGCCGACAGCGTGGAAATTTCATCGCTGCTCTTCACCTTGGTCGACAGGATCAACAAGCTGCCGAACCACGGAGCGAGAAAGGTGCCGAACGAGTTCAGCGCCTGCGCCAGGGTCAGGCGGCTGGAACTGGTTTTTTCCGGCCCGAGCAGCGCCACGTAGGGATTGGCCGCCACCTGCAACACGGTAATGCCGGTCGCCAGCACGAACAGTGCGCCCAGGAACGCGATGTACAGCCGCAAGCCGGCCGCCGGCCAGAAGCCCAATGCGCCGATGCCGGCGATGATCAATCCGGCCACGATGCTTTTCTTGTAGCCCAGGTGCGCCACCACACGCCCGGCCGGTAGCGACATCAGGAAATACGTGCCGAAGAATGTGAGCTGCACCAGCATCGCCTGCGCGTAGTTAAGCTCGAACACCGCCTTCAGATGCGGGATCAGGATGTCGTTCAGCGCAGTGAGGAAACCCCACATGAAAAAGACCGCCGTGATGACGGTCAGCGCAAGCGGGTAATACGTGTAGCGACTGCTGTGCGGGGCCGTCGAGGAGGCAGAGGCCGGCGGCGTAGGAGCGGTAAAAGCCATGATGTGGGATGTCCTTATGATCAGGCGTGAGGCGGACAGCTGCTGGCGCGGACCAGCAATTGCACCGGAACGATGGTTTGGCGGGGTGGCGCGGACGGTTCCTGCAAGCGCTGCAGGATCAGCTCCGCGGCTTGCCGGCCGCGCGCGCGCGGGGTTACGGCCAGGGTGGTAAGCGGCGGGGCGCTGACCGCCGCCTCGGCGATATCGTCGAAACCGGTGAGGGCAAAATCGCGGCCCGGCTGCAGGCCGCGCTGGTGCAGCCCCAGCATCAGGCCAAGTGCCACCGCATCGTTGTAGCAGGCCGCCGCCGTTGGCGCTTCGCGCCCGGCGAACAAGTGCTCGCTTTGCGCTACCGCATCCAGGCGATTGGGCATGCACTCGATCATCCAGTTCGCTTCCACCGATAGGCCTGCCGCCTTCATCGCCTCGTGGTAGCCGGCGCGCCGCTGTTGGCAGGAACTGGAGCCAAGGTGACCGCCGTAGAAGGCGATGCGCCGATGGCCTTGCGCAATCAAGTGTTCGGTGGCGAGGCGTGCGCCGCGCTGGTTGTCGAGGAACAGCCGGTCCCAGTGATCGCATGCGGCGAGGTCACCGCCCACTTCACGGTTGAACAGCAGCAACGGCGTCTGTGATCCCACCGCGGCGAGCACCTGCTGGCCGTCACTGCCTTCGGCCGGTGACAGGATGATGCCGGCTGGCCCATGCTCCATCAGCGAGCCGAGCACCGCCAGTTCGCGTTCGGTCGATTCGCCGGTGCTGCCCAGCAGCGTGACGTAGCCGGTATTGCCCAACACTTCATCCACCCCGGCGGCGAACTCCGCAAAGAACGGGTTGGCCAGGTCATTGAGGACCAACGCAATGCTCGACGAGGTACGCCGGCGCAGGTTGGCCGCCGCCCGGTTGTAGACGTAGCCTTGCCGCCGCAGCTCTTCTTCGACGCGAGCGCGGGTGTGCTTGTTGACCAGCGGGCTGCCCCGCAGCACCAGCGACACGGTGGCCCGGGAGACGTCGCAGCCCGCGGCGATGTCGCTGAGGGTGACCTTGCGGCCGACCGGCGGTGTGTTCCCCATTTATGCCGAATCCTTGCTTTTGGAACGATCCAAATTTACCCGAACCGGCAAATTCATGATCACGCAGTGCAACATGCGAAGATGTTGCGTCGATGTTAGCTTGCGCCATTTAGAACGATCCAAACCACTTCTCCGGACTGTTTACCATGGACCATCGCCTGACTTGTTCCTGCCTGGCCGTACTGTTGATGGCGTCGCTCGGTGGCTTGACCACGGCCCGCGCCGGGCAACACGCGGCGGATGTCGATCCTCGCATAGGTACGGGCGGCGATGGGCATGTTTTCCCCGGCGCGACGGTGCCGTTCGGCATGATCCAGCTGTCGCCGGATACTGCCATGCCCGATTTCAAGCACGCCTACAAATGGGCTGCCGGGTACCAGTACGGCGACCCCACCATCATGGGCTTTTCCCACACGCATTTTTCCGGCTCCGGGCATTCGGACCTGGGCGACGTACTGGTGATGCCGATCGCCGGCGACGTGAAGCTCGATCCGGGCGATGAAAAGATTCCCGGCAGCGGCTACCGCTCGCGCTTCGACCATGCCACCGAAGTGGAGCATCCGGGCTATTACGCGGTCACGCTCAGCGACTACAGCGTGCGCGCCGAACTCACCGCCAGCCGTCGCGTGGGCTGGCATCGCTACACTTTTCCGGTCGGCAAGCCCGCGCACCTGCTGCTCGACCTGCGCCCGAGCATTTACGACTATCCGGGCAAAGTGCTGTGGTCGAACCTGCAGGTACAGGCCGATGGCACGGTCACCGGTTGCCGCACCACGCGCGGCTGGGCGCCCGGACGCGAGCTGTGCTTTGCGATGCGCTTCAATCAGCCGTTGCGTTCGCGCGAGCTGTACAACCGCGAAACCGACGTGGCCTACAAGGGTTTCAAGGGACCGGGCAACCAGCCGGAGGATGCCAACGCGCAGAACGGCCGCGCGCTGGTCGGCGTGTTCGATTTCGGCGCATTGACGCAGCCGTTGCTGGTGAAGGTGGCGATCTCGCCGGTGAGCCAAGCCAATGCCGTCGCCAATCTGGACCAGGACGGGGAGGGCTGGAATTTCGATGCGCAGCGCAGTGCTGCCGCCGCGGCCTGGAACAGGGCGCTGTCGCCGATCGACGTCGAAGGCTCGCAAACCCTGCGCACGCAGTTCTACACCGCGCTGTACCACGCGATGATCGCGCCGAACCTGAGCATGGACGTCAACGGCGAATATCGCGGGCCGGATCATCAGGTGCACAAGGCGGAAGGCTTCGATTTCTATTCCAGTTGGTCGATGTGGGACGTCTATCGCGCCCAGCAGCCGCTGTTGATCCTGCTGCACCCCAATCACGTCACCGCGTTCGTGCGTTCGATGATTGCCGCGCAGCAGGCCAGCCCGTTCGGCATGCTGCCGGTATGGGCCTACCAGGGCCTGGAAACCTGGTGCATGACCGGCTACCACGCGGTGGCGATCATCGCCGATGCGTATATCAAGGGCATTCGCGGTTTCGACGCCGACGCGGCGATGAAAGCGATGGTCTCCACCGCCACCTACGGCGATTACGGCGACCTGGCCGATTACATGAAGCTCGGCTACGTGCCGATCGACAAGGAAGTGGAAGGCGGCTCCAAGACCCAGGAATACGCCTACGACGACTGGGCCATCGCGCAGATGGCCAAGGCGCTGGGCAAGCACGACATCTATGCCACGTTCGAAAAGCGCGCCAGCAATTGGCGCAACGTATGGGATCCGAATACCGGCTTCATGCGCGCACGGCTGAGCACCGGCCAGTTCCGCGTGCCTTTCGATCCGGCCAGTGCCGGCTACGGCGATGACTACACCGAAGCCAACGCCTGGCAATACTCCTGGTACGTGCCGCAGGACGTGGCCGGGCTGATTACCGCGATGGGCGGCGACCAGGCCTTCACGCACAAGCTCGACGCATTGTTCGACGCCAAGGTCGATCCGGCCATCTTCAAGAATGTGGAAGACATCACCGGCCTGATCGGCTGGTACGCGCACGGCAACGAGCCCAGCCATCACATCGCGTACCTGTATGACTATGCCGGCGAACCGTGGAAAACCCAGCAGCGGCTCAAGCAGATCATGGATAACGAATACGGCCCGGGCCCGGCCGGCCTGATCGGCAACGACGATCTGGGGCAAATGTCCGCCTGGTACATCTTTACCGCGCTGGGCTTCTATCCAGTCACCCCGGCCAGCGACGAATACGCCATAGGCCGGCCATTCGTGCCGCGTGCGGCGATCCACCTTGGCAATGGGCACACCTTCACCATCACCGCGTCACCGCTGGATGGTGCGCACCCTTATGTCGGCGCGGTCACTCTCAACGGCAAGCCGCTGGAGCGCGTATACCTCAAGCACGCCGACATTCTCGCCGGCGGCGAATTGCACTTCACCATGCAGGCGCAGCCGAACAAGCACTGGGGCACGGCCATCTCGGCGCGGCCGGCGGCGATGAGCGCCTACTCGCGCTGACCTTGCCAGGACGACAAGCCTGCGCCTGCCTGGATTGCAGGCGTGGGATGCGCCGGGCGATGCAAGCCTGCATCCAGGGCCGGCGTGCCGCGCCGGCCAGTTCGCCGGCGCCCGGAAAGGAAAGGAGCACGTCACTATAAGAATTTTCCGCCCGCTACTTGCAGCCAGCCCCCGCTACAGGGGGCGAAAGAGATCACTTGCGTGCCGCACTAGTCAGTGGCTGCAAACATGCGCAGAATGCATGCATCATGCCGTAAGCGCATACCGATCAAGGGCGGTCGATGATCCGAAGGGGGATGCGACATGTAGCAGCCATGCGCTGGCGTACTGGTGGTCTGCTGCTTGCTGTTGTCGTTATCGTGGCGCTGCCGTGCATGATCACGCGCGGCGGGTCGCGGCGTTCCCTCGCTGCCGGCGAACGAGTGACGCGCTCGGCCGAAGTGCAGGCGCTGGTCTACCGCATTGCCGACCAGACCCATGACAGCGAATCGGCGATCCAGCATTTGCTGGCGGACGATCCCTACGGCCACGCCGAGGCCGTGGCGCAAAGCGCCGAAAAGACGGTGCCCGGATTGCTGGACGAATTGCGCCACGCAGCGGCCGACAACCCGCCGCTGGAAGAAATGGTGGAGCAGTTGAGTGCGGTGGAGAACGGTCGCCTGGCGTTGCTGAACCAGGCCGTGCAACGCTACTTGCAGCATGACCAGGCGGGCGCCGAGCAGGCCCTGCGCGATGCCGGCAGCCTGTTCCGCGTGGACGAGATCGCCAACAAGATCGCCGCCAGCGCCCAGCAAACGCTGCTGGCGCGCCGCGAAGACGCCACCAGGCAGTCGGACGATAGCCGCCTGGTGCTGACGCTTACCGCCGCCGCGCAATTGCTGATGCTGATGATCGTGGTGATCGTGTCCGAGCGGCAGATCGGCCGCCGCCTGCGGGCCGAAATACGCGAGCGCCAGGCGGTGCAGCGTTCGCAGATGATCTTGCAGGCGGTACGCGAACCGATCGCCTTGCTCGACGATCATCTGCGCACCCTGCTGGTGAATACCGCTTTCAGCGAACTGTACGGAGTGCCCGAGGAGAGCCGCGCCGACTACCTGGACGACATCGGCCAGGGCGCATGGGCCGACGAAGTGCTGCAGCAGCGCCTGCAAGATGTACTGCTACGTGACCGCGAGCTGTGGGATTTCGAGTTGACCCAGCGCACCGTCGACGGCGCGGAGCGCCACGTCGTGATCAACGCGCGCCGCCTGCAGCAACCGGATAGCGAAGATCCCGCGCTGCTGCTGACCGTCAGCGACGTGACCGCGCGGGCCATGGTCGAACAGCAGGTGAAGGAGCTCAATCACCAGCTGGAAGGCAAGGTGGCGCAGATTTCCGACGTCAATCGCGAACTGGAAGCTTTCAGCTACTCCGTCTCGCACGACTTGCGCGCGCCGTTGCGGCACATCACCGCCTTCGCGCAGAAGCTCGAAACCCACCTGGGCGAGCAGATCGATGACACCGCGCGTCACTACCTGGGGGTGATCCGCGATGCGTCGCACCGCATGGCGCAGCTGATCGAAGACCTGTTGGTGTTCTCGCGCCTGGGACGTGGCGCGCTGCGCCTGCAGGCGGTGGACATGCGCGCCTTGGTGCAGGAAGTCTGCATGCTGGCCGAATCGGAAGTGCCCGAGCGCCGCATTATCTGGACCATCGAGCCGCTGCCGATCGTGGTCGGCGACGAAAACATGCTGCGCACGGTATGGCAGAACCTGATCGGCAACGCCGTGAAATACACCGGCCAGCGCGAGGTTGCACATATCGACGTATCCGTGCGGCAAGATGCAGCAGGCGATTACGAATTTACCGTGGCCGACGACGGCGCGGGCTTCGATATGCGTTACCTCGACAAGCTCTTTGGTGTATTCCAGCGGCTGCACAAGGCCAGCGAATTCCCCGGCAACGGTATTGGCCTGGCCAACGTGCGGCGCATCGTGATGCGGCACGGTGGCCACGTGCGGGCGGAAGGGCAGCCGGGACACGGCGCACGCTTTCATTTCACGCTATCGGCCATCGATCCGCCCTCATCCGGCGAACCGACATGACCTACGATCCCCTGCGCACCATCCTGCTGGTCGAAGATAGCCCGTTTGACGCCGAAATGACCATGGACGCGCTGCGCGAAGCCCATCTGGTCAATCCGGTCGTGCATGTCGAGGACGGCGTGGATTGCCTGGACTGGCTGTACGCCCGCGGCCCGTTCGCCAATCGGCCGGCTGACGATCCGGCGGTGGTGCTGCTCGACATCAAGATGCCGCGCATGAACGGGCTGGACGTGCTGCGGCAGATGCGCGGGGACGAACGGTTCCGGCGTACCCCGGTGGTGATCCTGTCGTCCTCGCGCGAGGAAAGCGATCTCGCCCGCAGCTGGGACCTGGGCGTGAACGCCTACGTCATCAAACCCGTCGATGTCGGCCAGTTTTTCCAGGCGGTGCGCACCCTGGGCCAGTTCTGGGCCTTGCTCAACCAGGCGCCGGAGCAGGAATGAGGCGCGACCTCGGCAAGCTGTCCGGCACGCCCCCCGCCGCGGCCGCATTGAAATATGATGACAGGGCTGACTTCGGAACCCTGGGGATGCTGGACAAGGCCAACCAACCGCGATCGCTGCCGCGCATACGTGTCTTGCAAGTGGAAGACAGCCCGCTCGATGCGGAGCTGGTCCTCACCGAGTTGCAAGCCGACGGCATCGACTATGACGTGCGCCTGGTCGATGACGAGCCGGCCTTCGTCCAGACGCTGGAGCAGTTCCGGCCGCATATCGTGCTGTCCGACCTGAGCATGCCTGGCTTTTCCGGGCAGCGCGCGTTGCAGCTGCTGCGCGAGCACAGCATGGACATCCCCTTCATCTACGTCTCGGCCACGCTTGGCGAAGAAGCCGCCATTGCAGCGCTGCGCGAAGGCGCGACCGACTACATCCTCAAGCAGAACCCGGCGCGGCTGGCGAGCGCGGTGCGCCGTGCCATGCGCGAGTCGGAAGAGCAGCGCGCACGGGCGCGCGCCGAAGCCGAATTGATCCGCATCCAGCGTTTCGAGAGCCTGGCCATGCTCGCCGGCGGCCTGAGCCACGATTTGCGCAACCTGCTGCAGCCGCTGCTGCTGGCCGGCGACAGCCTGCAGGATTACCAGCACGATCCGCGCCTGGCCCGGCTTGGCGAATTGGTGCGCGACTGCGGCCGGCGCGGCCTGGAAATGGTGCAATCCATGCTGTCGTTCGCGCGCGGCGCGCACCGCGCCGAACAGGTGAAAGTGCAGGCGCTGATCGATGCGTTGTCGCTGCTGCTGCAGGGGAGCGTGCCACGCGGCATCACGCTGGACATCGAGGTGTCCGATCCGCAGCTCACCTTCGAGGGCAACCACACCGAATTGCAGCAGTGCCTGCTCAACCTGTGCCTCAATGCCATCCAGGCGATGCCCAGCGGCGGCATCCTGCGCGTGGTGACCTCCAAGTCGCTGCTCGACGCCGAGTTCTTCCTCGAGCACGAAGACGCCCAGCCCGGCGAATACGTGCGCCTGTCGGTCACCGATAGCGGCCAGGGCATGACCGACGAGGTGCGCAAGCGGCTGTTTGAGCCGTTCTTCACCACCAAGGAAGGCGGCACCGGCCTTGGCCTGCTTTCCTGCCGCCGCATCGTCTACAGCCATGGCGGCGCGATGCGCATGGATACCATCCTCGGCGAAGGCACTTGCTTCGACCTGTACATCCCATTGGCACGTCCGGCCATCGAAGCGTCTACCCTGGTCGATGGCGACACCAGCCTGCACGGCAATGCCGAACATGTCTTGCTGGTAGTGGAAGAGGCCGGCCAGCTCACGCTGTTGAGCGATACGCTGGATGCCTGGGGCTATGAAGTCCACGGTAGCCAGAGCGGCACCGCCGCACTGCAATGGATCGAAGCCTGCGGCCTGCCTGACCTGGTAGTGATGGATGCGGACATGAGCCTGTTCACCAGCGAGCGCACCCTGGCGGCGCTCACCCAATACGGGTATCACCACGGCGTATTGGTGCTGTGCCGTGCCGACGACCCGCCCAATTCCGAGCTGTTCCAGGTGCCCGGCAGCCGGGTCCGCCGCTTGAACAAGCCGGTCGGCACCAAGGCCCTGCTGCATGCGGTGCGCGAGGCGTTGCGGGGCAGTAAAAAGGATTAGCCCAGGAACCATCAGCCTGGACCAACTGTTCGACGGATGGATTGCGCAGCGATTCTGCCCGAACGATGCTAAAGACGTCGGCTCGACGACCTGGCCGGCGATAACCACTTCTCGGCGGACAGCATCCGCGAAAGTTCCTCCAGCACTGATCAAGGCGCCGTCCATGGTGGGCAATGATGGCCGGTTCAGGCAAAGGTGCCGAAATAGGGAATATTTCAAGGCGAATGGTAGTTGATGACGTGGAATTCAACACGACGTCTATCACCTGCCAAGCGGAAAATTAATACTGGAACCATTTATCCGGTGAAGTAGTGATCTATGCGAGAACTAAAAGCTACAGAGAGAAGCGCTGTTTTAGCAATGGCCAGAGTAGTTGGTGATGCATCCCAAAGAGAGCAGTTGCTACGAGATTTGGAGCATTGCCACGTGGAGTTGATATCACCAGACGGGGGCTGTCTTATATTCCATATAGACGGATACGACCGTCCCCATCCTTGTGGTCAGGACACGTTTCGGGGTGAGGACAAATTTCCTGTAGAAGGGGTCGCCATGGATAAGGACGGGTCCAGGATCATGGTTTATTTATATTCGGATCCCAATAGAAGAGTATTGGAGTTGGAGTTAGTTAAGATCAGCGCTGATTCGACTTTAAATCCTGATTGGTCAACCTTTGAATTGACCTGACTTATGGCGGTCGAGCGCAAACACGAACGCTACCAGATTCAACACCTGCATCGTGGAGGATTTTCCCTGCGGGAGATCGGTGATGAGCTTCAACGGGCTCCCAGTACGATCCGTCGGGAGTTGGGTCGCGATACGCAGGGCGTGGAGCGCTACGACGCGCGCCAGGCGCACCGCCGCACATTCAGAGCGATGTGTGGCCTGTCGTCGAGGCCCGTCTCGCCGAAGGCTTGAGTCCCGAGCAGATCACCGGCGAAGGGCCGGTGGCCATCAGCCATGAACGCATCTATCAACACATCGCAGGGGATCGTCAGCGCGGTGGCACCCTGTGCATCACCTGCGTTGCCGCACGCGGCGGCGACGTGCCCGCTGCGGCACACCACGCCAACGTCAACGTTTCGGTGGGCGACGCATCAGCGAGCGACCGGCCATCGTCCAGACACGCCCGCGCGTGGGTGATTGGGAGGGTGACACCATCGTCGGCAAGAGCACCGCTCGCCTGGTCACGCTGGTCGAGCGCAAGTCGGGGCTGCTGCGCGTGCGTCGCATCGCCAAGGGCGAAGCTGATCCGACCCTGCGCGCAGTTATCCAATCACTTCATCCGTTGGCTGCCCGCGCGCAAACCCTCACGTGGGACAACGGTAGCGAGTTCGCTGAGTATGCCTTGATCGATATCGTGCTCGGGGCAAAGAGCTATTTCGCTGACCCTTACTCGTCATGGCAGCGCGGTTCCAACGAGAACACCAACGGTCTCTTGCGACAGTACTTCCCCAAGGGCTGCGATCTCAGTACCTTCTCTGATGCTTACATCCAGAGCATTGAAGACAAGCTCAACAGCCGACCACGAAAGCGGCTAGGATTTCACACGCCGCAGCAGATCTTCGATAAGTCCTTCAGACGCGCACTTCTAAATTGAATCGGCCCCACTTCTCGGCGGAGAGCGCCTGCTGGACGCGCGGGCTTAGGTTTCCGCAAAGGCGGCGAATCGCAACATCCCGCAGAGAAGGCATGGCCCGGGCGCGGTGGACGCCTTCATCACGGCGCATCGTCATGAAGCAGGGCCTCTTCCAAGGGAAAGGCCTCTCGCCCCGCTGATTTTCATTGCATGGCTTTCTATAAGTAAACGAATCCTTCCTTTACGCCGCTTTTCAATGCGCTGCAATGGTGCCAAGACATTTAGGCAATAACTTCGTGCACGTGTAGGGCAAAGTCTTGAACATAGGGCATGCCGCAAAATACCAAGATCGCTTTGATGCTTTGGGTGAGGAAGCGTGAGGTTCGGTGAGAAAGCGTGATTTTATTTGCGGACAGCATCCGCGAAAGTTCCTCCAGCGCTAATCAAGGCGCTGTCCATGGTGGAACATCGATGATTGTGTTGAAACGAATTCATGGGGGCGCGATAGCTCTGCTGTGTGTGATGTCCGGGGTGGCGTCGGCGCAGCCATTGCAAACGGCTGACCTTCAGGGCACCTCTTCGGGGCAGACCACGCCAGTCACACTTCCTGATGCAACGCCGCCAATAGCCCCACGTGTGGCGGATGCAGGCACTAACGGAGGTGCCACTGTGAGCTACACCTACGACAGCCTCGGCCGCCTGATCCAGGAAACCTATCCGGCTCAGTCCAGCAGTTACACCTACGACGCCGTCGGCAATCGCACACAAGCGCAAACCCGATAGGCGTTAGCGCAGAAGAGGGAACTTCATGAATACCATCATTCCATCACGCTTGTGCGGCTCGCTTGTGTCCATCGCACTTTTAGCAGGGGTTGGTGCGCATGCGCAGGATCTTAAATCGCAGTCCGAGGCCCGTCAGGCATCTGCCCAGACTCTCAACACAGCGCCCTCGCAATTGAGCATGCCGCTGGTCAGCGCGGACGAAGGCCAGCGCTTCCAGCAACAGCGCATTGTCAAAGCCAGCGACGTGCCCGTGCGCAAGATGCTGCAACAAGAAGCTGCATCAACTGCTGAGAAAAAACCTTCGCTGGCCGGCGTCAGCGGCGAAGTCATGAACGCCCCCGACGCAAAGCCGACGCTGGGCCATGCGTTGCCGACCAGCCACACCACGCCGCTGGGATTTCCGCGCGCTGACTTCGCCACCGGCACAACGCCGCAAGCTGCGCAATCGGGCAAGACCGGCGCACCATCGTCCGCGACGGGTTTGAGCAACGCCATCGTCAAGTAAGCCAAGCATCGTCCCCGTTTCACGCGGGCTATCCCGTTACTCGTCGCCCGACACAAGCCGGTGCCTGTGGCGTGGCGCCATCAGGAGCAGTCATGTCTTATAGGATCCATACTTTTCGGCAAGCCATCATCGCTGCGCTGTTGTATGCAATGGGGGTGAGCACCGGGATCTACACGCCACCCGCGCAGGCCGCGGTGCCAGCACTGACTTGTACGCCGCCCCCCGCCGAGCCAGAGATGGCCTCGCTTGCGCGCGCGCTCGAATATAACCTCAGCCTGATCTACGAGTATGTTTACTACAACATCGACTACTCGCCGACCTGGGGCTCCAAGAAAGGTGCGCTAGGCACCTATCTGGATCGGCGCGGCAACGGCATCGACCAGAACACCCTGTTCGTCGAACTGCTACGGCAATCGTGCATCAGTGCCAATTACCGCTATGGCAGCGTAACGATTCCTACCGCGGCCATGGCCAATCTGCTGGGTACGCAAAACACTGTTGCCGCTGTGTCGACGGTGCTTGGTAATGGCGGCTTCTCCGGCAACATCGATGCTCAGAATACGACCATAAACATGGTCTGGACGGAAGCCACAGTCAATGGCACTACCTACGAACTAGACCCATCCTTTAAGTCATACATTGCCTTTACGCCCATCGATCTGGGCAAGGCAATGGGCTATTCGAGGGATAGTTTGCTTTCATCGGTGGCAGGCGGGGCTTCACCTATCCCGGGTATGCCCGCGGGCGTGAACTCCGCGCAGCACTTCGATCGCGGGCAGCTCACGGCACAACTCAACGCCTATTCTGGCAACCTCGCCAACTATTTAAAAACCAACGCACCCTCCGCCTCGACCAAGCAAGTCTATGGTGGACGGGCCATCACCAACGATTACTACGGTTCGACCTTTCCGGCCGCTGGTACGCTTTACGATAGCCTGCCCGGTTCGTTCGAAACGGTTTACACCTTGACCGTTTCTGATAGCGCCGATGGCTCAAACCCCGGCCTGAGCACTAATTTGTACGCCAGCCAGATCGCAGGCAAGCGCCTGACTCTGACTTACAACGCCTCAGCACAACCGGTGCTAGCGCTTGATGGCACAGTACTGGCGACTGGCGCGGCCACCGGCGTGCCGGTGCAAACCGTCAACATGACTGTGCAGCAGCCCTATCCGGCCGGGGCCAATTTCTCCAGCTGGACGGTACATCCCCGGATTAAAACTGGCGGAATGTACGCACTGATGCTGGTGGCTGGTGAACTGGGTCGTGACAGCCTCACTCGCCATCAAAAAGCCGTGCAACGTTATCTCAATGCCGGACAAACTGGTGAGCCCGCCACCGGCGAAGCATTGACGGCTATCGGTACCGCCTATCTCAGCCAGTCCGATCGCGCGGGCCAATTTTCTGGCGACTACTTTGGCTTTGTCGACGTGCGCCATGCAGCCATGGGCATCGCCGGCAAAACCACGTCCGCCTATGTGGACTTCCCAGGTCAGACCAACAGCTTTAGTCCGTTCGACGCCAGCATGCCGATCGACAGCATGAGGGCGGCGGCTATAGGCATCAATATATTTAACAGCACGCTCGAATCCACCGCCGTGGATCAGCTACAGAAAAATCCGGCTGTCTCCACCGTGCGCATGTTTGACTATGCCAACAACGACGGTACCGGATTCATCGAAGCCAATAATGCGAATTGGGCTCAGGTGCAACCGCTTCTGCAAAACTGGGACGACAGCAGCAAGGCTATCATGGCCGGCTATCTGCAGGCCCATCCGGACAACGGACAGATCTTTGTTCCGCAGAATGGCGCGCGCAAGGTCGGTGATTGGACAGGTAGTGGTTATTACCAGCTCGATAGCGCCGGCAATAACTTCAATATGGCCTATCTGATTGCCGGAGGGTATTACGGAGGATATGGCACGCTACCGAGTTTCAATGATCTGTTCTCGGGAGCATATTCGTTCGATGCTACAGGCCAAAACTCTTTGCCGCCGCCGCTCGCCCATGATCCGATTGATATGCGGTCAGGAGGTTATCAATACACTCATCCGGATATTGACGTTGGTAATGGAGACTTTCCCTTCCGCTTGAGCTTCAACCGCTCTTATGACTCCAGCAATGTAAACCAGTCCATCGGTATGGGTGCGGGCTGGCGCAATAATTTCATGACCTCGGCCATGATCGACAGCGACAGTTACCTTGCATTTGGCGATGACAACCCGCTAGCCGCCGTGTCATCCGCTGTTACGGCCTACGTGCTGCAGGGTCTGTCCAATAGCGATAACCCTCTCCTGACCAACACCGTCGTCGCTTCGCTGGCAGCCAGCTGGATGATGGATCAATTGGTCGACAATGCGATCACCTTGAACCTAGACATTGGCACCAAAAAGTTCGTGAAGATTCCCACGGTCAACGGCCCGCTGTATGTCCCGCCGCCAGGCGATGCATCGACGATCACGGTCGACGCCAACACCCAGGCCATCACGCTCACTGACAAGTTCAAAAATGTCTATCAGTTTGACGCGTATGGCAAGCTAGCCCAGTGGCACGATTTGAATGGCAACAACGTTACCCTTACTTACAACGGTAGCGGCGCCGACAAAACGCTGGCTTTGGTGAGTAATAATCACAATGCCAAGCTCAGTTTTACCTACAGCGGCAATAAGCTGACTCAGGTCAGCAACGGCAATGCGTCGGTATCCTTTGCCTACAAAGGCGAGGCATTGATCAGTTCCACCAACCAGGCAGGCAAGACCACCGCCTACACCTACGATCCATTCGGCCTTTTGACATCGATCTTCTATCCTTCGTTTCCGAGCGCCGCTGCCGTTACCAACGTCTACGACGCGCTGGGCCAGATAAAAACCCAGACCGACGCTTCTGGTAACGTTTGGCAATATCTGTTCGCCAACGGTCACCGATCAACCGAAGTCGATCCGTCAGGTAACGATTGGTCGCTTTATTACGACAAGAACGGCAACAACATCGAAGACATCGATCACGTCGGCAACCATACGGTATTCACCTACGATGGGGCGGGCCGAAAAGTGCAGACCACCTATCCTGCGGGTGATAGCGTGGAGGTGGCTTATGATGCTAACAGCAACGTGATCAGCCAGACCACCAATCCTATCCCGGGCGCTGTTGACACCGTGACCGGTCAGCCGGCCACGCCGCTGGTCGAGTCTCGGACTTACGATCCGATCTTCAACAAGCCAGTTACCGTGAAGAATCCGCGCGGCTACGTCACTACCAATACCTACGACACCGCCGGCAATCTCGTCCAGGTTACGCAGCCTGCCGTGGCCAAGCCCGGTGGCGCGACGATGAGCCCGGTTACCAAGACTACCTACAGTTTCGGTCTGCCCACCAGCGTGACTGACGCAGAAGGTCGCGTAACCACCTATGCCTATGACCCGACCACGCTGAACCTTTTGAGCAAAGTGGAAGACGCCGGCGCTGGCCATCTCGGTCTTACCACTCAATACAGTTATGACGCGGTTGGCAACAAGCTCACCGAAACCGACCCGCGTGGCAACACCGTCAATTATCAATACGACGCATTGCGCCACCTCACCCAAGTGACGCAGCCTGCGCCGTTCAGTAAAAGCATCACCCAATACCAATACGACGCCGACGGCCAGAAAATTGCGGAAATGCACGCCACCGGTGACGTTTCCGATCCATCGCGAACCACCACCACGGTGTATGACGCCGGTGGCAAGGTTATCAGTATCGTTCAGCCCGACGGCACAAGTAAAACCGCCACCTACGACAGCGTAGGTCGCATTGCCACGGAAACCAGTTCCAGCGGTCGACAGGTGGCCTATGCTTACGATCCTAATTCGCGCGTGATCAAAGTCACCGACCAAGTGGCCGGCAATCTGGAACCATCCATTTCCCGCAACCTCGGCGCGGTTGTGCGCGAACAGCGCACCTACTACAACACCGGGGGCCTGGCCACGCTTACCGACGGTAGCGGCAATACGCTCACCTACTACTACGACGGCTTCAAGCGCCAAAAGCAAATCATCTATCCGGACAACGGCTACGAACTGCACGGTCTCGATGAGGCCGGTAACGAGTTGGTCACGGTTAATCGCTCCGGTCAGTTAATCTGGTTCAGCTACGATCCGCTCAACCGGATGGACAGCAAGGCGCCGGATAATGAAGCGCAAGTGGGCTTTGGTTACGACTACACCGGTCGCCGCATGGTCGCCAATAGCAGCGCTGGCCTGAATTTTAGCTACGGCTATGACAGCGCCGGCCGCCAGATCAGCGAAGCGCGTTCCGATCTGGGCGCCACCACCTGGACCCTGGATGCCAACGGTAACCGAACGTCGCTGACATGGCCCGGCAAGCCGGCCTACACCACCAGCATGGCCTACGACGCGTTGAACCGTTTGACCGATATCTACGAAGGCGCAACCAGTGCTCGCAAGCAGCTGGTCCATTACGAATACAATGTGCTCTCGCAACGCATCGGCAGCGAGATGACCGGTACGTTCAAGGCGGCCGACACCACCATCGACTGGACCAAGGGCGGGCAGGTTGCGCTGATCGACAATAGCTGGACCGGGGGCAACCTGGACTTTGAATACAGCTACAACACCGACCATCAGCGCACCGGTGTAAGCATCAGCGACTCGAGTTTCATACCCGTGGGCCTGCCCGGCAACACGTCATCCTACGCTAGCAATGCGCTCAATCAATACACCGCCATCAATGGTGCTGGCCTCGCCTACGACACGCGCGGCAACTTGATCAGTGGCAACGGCTGGAACTACAGCTACGACACTGAAAACCACCTTTATCAGGCGACCACGCCCGGCACTACGGCGAACTACGCTTATGACGTAATGGGGCGAAGGGAAAGCAAAACAGTCAATGGCCTGACCACCCATTACGTATCTCTAGGCGACCAAGAGATTGCCGAATACAGCGCCACGGGCATTTTGCAGAAGCGCTTCATCTATGGCGCCGGACTGGATGAGCTGGTGGCGATCGTTGACCCATCCAACAATCATCAGTTTGCACTAAGCGATGCGCTAGGTTCCGTGATCGGGTTGGTGGGCGATGACGGCATCATGAGCGAGAAGAATGCCTACACTGCTTACGGCACGAGTGTCAGTTTGGGTAATGACCAATCACCCTATCTATATACGGGGCGTCGCTACGATCCGGAGACTGGACTGTACTACAACAGGGCGCGAATGTACTCGCCAGTACTTGGTAGGTTTATGCAAGCGGATCCAATCGAAACAGATGGGGGATTGAATTTTTACGCCTATGTCCGAAATGATCCGGTGAATGCGACAGATCCAATGGGGTTAAAAATTTTGGTTAATGGTGATCCTTACTTATATAACCAAGCGATTGATTATTTAAGTGCGGATAGCGGAATGGCAAATTTGATCAAGAGGCTAGAGGATTCGCCAGTAATCTTTGTTATCAACTATAGTAAAGATGGGGAGGACCTATATCAGCCGGCAGCAGGACTAGGGCTCCAAGACTATAGTAATATTTATTGGGATCCGTATAGCGCACTCCGCGTAACCAATGGTGGAAGTCAGACACCTGCGTTAGGTCTGGGTCACGAATTGGCGCATGCGGGCGCAAGCCCAGTGGATCGAATAGTTGGTAACGCCTTCGCATCGGGTTACCAAAATTATGAGGAAAAGCGCGTGATTGATGAGTATGAAACTCCGGCTGCAATAAATTTAGGAGAAGGAATACGGGATAACCACTATAGAGTTCCTTATACCGTATCTTCGCCTACTTCAAAAAAATGAAAAATAAATTTTTAAAAAAAATGGTGGTGACGCTTGTTGTTCTCCTCCTGATGGGCGACGCTATTCCGGCGGATGTTGAAGAGCCGGCCTCTGGTCAACAATTGGAGCTTACGCTAGAACGGTTTGCATCGAACGAAGTATGGCGCGTGGATATTTTGGAAATGAACCCTGGCACGATTACTCGTACTTCGATTACGCCGGAAATGCTTGAAAAGAGTCCGGAATACAGGCTCACCATTAACATGGTGCCAAATACAAAATATTGGCAAGAATTAAGGCTAGTTTTAACGCATCTAACTGTTGCGCCAGTGTACGAAAGTAGAGGGGATATGCGGTGGGGGATCATTTTTTTTGGTCAATATAACTACCGTATTGGAGGATTATATTTTGACGCTTCAGGGCGTCTTGGCGCAGTTAATAATCTCGATGTTTCATTTAAAAATGGGGGTGATGTAGTAACGATGCTGGCGAATAATTTCTTCAGACAAATGAACTCAGTGATGGATTGTAGGTGTCCGGCAACCGAGAATGCTTGGAAATGGTAAGAATTAAGATGGGTATCGCCCATAAAATGGGAATATTAGGCGATGAAAAATCCAGTCGCTTGGTGATGCGTCGACAATCATGGTCGATGCCAACACATAGCCATTACGCTCAATAAAAAATTCAAAATATCTATCAGTTTGATAGGGATGGCGAGCTAGGGATGCTCTGATCCATGCTACGTAGGCGTCACCAGCTCTGTCTGTTCGCAGACCATAGGTTCGTCGGCGCACGCGGGGAGGGTACATGGATGTACCCGGCTTTGAGGAGCGAGGAAGGCAGACTGGCTGTCTGTCGAGACGACGG
>NZ_JADIKJ010000069.1:0-465 GCF_044904675.1 Dyella jejuensis | reverse complement strand
GAGGCTACGTGGCAGTTCCTGATCGACTACAACGAGCAACGCCCCCACGATGCACTCGGCGGTATGACCCCCGCCGAATATCGTGATCAATATGCCAAAAGCTCTACTTCTGAAATGTCCGCTTGACGGGGGAGCTTACGCTTGCTGCGGCTACGGAGGCATGGATAGCGCTGCTCACCGGAATGGGCCCGAAACTGCTGGTGTATGTCAACGCGCCCACTGCGGTGCTGGCGGCGCGCGCACTGCGCATTCCGACTATCTTCGTGGGTGGCGCGTTCGATATTCCACCAGCCACATCCCCGTTGCCGATCTTCCGGCAAGCCGTCGATCTCCCTGAGCAAGAGCTTGCAGTGATTCGGGAGGCGGAGGTCGTGGAAAACATCAACTCGATTCTAAGGCGATTCCAACAGCCGGATCTCGAGTTTTTGGGAGAACTTTTCACCGCAAAAGACGTACGACTTACTA
>NZ_JADIKJ010000068.1:0-474 GCF_044904675.1 Dyella jejuensis | reverse complement strand
GAAGATCGGCTGTGTGCCGCAAACACTGCTGACGTGGGTACAGCGGCAAGAGGTCGATGCCGGGGTGAGAGACGGTGTGACCACCGCTGAAGCCAAGCGCGTCAAAGAGCTGGAACGCGAGGTCAAGGAGCTGCGCCGGGCCAACGAGATTCTCAAGCTCGCCAGCGCGTTTTTCGCCCAGGCGGAGCTCGACCGCCGGCTGAAGTCCTGAGGGCCTTCGTCGATACGCACCGGAGCACGTTTGGGGTCGAGCCGATCTGCAAAGCCTTGCAGATCGCCCCATCGGGTTACCGTGTGCATGCCGCACGCCAGCGCCAGCCGGAACGACGTCCGGTGCGAACACAGCGCGACGAGGCGCTGGTTGCGCAGATCCAGCGCGTCTGGCGAGCGAACCTGCAGGTCTACGGTGCGGACAAGGTCTGGCGACAGCTCGGCCGCGAAGGCATCGTGGCGGCACGATGCACGGTCGAGCGG
>NZ_JADIKJ010000067.1:0-499 GCF_044904675.1 Dyella jejuensis | reverse complement strand
GCTTGCGCGGTGAGCGTGCCCGCAGCGGTGACCTGCCCGCCGGCGGGCGTGCCAAGTCCCGGTGCCTTCAAGCCGCCGAGGTTGACGGTGCCGAGCGCCACCGCGCCTGTCGTGGCGCGGCTGCTGAGGTCATGGCCGGCGACCAGCGCCACGTTGCCGCCCTGGAAGCTGCCGACGTTGAGCAGGTCTTGCGCGGCTTGCACGCTTAAGTTGCCACCGGCCGCCAGCGTGCCGGCATTGAGCAGGTTGCCGGCTTGGATCGTGGCGTCGCTGGCGGATTGGATCGTGCCGGTCGTGGTGAGCTGGTTGTTGGCGTTGAGCGCGACGGTGCGGCCCTGGATCACCGCGCCGCTGGCGACGTGGTTGGCGGTGCTTTGGCTCAGGTAGACCACCGGCACCAGCACGGATTGGCCGTCGACGGTCTGGTTGACCAGCCACACCATGTCCTGGGTGAGGCTGGCCATCTGCTGGGGCGTGAGCGCCACGCCCACGGCGAGGT
>NZ_JADIKJ010000066.1:0-499 GCF_044904675.1 Dyella jejuensis | reverse complement strand
CATTCCCGCTACCCACCAAGTCCAGGCTCGAACCGGCATCCAGCGTGATACCCGCATCGCCATTGGCATTGATCGTATCCAGATAGCTGCTGCCGCCATCGTTACTGATCTGGATCGTACTGCCCGTATCGGCGTTGATCGTATCGCCGCCGTTACCCGACGTATCGTCGAGCGTCGAGCCCGCATCCATGTCCAGCGTATTGCCACTGGCCGTCTCCGTCACCGAGCTGCCATCGCCCAGCTCGTCGGTATCCTTGGTGCCGTACAACGTGATGCCCGTACCGTCCAGCGTCAGCGCACTGGAGTTAGAGGTGATCGACAGTTTCGTACCGTCCACAATGTCTGCCACACCGCTGTCCGTAAGTGTCAGCGATGCATTATTGGCATCGATCGTGTTGTCGGTCGCGGTGATCTGGTCGCCATTGTTGGCAGCGACAGCATTCCCGCTACCCACCAAGTCCAGGCTCGAACCGGCATCCAGCGTGATACCCGCATCGCC
>NZ_JADIKJ010000065.1:0-706 GCF_044904675.1 Dyella jejuensis | reverse complement strand
GGCTTGGGGGGAGACCTGGGTGATACGACGCCGAGCCTTGACGATTTGCTCAGTCAATTTGGCATCCCGGCACAGCCCCTGAACCTGGACAACACGGATGTGCTCGACAACGGCAGCCTTTATGACTCCGGTGCTGCGTCAACCGACCCGGGGCTAGACCAAAGTGCGAGCGATGATGGGCAGCAGGACGAACTTTATGACCCCAGTACTTCTTCGACCGACCTGGGACCAGACCAAAGTATGAGCGATGATGGGCCGCAGGACGAAGGGGATCAGTTCAGTATCCAGCTGAGTCCACTACCGAGCACCGATAGCGCGTTGCCGCCCCTTACTTCGAGCGTGGATATCAGCAGTGATTTGACGATAACGCCGATGGCGTTGAGCGATGTGCCGGCACCGACGCTGGCAGATGCGCTAGGCAGCCTCGCGATGCCGGCAGTGGCCGATACCATTGGCATGTCAACGGGCGGCAGCAGCTCCCTGGCGTCGTTCGCTTATGTCACGGGCAGCGCAGGGACCACGGCCATGAGTACGGGCTGGACGTCGAGTACGTATTCGGCATTGGGGGATGTATCGAGCACATCGAGCCAGACATACAACACGGCCGACGGCCAGCCAGGCGTGTACGACTCGCAAACCGGTCAAATTTATTCGTATGACGCCGCGATGCAGATGAACGCGGAAGGGACGAACGTTTCGGACGGCC
>NZ_JADIKJ010000064.1:0-510 GCF_044904675.1 Dyella jejuensis | reverse complement strand
GGACGGCAGCGGCGCGCCCTGCACTTCCAGCAACGCCTCGACCTGCAACGGCGTGGCGTCCAGTACCTGGATCGATTCGCGCGCCAGGTACGCACGCAGTTGCACCGGATCCCGGCGCAGTTCCGCCGGCAGCAGGTACAGCGTCGCACCATGGCGCCATTGCACCAGCGCCTGCAGCGACACGTCGAAGCCGTAGGAGGCGTTCCATGCCCAACGTTCCCAGCCATGGGCTCCCAGCCCCGCCAAGGCCGCATCCAGTCCCGCGGCGAGGTTCATCACACTGCCGTGCTCGACCCGCACCCCTTTCGGACGACCGCTCGAGCCCGACGTGAACAGGATGTAGGCCAGCCGATCCGGCGGCGTCGGCTCACTCCGCACCGGATCGTGCGCCGGCGCCGCCGCCAGCTCCGCGCGCAGCGCCGCCGTGTCCAACGCCAGCGGGATCGCCGCGTGCAACCCTTGCAGCAGGGCTTCATGGCCGATCACGCAGTCCGCCTGCGCGTCATCGCG
>NZ_JADIKJ010000063.1:0-899 GCF_044904675.1 Dyella jejuensis | reverse complement strand
TCGGACAGCAACGGGAGCGCCGATATCCGGGCCGATGGCCTGTCGACGATCGCTTCCAGCAGGCTTCGGTAGCGCTGCATCAGCCGTTCGATCGTCGCGCGCTCGAACAGGTTGGGATCGTATTGCACTTCCGCGAGCAGGCCATCGCCCTGCTCGACCAGCATCACCGTCAAATCGAACTTGGCCGGGCCCGCGGCAACGCCCGGTAATTCCTCGAAACCGTCGTTCCCCTCGTCGCTGGCATTCCCTGAAGCTTCCGCGATGACCGAGAACAGGCTCCGGATCAACGGCACGGCATCCGCCGAGCGTGACAATCCCAGTGCGTCGACCAGCTTCTCGAATGGCAGCTCCTGATGGTCGAGTGCTTCCAGCACGTGCGTGCGCACGGTGCCCAGCAGATCACTGAAGGTCGGGTCGCCTGACAAGTCCGAACGCAAGGCCAGCGTATTGACGAACATGCCCACCATCGGCTCGAGTTCCCGCCGCGAGCGTCCGTCGACGGGCATGCCGACGACGACGTCGTCCTGACCCGTGCAGCGGGCCAGCAAGATCTTGAAAGCCGTCAGGCAGACCATGAACAGCGATGCCCCTGCCGCGTTGCCGACCCGCTTCAATCCCTCGCGCAGCGATGCAGGAAATGCCTCGCTACCGAGATTGACCGCATCGAGCCGCGTCGCACCACGGGCATGATCGTGGCACAGGCCCTGGTGCTCGGATACGCCATCCAGGTGCCGCGTCCAGTAATCCAGGTGAGTGTCTAACTCACTCTCCAGCTTCTGGCGCTGCCACGCCGCGTAGTCGCCGTACTGCACCGCAAGCGGCGGCAACTCCAAGTCACTTCCCGTAGCCTTCGCCTTGTACCGGGCAAGCAGTTCGCGCCTGATGACCTGCATCGAACC
>NZ_JADIKJ010000062.1:0-911 GCF_044904675.1 Dyella jejuensis | reverse complement strand
GGCGCGCCGGCCGCGTTGGGACCTAAGCCCACGCCCACGACAGGCTGGCCATCCGCACCGACCACGGTGTTGCGGATGGCTTGGGCGCTGATGTCGAGGGCGTGGCCGGCACTCATGCGGGCGCTGAGGCGGGCGCCGGGGTCCAGGGTGAGGAAGGGCACGCTGCCGGCGGCAAGGGTGGCGTCGGTGACTGCCTGCTCGAACACACGGTCCGGATCGCCGTGCCAGCTGCCGCCGAAATCGCCGGATTTGTGTTTCATCGACACCGCTTTGGTCACCGTGGTCTGCACGGTGGCGGTGGGGGTGAAGGCGATGTTTTGCACGGTGTCGGTGCCGACGCTGCCCCCGCCCGCGTTGCCATCCTGGCCGTTGATGACCAGGTCGTTGCCGGCGGCGATCGTCGAGGTGTCGTTGAGCACCGAACCGTGGAGCGTGATGCTGCCGCCGGCCAGCAGGCGGCTTTCGGCGCTGGCGGCGCTCAGGCGGGTGATGGCGGTGATGACGTCGGTGGTGGTGCGGTAGCCATCTGCTTGCAGCGGGTCGTTGTTGTTGAGGTCGCCGTTGTTGCGGCAGGCGCGTTGATGGGGAACGTAGAGGCTGACGCAGTCGTTATAGAGGTCGGTGTCGGTGGCGCCGGTGATGGCGACGGTGGTGGTCTGGGTGTTGTGGGCTTGTTCCTCGGCGGTGAGGACGTGGGTTTCCGTATTCAGCACCCGCCGCTGGTTGGTGAACTGGTTCGTGGCGATGACGATATCGCCGCCGGCTTCGATATCGCCGGAGCGGTTGGTGACCGAATCGCTGCGCGTACCGGCGGCATCGGCGGCGAGGGTGAGGTCGCCCAGGCTGTAGAGCAGGGCGTCGCGGTTGAGCAGGTCGCCGCTGACGTAGAGGTTGAGCTGGGTGACGGCGGC
>NZ_JADIKJ010000061.1:0-551 GCF_044904675.1 Dyella jejuensis | reverse complement strand
TGATCGAGGATAAGATCGTTGCCCGCTTGCGCGGTGAGCGTGCCCGCAGCGGTGACCTGCCCGCCGGCGGGCGTGCCAAGTCCCGGTGCCTTCAAGCCGCCGAGGTTGACGGTGCCGAGCGCCACCGCGCCTGTCGTGGCACGGCTGCTGAGGTCATGGCCGGCGACCAGCGCCACGTTGCCGCCCTGAAGGCTGCCGACGTTGAGCAGGTCTTGCGCGGCTTGCACGCTTAAGTTGCCACCGGCCGACAGCGTGCCGGCATTGAGCAGGTTGCCGGCTTGGATCGTGGCGTCGCTGGCGGATTGGATCGTGCCGGTCGTGGTGAGCTGGTTGTTGGCGTTGAGCGCGACGGTGCTGCCCTGGATCACCGCGCCGCTGGCGACGTGGTTGGCGGTGCTTTGGCTCAGGTACACCACCGGCACCAGCACGGATTGGCCGTCGACGGTCTGGTTGACCAGCCACACCATGTCCTGGGTGAGGCTGGCCATCTGCTGGGGCGTGAGCGCCACGCCCACGGCGAGGTCGAACGACCGGGCTTGCTGCGCGCCGGC
>NZ_JADIKJ010000060.1:0-552 GCF_044904675.1 Dyella jejuensis | reverse complement strand
AGGTGGTGGTTTCCTGGCTGGCGACGCTGGCCAGCGCGCCGGTCATGCTCGCGGTGGTCCATTGCGCGCTCAGCGCTTCGTCCGGGTCCAGGTTCAGCGTGTTGCCATAGGTCGTTTGGCTGATGGCATTGCCGTTGGCGTCATGGGTCACGCCGGTGACCTGAGCGACGGTGCCGCTTTGGTTCTGCTGCACGGTATAGGCCAGGCGGCCTGATGCGTCATACAGGTAAAGCGTCGCTTGCGCGCTGCTGTCGGGGTTGCTGCCGCCGGTGCCGCCCACTTGCGCGCCGATCCAGCTCAACGCCGTGCCGGCTTGCAGCGCACCCGCTTCACTGGCCGTGCTGACCGCGTTGGCATAGGCCAGGGTTTCGGTGACCTTGCCGGTGGCGTCATAGCGCGTCTCGGTGACGTTGCCCATCGGGTCGATGCGGTAGCGCAGCTCGCCGGCGCTGTCGTAGACGTTGTAGCTGACTTGATCGGCGCTGCCGGGCGTGACCCATGCGCCGATCTGCGCCGGGGTGGGGGTGCTGCCGAGGCTGGCCAGCTGGCTGG
>NZ_JADIKJ010000005.1:0-207283 GCF_044904675.1 Dyella jejuensis | reverse complement strand
GCGCTGACGCTGGACGGCACGGGTATCACGCTGTCTGGTACCAAGGATACCGATGAACTGGGCGATGGCAGCTCGGTGACGGAAACGGCCAGCGGCAATACGCTGGACATGGATGCGGGCTCGACGTTGGACGATACGTCGGGTAACGGCGGCGATACGATCAATGCCGGTACGGACGGCACGATCCAGATCAACAACGACGGTGGCACGAGCTACTACGACACGATCAATGCCACGAATAATGCGGGCACAATTACTCTCACGGGAGGTTCAAGTGCCGATGTGGATGGCAGCGGTAACATCGTTGCGACGAAAGGCGGCGGTGACCTGACAGCTAGCGGCGACGCGATCAGCTACACAGGCACGAGCGACGGTACCGAATCCATCATCGGCGGCGACAACACGATCACGGCCGGTGGCGAATCGATCGCACTGTCCGGTGCAGGCTCGACCAGCGGCGATATCGTGGATGGCAACGACGTCTCGATCAACTCGAGTTCTAGCTATGTGACGCTTACCGGTACCAGCGATACGCTCAGCGGAAGCGGCAATAATGTCAGTCTCGATGCGGGTAGTACCACCACACTCACTAGCAGCAACAACACCATCGATATGCAGGCCAATGCCAGCCTGATCGATAGTGCGAGCAGCGGCAACGACACCATCAATGCCATCGATAGCGACACGATCCAGATAAGCAGCGGTGACGACACGATCGATGTGTCCGATAACGCGAGCATTACGGTCGATTCCGGTGCGGGTGTCGGTATTGTCGGTGACGGCGATACGGTAACTGGCGATGGCAGCAACGCCATCTCCGTGAGCGGGCAAGGCGACGTCATTGACGTCAGCAATGCCACCATCGATATCAGCAGCAACGATGCCGTGACGGTAACGGGTTCCAATGACACGATCGTAGGTGGCTCTACGGATTCGGTCCTTGTCACCGGAACAAGCGATAACGTTTCGGCCACCGATAGCAATGTCGTCTTCGATGGGGCCAATACGGATGACAGCGTCTTTGGGGCAGGCGATACCGGTGGCAACTGGTCTGAACCGGATCCCGATGATACCGGCGACGAAGGCGGTTATGGCGGCTACAGCGGTGGTGGCGATGGTTACGACGGTGGCGGCTACGGCTATGGCCTGACCAAGTGGAAAGGCAAGAAGCCCACGGCGACGCAAGTGGCCAAGGCGGAGCAGTCCGATAGCGTTTACGAGGGCGCCAAGTGGGCGGACCAGACCATCACCTGGAGCTTCGCCAACGCCTCCGGCAACTTCAGTGACTCCATTACCGACACCAAGGAGCAGCAGGCCATCGAGCAGGCTTTCCAGGCATGGGCGAAGGCATCAGGGCTCAACTTCGAAGAGGTCCAGCCCGGCGCCAAGGCGGATATCGAAGTGGGCTTCAGCGATCTGAACCCGGCCAGCACCAGTGCGATCGGCCTGACCACGTATACCAGCCAGGCGGGCGCACTGACCGGTGTAGACGTGGAACTGGAAGATCCCAACCAGGCACCGTTGGATACGAACGGAAAGGGCGCGCTCACCTATGCCAACACCAGCGCCACGTTTGAACAGGTGGCGCTGCACGAGATCGGGCATGCATTGGGCCTGGCGGACAACGACATCGCCGGTTCGATCATGAATGCGGTGTTGGGCACGGGCAATCAAACCTTAAGTGCCACGGATATTGCCGATATCCAGAGCCTGTATGGCAATACGTCGACCACTGCCGCCAGTTCTGCCTACGACGCACAGGTGCATCAGCTGGTGCAGGCCATGGGCACGTTCGATGCGGCGGGAGCCGATACGGGTGATTTCAATCCACAAGCCGAAGCGTATTTGTACCAGGAGCATATGCTGGCGAGTGCGCATCCGAGTGTGCATGTAGCGTAGAAGAACGGAAGCAAGAGCCTGCATGGATGAAGCCATGCGGGCTCTGCCCTTGCCGAATCGGACCTCTCACCGAACTTTGGACAAATTTAAAATTTTGCGGTCACTCCCGCGAAAATGGGAATGGCTGCAAAGGGCTTTTAAGCGTCAGTCTAGGACTAAGGGTTGGCACTGTCAGTTGAGCTTGTATGCAAGTACAAGAGATTTGGGGAAAGTCACCATGCAAAACCACGCCGCGCACTTCATCTCCGGATTACCGCGATCCGGGTCGACGCTACTATCCGCGATCCTCAAGCAGAATCCCCGATTCTCTGCGGGAATGAGCAGTCCCGTGGCGACGTTATTCAATGCTGTCCTGCCAAAGATGAGCGGAGCCAGCGAGTACGCTTCTTTTTTTAGCGAGGATCGTCGGCGCCGGGTGTTCGATAGCCTGTTCAAGGCCTACCACCACGACGAGCTGGAGCGCGGCAAATGGGTCTTCGATACCAATCGCACGTGGACGGCGAAACTCCCACTTTTGCATCAGCTGTTTCCGCGATCGAAAGTGATTTGCTGTGTTCGTGAAGTACCCTGGGTCATCGACAGTGTCGAAATGATGGTCAGGCGCAATCCGACCCATGTGTCCGGCATTTTTCAAGGCAAAACTTCCCGGAACGTGTATGGACGGGTCAAGGACCTGATGGATGCCGAGCGCGGGCTTATCGGACTTCCCTGGGGTTCCTTGCGGGAAGCATGGTTTGGCGAGCATGCCGACAAATTGATCGTTATTCGTTACGAATCCTTGGTCAGCAACCCTTCGGCGATTGTCCGTCAGCTCTACGAGCGTCTGGGCGAAAAGCCCTTCAATCACGACTTCGAAAATGTCGGCTACCAGGAAGAAGAGTTCGATCGACGGTTAGGCATGCCCGATCTTCATACGGTAAGGCGAAAGGTGGAACATATCGGGCGACCGACCATCCTTCCCCCGGATTTGTTCATGAAATATGTGGATATGAATTTCTGGGAAAACGAAAAACTGAATACAAAAAAAGTGTGCGTGCTGTAGTTGCCCTTGTACCAGTCGCTTTTCTTCACAGCTGTAATTGGAGTTCGAAATATGCCGCGCATGCGCACAAAGACGCTTTTATTGCTAGGTGCTTTGCTGCTTGCGCTGGCGTCGGTCGCGTTTGCAGATAACGATGCGGACAAGGCGCCCGATGAGGCATTGCTGCACGAACAGGTAGTGCAGATTGCTGGCGACCCCGATGCGCCCGCAACGCTGGTGATGACGATCTTTACCCCGCCCGGGCCCGGTCCTTTTCCGCTGGCGGTCATGAATCACGGGTCGACAGGAGGCATTCCGCCCGAGCAACAGCCCAGATATCGCCTCACTTTTTCTGCGTACTATTTCCTGTCGCGCGGGTACGCCGTGGCATTGCCCATGGTGCGTGGCTATGGCGGATCAAGTGGTCATCTGCGATCGCATGCCTGCGACGATCTTGCGGTGGGGATCGATGCTGCGAAGGATATTCGCGCCGCGATCAATTACATGAAGCAGCAGCCTTATATTGATGGTTCGCGCATCATTGTGGCCGGGCAGAGTTTCGGCGGATGGAATACGTTGGCACTCGGTGCGCTCGATGTGCCAGGTGTCAAGGGATTGGTGAGCTTTGCCGGCGGCATGAAAAGTTCGGGTTGCCGTGATCCAGATGCTGCGCTGATTGCCGCTGCGGGAGAGCTGGGCAGCGAAGTATCCAAGCCGTCGATCTGGTTCTTCGGCGATAACGATCGGATCTTCGCCACGCCGGTGTGGCATGCCATGTATGAACACTATACGGCCGCCGGTGCGCCAGCCGAGCTGGTGGCTTATGGAAGATTCGGCGTCGATTCGCACAATCTGCTGGGATCGGGCGAGGGTCTGTCTATCTGGGTGCCCAAACTGGATGCGTTCCTGGGGCGGCTTCAACTGCCCAACACGCTGGTGTATCCCGAGTATTTGCCCCAGCCGGCGCCTGCCCCCAGCCACTATGCGGACCTGACAGATTTACAGGCGCTGCCGTATCTCAATGCGATGGGCGGAGACCGGGGCATTGCGTATTACCAGCGCTTCCTTGAAAAGCCTTTGCCCAGGGCCTTGGCGATCGGGATTCACGGTGCGGGGGAGGCTTCCGGGGGATTCGATCCCATACTGTTGGCCATGCGGCGTTGCCAAAAAATTACGCCAGGTTGCCGTTTATATGCGGTGGATGACGATGTCGTATGGGTGCGTCCCACGCCGATACCGCCCCCCAGCCATTTCGCTGTGCTCGCTGATGAAAGCGCCGTGCCGTACCTGAAGCCGCCGGGACGACTCGGCTATGAAAAATTCCTGATGATGACCAGGCCCCGGGCGTTTGTGATCGCGCCGGATGGCGGCTGGGCAGCGGTGGCCAGAGGGTTCGATCCGGTGTCTGCCGCATTGGCCGATTGCAAGGCGGTGCACACAGGTTGCCGCCTCTACGCAGCCGATGGCGATGTTGTTTGGCGGCCCTAACCCGATATTTCTGGGCGTGCTATGGATGAGCTTTGGCCCGAAGCATCGTCAATGGTGTATTAACTCCATGGTGAAGTTGATCGGAAAGGGACACCCGATCTAGCCCAGTGCATATCGGAATCTTCATCATGCGTCTATTTTCAATAGCACTTCACGAAAATTTTAATTTTTGAAATAGCTCTACACGTTTGTTGTGATCGCGATGACGGATGATAGGTATCGCCAATAGGCGCGTCGCAGGCAGAGATCGGATCTGACATATTTTCAGTTTTCCCCGACAAATGCGGAGCCTGCTTATGGCTATTCTGCAAGAGGCTGGTGCGGACTTTTGTGCAATCGCCGTTAGGACGACCGGCCATGCCCATGCCAAGATAGGGAGTAGATCATGCTTGCGTATTTCGATTGCAATGCGACGACACCCGTCGAGCCCGAAATTGCCGAAGTGGTCAGGCACTCCCCGGTGAGTTCATTTCATGGATAAATTCAAGCGCACTACGCGCAAGCTTTACTACGACGATGCATATTTGTGCAAATGTCCAGCGCGTATCACAAAAATAGGCTCGGATTACATTGAGCTTGACGCAACAGTCGCATATCCTGAGGGAGGTGGGCAAGAATCTGATCATGGATTCATTGTTTCCATCGATGGAATTGGAGTGCGGTTTATCCATGCGCGAAAAGTATATACAACGAAAATAAATATCCATGACTTTCCGGATATTCGTGTCGATGGCGTCATAGAGCACGTAGTCCATGAAGAAGATAGGGAGTTACTCGGTCAATTCCATGCCGGGATGGAAGTGGTGGTCCAAATCGATGTGCGAAGGCGTGCATGCCTTTCGCTCAGCCATACTGCGTCTCACCTCATATACATGGCCATATCCAAAGTGCGGCCGGATGCGGTGGCGCGAACCTTGGGATGTCATATCGGAACGGGAACGGCACGGTTCGACTTCGCCGTTGAGGATCGCGTATCTCCAGAGCAGTTAGCTGAAATCGAGCGATTGGCAAACGCCTTGGTAAGAAGAAACAGCACGATACGTGTCTACCCGCATCCCGAACATGCTGACGCTCGATACTGGGAGTGCGAGGGAGAGGTCATTCCTTGTGGCGGCACGCATATAGATTCAACGGCGCTGGTCGGCCGCTTGATCGTGCGCAGAAAAAGCATGGGAAAAGGCAAAGAACGTATTGCTTGTGAATTCAGCGACGCCGTGTTGAAAACGGAAGCCTATCATTCGTGAGATAAGGCTTATTCGGGAGATCAGGGATGAACCAAAAAGACAAAAACATGGACTTAATAGCGAGGCCGGAGCGACTCCCCTCATCCACGTATGTATTGTCCCTATGTCAGGCACTCAATCTAACCGCGGCAGTGGTTTCCGTAACGATTGCGGCATTGGCCGGGGAAAAGATGGCTCCAGGGCCAGCTTGGGCCACATTGCCATATGGGGTGCAATTTGCCGCCGTAGCGCTTTTGACGTATCCCGCTTCCGTATTTATGAGACGCTTTGGGCGCAAACCGGGCTTTTTGTGCGGAGCGATGACGCTAATAGTTGCCGGATGCGTGGGATTCTTCGCCGTCCAGCAATCAAGTTTCGTCGGGCTTGTTCTTGCTCATGGCTTGCTCGGCGTCTACGTTTCTTTTGCCAATTTCTACCGGTTTGCAGCCGTTGACCAGCTGCCTGCGCCATTGAGGCCACGTGGTGTTTCCCTGGTCGTTGCCGGAGGCGTTTTGGCGGCCTTCATCGGGCCATGGATTTCCTTGGGGTTGGGGAACGTTGATGGTTACGCGCCGTATTCGCTTTGTTATGCAAGTTTTGCGGGGATTGGAATAAGCACGATAGCGTTGGTTGGAGTGTGGCGCCAAGGACGTGGTATTGAAGCCACGCCAGTCCATATGGAGGCTGCCCGAAAAGCGCCGGTTACTGCCGCAATCTTGGCTGCCATTTTTACTTCTGCAAGCGCTTACATGGTCATGAACCTATTGATGGTTCAAGCGTCGTTGGTCATGGATTCGATGGGTGTTGGTTTTCACGCGAGCACTTTAGCTATACAAGCGCATGTGATTGCCATGTTTTTACCGTCCTTGGTCACTGGTCTTATCATTGGGAAATTCGGCTTTCGTTTGACGCTATGTGCGGGGTTTCTTCTTCTGATAGCTACCACCCTGCTTGCGTTGTTTGGTTCTGGTGGTTTTGAGGCCATGTTGATCGGGCTTATCCTCCTTGGCATTGGCTGGAATCTGAGCTACATAGGCGGCGGCGCTTTGCTGGCCAAGTACCTTACGGAAGAAAATCGGCACAGTATGCAGGGTATCAATGATTCGGTCATTGCTATTTGCGCCACCGCTGGCGCTTTCTCCCCGGCTTTATTGCAGACGCTTATAGGATGGAAGAATACGAATTTGCTATGTCTTCTGTTATGTATCATCGGCTTTGTTATGGTGTGGCGCGCCACCAAAGCGACCTTGACGTAATCTCTTTGCAGGGAGTTACGTATGAAGAAATGGGTCGACTCGTCCAATTTAAAAATCCAGACGCCTCTGCGCGAAGTTGTCAAAGGCGTGCTGATGAAGTTCGAATGCGATAACCCTGGAGGTAGCCACAAGGTACGGGCGGCGCGATATTTAATTGAAAAGGCTGTCCGTGATGGACGCATCGTACCTGGTGAGACGGTGGTCGTCGAAAAAACAGGAGGAAACTTCGGGTTTGGATTGGCCGTTGTTTGCCACGAGCTGCATGTACAAGTCGAGCTGGCGGTGGGATTGGGATTCAGCGCTGTTAAACGCCGTTGCCTGGAAATGTTTGGAGCCCGATTGATCGGGATTGATATGCTAAGTCGAGGTGCGACGCCAAAAGAGGTCGTTGCGTGGCGTCTTGATCAGGCATCGAGAAGTGGGCAAAGCTGTTTCTTTACGGATCAATTCAGCAACTTGGCGAGTCTGCATGCGCATGAGTTTGAGACAGGCGCCGAACTGATCGAGCAACTCCGTCAATGGCCCCGCCTAAAACAGGTGATATTTGTTGGATGCGCCGGCACTGGTGCTAGCTTTACAGGCATAACGCGCGCGCTCAGGTCGCAGTATGAAGTGACATGTATCCTGGTAGAACCGGAAGGCTGCGATTCGGCGCAGGGAATTTTCGCCGAGCATCCCTTCGAAGGTATGGCCGTTGGGGTAGCGCCGCCATTCCTGGAATGGGAACTGATTCAGGCTCGTTATGCCGTTTCGCCCCAAATGGCTATGGAAACCAAACGGCGGTTTTGCCAAAGCCATGGCTATCTCATCGGCAATACGACGGCCGCGTGTCTGACCGTGGCAATGCAACTTGCGCAACGGCTGACTGATGAACAAAAGGTCGTCCTGCTTTTTTACGACCATGGGCTTTGGTATACGCAATCGTAGGGTAGAACCGGAGCAGTTTTCCTGCCGTCGCCGTCAGAGCGGAATCTTCACGTTCTTCAACGATGCTGATTTTCCAGTGCTTGACAGCCTTGCACCGCAGCATGACAATGCACGCGCCCGCCGGCGCGTCACGGCCGCTCGGGCCCCTGTCCGAACTAACCAAGGCATATGGACGTTTACCCTAGTCGCAACGTCGACATCCGCTCGCATCGGGTGCCGGCATTGCATAACAAGCTGATCGTTCGCGGCAACCGCCAGCGGTTGGCCGGCGCTTTCCTCGACTAGGGAAGTCCGGCCCGCTCCTTACGGTGCCGCGGCACCGTATTAAAGGAGATGGGCCATGAAGCTCCTTCGCGATTTCTTTCGTTTGCGCACCGCCAGCCGGCTTTCCGTGGCTGGACGCCGTAGTGGCGTGCGCGTTCCCCTTACCGTGACCGTTCCGCGGCCGCTCAGCCAGCCGGCCGGGCACCTCCCCATCGACACGCATGAGCCGGTCGAGGCCAGCCAGGATCGCGCCCCTTCGCGCTGGCACGACCATGCGTCGACGGAACCGCTGCGTACGTCCCGTCATCTTCAGCTGGTATCAAGTCACTGATGCGCCGTCGCGATCTGCGCAAGGGGTGGCCTCCGCCATGGCCGGCGTTCCGGCCGGGGCGGCATCGCCCTGGGCGCGGGTTGCCATAGCGGAAGCAAGTCGTTCCAGACGCTCGCCTCCGTGCCGCACGCACCACCTATCCACGGAAGCGAGACATGATCAAGCAATCTACCCGGGCTGTCGTCGCCAAGGCTGCCGGCAAGGCCGCGGCCGCCGCGCCCACGCGCGTGGCTGCGGCGCAGGATGCCTTCAAGGAAAACGAGGCTCTGTTGGCCAGCCTGGATACCAGCCATGCGGGCTTGAACGAAGAGCAGATCACCGATCGCCTCGCCCGCGATGGCATGAACGAGGTGTCGCACGAGAAGCCGCCGCATTGGTCGTTGCAGTTGCTGCGCGCGTTCAAGAATCCGTTCATCGTGGTGCTGCTGATCCTCGCGATCGTGCAGGTGTTCGTTACGCCGGATGACCTGTCCGGTCCGATCATCATCGCGGTGATGGTCGGTATCAGCGTGCTGCTCAGCTTCAGCCAGGAATACCGGTCCTCGCGGGCGGCCGAAAATCTCAAGGCCATGGTGCGCAACACCGCCACGGTCACGCGCCGTGCGTCGGATGGTCACAGCGAACGCATCGAAGTGCCGGTGGGCGAACTGGTGGTCGGCGATATCGTGCATTTGGCCGCCGGCGACATGGTGCCGGCGGACCTGCGCCTGCTCACCGCCAAGGACCTGTTCATCAGCCAGGCGATTCTCACCGGCGAATCGCTGCCGGTGGAAAAGGCCGGACCGGCGCAGGCACATGTGGTGGAAAGCGGCACGCATGGCGTGCAGCAGGGCAATCCGCTGGATTTGCCCACGGTCTGCTACATGGGCACCAACGTGGTGAGCGGCACCGCCGCGGCGGTCGCGGTGGCGACGGGTTCGCGCACCTATCTGGGCTCGTTGGCGCGCACGATCGTCGGCGAGCGCGTGCAGACCAGTTTCGATCGTGGCGTGCGCAGCGTCAGCTGGCTGCTGATCCGGTTCATGCTGGTGATGGTGCCGGTGGTGCTGGCGATCCAGTGGTACAAGCATGGCTTCCTTGAAGCCCTGCTGTTCGCGCTGTCGGTGGCGGTCGGCCTGACGCCGGAGATGCTGCCGCTGATCGTCACCGCCAATCTCGCCAAGGGCGCGATGGCGATGTCCAAGCGCAAGGTGGTGGTGAAGCGTCTCAACGCGATCCAGAACTTCGGCGCCATGGATGTGTTGTGCACCGACAAGACCGGCACGCTCACGCTCGACAAGATTGTGCTCGAGCGCCACCTCGATCTGGACGGCGAGGATTCGGAAGAGGCGCTTGCCTATGGCTACCTCAACAGCCACTTCCAGACCGGCCTGAAGAACCTGATGGACAAGGCGGTACTGGCGCACCGGGATCTGGAGCCGATCGTGGCGCGCTATCGCGTGGTGGACGAAATCCCGTTCGACTTCCAGCGCCGCCGCATGTCGGTGGTACTGGCCAATGGCGACGGCCAGCACCTGCTGGTGTGCAAGGGCGCGGTCGAGGAAATGCTCGCCATTGCCAGCACCGAGCGCTGCGGCGATGACATTGTGCCGATGACGGATGAGCGGCGCCGCGAGATCAAGGCGATGACGCGCCGCCTCAACGAAGACGGCCTGCGGGTGCTGGTGGTGGCGATCAAGCGGCAACCGCCGGGCAGCCGCACCTACGGGGTTGCCGACGAAACCGAGCTCACCGCGATCGGTTGCCTCGCTTTCCTCGATCCACCGAAAGATACGGCGGCCACCGCCATCGCCGCTTTGCATCACCACGGTGTCGAAGTGAAGGTGATCACCGGCGACAACGAAGCGGTCACGCGCAAGATCTGCCGCGAAGTCGGCCTGGACGTGGAGCATTCCGCGCAAGGGCGCGATATCGAGCCGCTGGATGACGCGGCGCTGGATGAAATGGTCAGGCGCACGACGGTATTCGCCAAAATGTCGCCGCTGCAGAAGGCGCGCGTAGTGAAGTCGCTGCAGCGCCAGGGTCACACCGTCGGCTTCCTGGGCGACGGTATCAACGACGCACCGGCGCTGCGCGAAGCGGACGTGGGTATTTCGGTAGATACCGCGACCGATATCGCCAAGGAATCGGCGGATATCATCCTGCTGGAAAAAAACCTGATGGTGCTGGAGGAGGGGGTGCTCGAAGGGCGCATCACTTTCGGCAACATCATGAAGTACATCAAGATGACGGCCAGTTCGAATTTCGGCAACGTGCTGAGCATGCTGGTGGCGAGCGTATTCCTGCCGTTCCTGCCGATGTTGCCGTTGCAGGTGCTGGTGCTGAACCTGCTGTATGACATTTCGCAGCTGTCGATTCCGTTCGACCGCATGGACGAGGAATACCTGCGCAAGCCGCGCAAGTGGGATGCCGGCGATATCGGCCGCTTCATGGTATGGATCGGTCCGGCCAGCTCGGTGTTCGATATCACCACCTTCCTGTTGCTGTGGTATGTGTTCGGCGCCAATGGTCCGGAGCACCAGGCGTTGTTCCAGTCCGGCTGGTTTATCGAAAGCCTGCTGACCCAGACCCTGGTGGTACACATGATCCGCACGCGCAAGATTCCGTTCCTGCAGAGCGTGGCGGCGGCGCCGGTATTGGCCTTGACCACGGCGATCATCATCATCGGCATGTTGATTCCGTTCTCGCACATCGGCACGAAGCTGGGCATGCTGGAATTGCCGGGCAGCTATTTCGGCTGGCTGGCCGCGACAGTGCTGGCGTATTGCGCGCTTACCCAGGTGGTGAAGGTGCTTTACACGCGCCGCTACGGCCGTTGGTTGTAACGCCTCGGGAGCGCATCCCCGCGAAAGCGGGGATGCTTGTCCATGGCGCATCGCGCAGTCCATTTTTTCCAGCTTTGGCCAAAACAACAGGCTTTCGCCTTCGCGGCGATGACGGGCCGGCGTTCGGCTCGCGGCCTGGCTTGCCTGCGGACTTCAATTTTCCAGGAGATATGCCATGAAAGGCACGTTCGTGTTATTCGACATTGCTGGCTATGTCGCCCTGCTGTTGTGGGGAACGCACATGGTCACCAGCGGCGTGCTGCGCGGCTACGGCAGTGCGCTGCGCCGCTCGCTCGGTCGTTTCCTCGGCCGGCGTCCGGCCGCGTTCCTGTTCGGCGTATGCATCACGGCGCTGCTGCAGAGCAGTACCGCCACCGGCATGATGGCGACTTCGTTCGCGGCCAACGGGTTCCTTGGCCTGGCGCCGGGGCTGACGGTGATGCTTGGCGCGAATGTCGGCACCACGCTGATCGTGCAGGTGATGTCGTTCGACATTGCATTGATTGCGCCGGTGCTGATCCTGTTCGGCACGGCCCTGCATCGCCGCAGCGACGACGTGCGCTATCAAAACCTCGGCCGCGTGGGCATTGGCCTTGGCTTGATGTTGCTCGCCTTGCATCTGCTGGTGCTCAGCATGGCTCCGATGGAAAACGCGCAATTGCTCAAGGAGGGCATGCAGGCGTTGTCGGATGAACCGGTGATGGCGGTGCTGGTGGCGGCATTGCTGACCTGGATGTGCCATTCCAGCGTGGCGGTCGTGCTGTTGATCGTGTCCCTGGCGACGGGCGGCGTGATCGATGCGCCCGGTGCGCTGGCCCTGGTGCTCGGCGCCAATCTCGGCGGTACGCTTCCTGCGTTGCTCGAAGCGCATACACCCATGGCGCGCCGTTTGCCGCTGGGCAATCTGCTGGTGCGCGCATGCGGCTGCCTGGTCTGCCTGCCACTCCTGCATCCGTTGGCGCACTGGCTGGCGCCGCTGGGTGCTTCGCCCGCGCGCATCGCGGTCAATTTCCACACCGTGTTCAATCTCGCGCTGGCGTTGATATTCATCTTTCCGGTGGAGCGCCTGGCGCGGTGGCTGGTGCGTTTGCTGCCCGAGCCGCCACGCCCCGCCGATCCGGGCATGCCGCTCTACCTGGACGATGCCGCGCTGGAAAGCGCTGGCGTGGCCCTGGTCAATGCCACGCGCGAATCCATGCGCATGGCCGACATGGTCGAAGGCATGCTCAAAGGCCTGGTCGAAGTATTCGGCAAGGACGATACCGCGCGCGCCGCCGCCATCGGCAAGATGGACCCATGGCTCGACCGGCTGGGCATCGCCATCCGCCAATATCTCGCCGATCTCGGCGGGGAAGCCTTGAACGAGGAGGATGGCGAACGCAGCCAGGAAATCCATGCGTTCGTGATCAACATCGAGCATATCGGCGACATCACCGCCAACAACCTGATGGAATTCGCCGCCAAGAAGGCCGAGCGCGGGCAAGATTTTTCGGCGGACGATATCCAGGATCTTGCGGCCATGCATGCGCAGGTGATGGAAAGCCTGCGCCTGGGCATCGCCGTCTTCATGCGCGGGGACCTGCGCGCGGCCCAGCAACTGGTGGAGCGCAAGGAATTGCTGTGGCGGTTGGAGAACGATGCTTCCGACCGGCACATCCGTGCCTTGCGCGAGCACCGCGATGGCGGCGGCGGTGATGTGTACCTGCGCATCCTGCGCGACCTCAAGCGCATTCATTCGCACCTGGCGGCGCTGGCTTACCTGCCGCTGGAGCGCGCCGGCATGTTGCAGGGACGGCTGGTTCGCGAACCGCTTGCGGAGATCACGCATGCCGCAGAAGGAGGTGCGTGAACTTGGACAGTCACACGCAAGCCGAAGCTCTCACCATTAGCCCGCCTTACTGATATCGCCGTCGCGCGCGCCCCTGCCCAGGGGTGACCGGCAGCGATGGCCGTAGGCGGCCAGACGCGGTCCGGGATGCGCCAGCGGTTGCCCGCAATCGCCAGTCTTCCCTTCACCGTATTGCAATAGCTCTGTGGCCTTGTGGGCAGGGATCCGTACCCGCGCGCCCGGCCGAAGGGAAAAACCATGTTCTTTTGCACTCACGTAGGATGGCGTTGGTCGGTTGCCGTGGCCGTGGCGCTTGCCCTGGCTGCCTGTTCGCATGGCGCTGATGATGCGGCCCAGGCGAAGCCTGCCGTTATCGAAGACCACGGCTTGTTGCGTGTGCCGGAGGGCTCGCCGCTGCGCAACGAACTTGTCGTGCAGGCGGTGCAGATGCACCAGGCACCGCACAGCATGACGTTCCCGGCCAGCATCGAGGCCGATCCCGCGCGCACCGCCACGATCTTGCCGCCGCTGACCGGAAAAGTGGTGGCGCTGAAAGTCGGCCTCGGCGATCACGTGACGCGCGGACAAGTGCTGGCCCTGATCGACTCGGGCGATTTCGCGCAAGCGTATGCCGACGTCGAGAAAGCGCGCGACGCGCTCGATCTGTCCAACAAGGCGCTGGCGCGCGCGCGGGGCGTGCAGGCAGCTGGCGGCGCCGCGGTCAAAGACCTGGAATCCGCGCAGAGCGGCTACCGCCAAGCCCTGGCGGAATTCAACCGTGCACAGGCGCGCCTCGTCTCGCTCGGTGGCACGTCCGGTCCGCAGGCGGCGCCATGGATGCAGGTTACGGCGCCGAGCAGCGGCTACGTGACCGCGCTGTCGATTGCGCCCGGCGCCTACGTCAACGATGCCAGCGCCGCGATGATGACGATATCCAATCTCGATACGGTGTGGATCACGGCCAGTGTGCCGGAGAGCGATGCCGGCATGATCGGCAAGGGCCAACAAGTCGATGCCACCCTTGCGGCTTATCCGGACCAGCTTTTCCATGGGGTGGTGAGCTTCGTCAGTCCGGTATTGCAGCCGGATACGCGACGCGACCTGGTGCGGATCGCCATCGCCAATCTTGATGGAAAGCTCAAGCCGAACATGTTTGCGAACGCACGCTTCGATATTCCGCAGCCGGCGCAGGTGTTCGTGCCCGAATCAGCGTTGTTGATGAACAACGACAGCACCAGCGTATTCGTCGAGATATCGCCGTGGACGTTCGAGCGCCGCACGGTGGAGCCCGGCTATGACGAAACGCAAGGCACGCGCATCCTGCACGGCTTGCGGCCGGGCGACCGCGTGATCGTGAAGGGCGGAGTGCTGCTTAATGATTAACGCGATCTTCCGCTTCTGCTTCGAGAAGCGCACGCTGTTTGTCGGCGTGTCGATCCTGGTCATCGGCTTGGGCTACTACTCCTGGACCCAGCTGGCGATCGAGGCTTATCCGGAACTGAGCGACGTCACCGCGCAGGTCACCACGCAGGTGCCCGGGCTTGCCGCCGAGGAAATCGAACAGCAGATCACCACGCCGCTGGAGCGCGGGCTGGCCGGCACGCCCGGACTGGTCGCCATGCGCTCCAGCAGCACGTTCGGGTTGTCGCTGATCACGCTGGTGTTCCAGGATGGCGCGGAAGATTACTGGGAACGCCAGCGCATCATGGAACGGGTGGCGCAGGTGACCTTGCCGCCGGGTGTCACGCCCGGCCTCGATCCGGTGTCCGGGCCGGCTGGCGAGGTTTATCGCTATACGCTCGAATCGACCAGCAAGAACCTGATGCAGCTATCGGAAATCCAGAACTGGACGGTGATACCCGCATTGGAACAAGTGCCAGGCGTGGCCAACGTCGACAACTTCGGCGGCTTCACCAAGGAATTCCAGCTCGAACTCGATCCGACGCAGCTATTGCATTACGGCGTCAGCGTGAGCCAGATCACCAATGCTATTTCGGCCAACACCGCCAATGCCGGCGGCGGGCGTATCACGCGCGGCGAGCAGTCCTACATCGTGCGCGGTATCGGCATGGTGCATTCGCTCCAGGACCTGGGCGACATCGTGGTCACGCAGAACAATGGGGTGCCGGTGCTGGTCAGCGAGCTGGGCAAGTTGCGCTATGGTCATCGGGTACGCGAAGGCATCCTGGGCAAGGACAACAATCCCGACACCATCGAAGGCATCGTCGACCTGTTGAAGTACCAGAATCCGTCGCGTGTGCTGGAAGGCATTCACGCCAAGGTGGCCGAGCTCAATAAACGGCTGGCGCTCCAGGATGTGCGCATCGTGCCGTACATCGATCGCGATGACCTGGTGAATGCGACCAAGGAAAAAGTCTTCCACACCGTGATGGAAGGCATCGGCCTGGTGTGCATCGTGTTGATCCTGTTCCTGGGCAGCCCGCGTTCCGCGCTGGTCGCCGCGGTGGCGATCCCGATGTCGCTGGTTACCGTGTTTATCCTGATGCAGTTCACGCATATGCCGGCGAACCTGTTTTCGCTCGGCGCGATCGATTTCGGCGTCATTGTCGACGGTACCATCGTGGTGACCGAGGCGATCCTGCGTCGCCGCGAGGAAAAGCCAGACGAGGTGGTCACCGAAGATGACGTGATGACGGTGACCGGCCATGTCGGACGTTCCATCTTCTTCGCCACCTTGATCATCATTACCGCGTATCTGCCGCTGTTTGCGTTCGAGCATGCCGAAGGCAAGCTGTTCCGTCCGATGGCTTTCACTGTCGGCTACGCCCTGTTGGCGGCATTGCTATGCACGGTGACGCTGACGCCTGGGCTGGCCTATGTCGCTTTGCGCAAGCCGCGCCGGATTTTCCACAACCGGCCGCTGGAAAAACTGCAGGCCGCGTATACGTCGAGTCTGGGCAAATTGACCCGCAGGTTGCCGCTGGCGTACACGGTGGCGGGCGTCGCGTTCTGCGGCGTGCTGCTGCTCGGCGCCACGGTGGGGCGCGAGTTCCTGCCCGACCTGGACGAGGGCGCGCTCTGGCTGCAGGTGCAGATGCCGCCGGGCCTGTCGCTGGACAAAGCCAGTGCCATGACGGCGCAGCTACGCAAGGCGGTGCGCGAGTTTCCGGAAGTCTCCTATGTCGTGACCCAGCTCGGACGCAACGACAGCGGCACCGATCCGTGGACGCCTTCGCACGTGGAAGCCGCAGTGGGCCTGAAGCCCTACAGCAGCTGGGCCAACGGCGAGACCAAGGCGCAGTTCCTGCGCAAGTTCAATGCACGCATGCAGCAGATGCCAGGCATGACGATCGGCGTGAGCCAGCCGATCATCGACGGCGAAAACGACATGATCGGCGGCGCCCACAGTCCGCTGGTGCTGCGCATCTATGGCGACGACTTGAAAGACATGCGGCGCATCGGCAACCAGATCGTCGCGGTGCTCAAGGGCGTGCGTGGCACGGCCGACGCATCGATCTTCCAGGAACCGCCGATTCCGCAATTGGCGATCACCGCTGATCGCGACGCGGCGGCGCGCTACGGCATCAACGTCGGCGACATCAGCGCCTTGATCCAGACGGCGATTGGCGGCGCGCCGATCACGCAGGTCTATGTGGGCGATCGCATCTACAACGTTACCGCGCGCGTATCCAATGACGTGGCCAACAGCTTGCAAGCCATTGGCGAATTGCCATTGACCTCCGCCAGCGGCGCGCAGGTGCCGCTCAAGCAGATCGCGCAAATCCGGCTGCAAACGGGCGAAAGCACGATTTCGCATGAGCAGGGCCAGCGCGAACTGACCATTCGCATCGACAATCGCGACCGGGCCTTGTCGGCGTACCTGGCCGATGCGCAGCAGCAGATCGACCAGCAAGTGCATATCGATCCACAGGCTTACCGGCTGGAATGGGCCGGCAATTTCCAGAACGAGCAACGCGCGCAGGCGAGGTTGGTGGTGGTGATGGGATTGGTGCTGGCGATCATGGCGGTATTGCTGTTTGCCGAATTCGGCAAGCTGCATCAGGCGGTCCTGGTGCTCGCCGTGGTACCGCTGGCCGCGGTGGGCGGCCTGATATCGCTGCATGTGCGTGGCGAGACGTTGAACATCGCCACCGCGGTCGGTTTCATCGCGCTGTTCGGCGTGGCGGTGCAGAACGGCATCATCATGGTGTCTAACATCAATCGCGTGCGGCGCGAAGGTTTGTCGCTGTACGAAGCGGTGCTGGTCGGCGCGACCGAACGCTTCCGTCCGGTGCTGATGACCGCCACCGTAGCCAGTGTCGGCATGTTGCCTGCCGCGCTCGCCACCGGGATCGGCACGGACGTGCAGCGCGGGCTGGCGACCGTGGTGGTCGGCGGCTTGCCGATCGCCACCTTGCTCACCCTTTATATCCTGCCGAGCTTTTATTTCGGCATGGAAAATTTCATCCAGAAGCACTGGGGCCATGCGCCTTCGGCGGCGGAGATCTGAGCATGCGTGCCATCCCGTACATCGCATCGTGCCAGGCGATCCGCGCACTGCTCGCCGTGTGCATCGGCGCAGCACTTGCCAGCTGCGCAGTCGGTCCCGATTATCATCGGCCGGCTGCGCCGGACGTGCGGCGCTACGCGCCTGCGCCCGTCGATGGCACGGTGGCCGCGCCGGGCCCGGGTGGCCAGGCGCAACAGCTTGTGCACGACATGGACATTCCCGGCCAGTGGTGGACGCTGTTCCATTCCGGGCCATTGAATGCATTAGTCGAAGATGCGCTGAAAAACAATCCGGATCTGGCTGCCGCGCAACAGGCGCTGCAGGCGGCGCTGGAAAACGTGCGGGCGCAGCGGGGCGAATACCTTCCGCAGCTCAGCGCGAGCATCGATCCCACGCGCCAGCAGACCGGCAATGTGTTGTCCAGCGGCGTGGCGTCGAACAGCACGCTCTATAACTTGACCACCGCGCAATTGAGCATTTCCTACGTGCCCGACCTGTGGGGCGCCAATCGGCGACAGGTCGAATCATTGGTGGCGCAGGCCGATGCGCAGCGTTTCCAGTTGGAGGCGACCTATCTCACCTTGACCTCCAACCTGGTCAACGCCGCGGTAGGCGAAGCATCCTTGCGTGCGCAGATCGCGATGACGCAGGACATGATCGATAGCCAGTCGGCGATCCTGGATACCGATCGCAAGCAGCTTGCCCTGGGCGACATGGCGCAAGGCGATATCGCGGCACAGGAAGCCACCCTGGAGCAGGCACGCGCCAGCCTGCCGCCGCTGCAAAAACAGCTGGCACTGCAGCGCGACCTGCTTGCGGTACTCGCCGGGCGATCGCCGGACAAGGATGTGCCGGCCCGCTTTGCATTCGATACGCTGCATTTGCCGGAGCAATTGCCGGTGAGCCTGCCGGCGCGTCTGGTTGAACAGCGGCCGGATGTACGAATGGCCGACGCCAACCTGCATGCAGCCTGCGCGCAGGTTGGCGTGGCGTTCGCTGCGCGCCTGCCGAATATCAATATCACGGCCAACTGGGGCAGTGCGGCTGACCAGATGCACGAGCTGTTCGGCGCGGGCACCGGCTTCTGGAATCTCGGTGCCGCCATCACCACGCCGATCTTCAGCGGCGGCACGCTCAAGCATCGCCAGCGTGCCGCCGAAGCGATGTATCGCCAGGCGGCGGAGCAATATCGCAGCACGGTGATGTCCGCATTGCAGAATGTGGCCGATGCGCTGCACGCCGTGCAGTATGACGCCGATACCATGGCCGCCGCCGCCCGCGCCGGGCAAGCTGCCGCGCGCAGTCTTGCCATCGCCCGCCGCCAGTACGCGCTGGGCGATATCAGCCTGGTCGCTGTGCTCAACGCGCAGGTAATCGATCGGCAAGCCGAACTCAGCGTGATCCAGGCCCGCGCGGCACGTTATGCCGATACGGTCGCGCTGTTCCAGGCGCTCGGTGGCGGCTGGTGGAATCGCCGGGATGCTGCTGTGTCGACAGGACCCATGGCGCGGTAAAACCATTCCTTCCTGCCAGGAGCCGGATCAGGCTAGGGAACGGAAGTCTCCATCGGTCGATTGCGGCCCATGCGTTGGTGCGCACTGGCAAAGTGTCCGGCGGATAGCGCGGCAAGCAATGAAATATCCAATGCCATCGCCGTCGTGGCGATGATTTCCGCCAGGCGCGCCACTTTATGCCGCCCCGCACAGCCCATCAATTCCAGGCATTGGCGTTGCTGCGGCAGGCCGGTTCCGCCACCGACCGTGCCAATGAGCAGGCCGGGCATCGTGAGGTTGACATACACATCGCCAGCACTGGTACGGTCCATATAAAGTGCGGCAACGGATGCTTCATGCACGCTGGCCAGATCCTGGCCGGTGGCCGCGAAGATCGCCGCGATGGCATTGGCTATATTCAAGCTGCTCCCGACATTCCCCGCGACTTGATTGCAGGCGCACCAGTAGTGGTAGCTTGTCATCAGCCTGGATGGCTCCAATTTCAACACCTTCCGGATGACATCGGCTTTCAGCAGCGCTTCGGTGCTCACGCGCACGCCTCGGCTTTGCACGAAGCTGCGTGCGCTAAGGCGCTTGTCGTTGGCCAGTCCTGCCTCGATATAGAAATCTCTCAGCTCCAGCCCCTTCAAGGAACCTATGGCGGCAAGTATCCATTGGCATGCGCGTGCCGTGCATGCGGTAACCATGTTCTGGCCGGCGGCATCGGCCGTCCGATAAACAAAATGGAGATGAACGCGCCGGCCGAACAACTCTGGATCGATGGATATAAGCGTCGCATGCGCTGACTCCCGCCGGACTTGTTCGCGGATGGCCTCGATATGCGCTTGAATCCAATCTGCGAAGAAGATGGCTTCAGCCATCTGCGAGAACTCAAACGATGGGACGCGCATGACTCGCTGCCCGAGCGCTCGCGCGTAAGCGCCGCCCGAATGCGAAATGGCGTTGACTCCGCGGGTCGCCGAGGCGACCAGCGCTCCCTCGGTGGTCGCGAAAGGCACATATACCGCGTCCATGCCGCAGCTGCTGTTCAGCCATAACGGCCCGACGATACCAACCGGTAATTCAATCGTGCCGACAAAGGCCTCGATATTGTTCGCCAGCGATTCGGGCTGTATATCGGTTTGGGCGATCAGGTCCAGGGTTGCCCCTGTTGTCGCTCGTAGAAAGCCAATTCTCTCCCTCTGCGCGGCGGAACTATCCGAGTCTCTGCCCGGCAGCGGCGCGAAAGCGGGCGCGCTTGTATTGGACATATCGGCATGCCGCCGTGAATGTGTCAGCAGTGCTTGCCATAGGGTGTCGTAATCGCCGCTGTTGACGATTTGGCCGAATAATTCGACATCGGCAGCGCCGCACCTGACCTGTTCGATCGTAAGCTTCACGCTGTCGCAAGTGAGCTGCTTGGCGATATAGACAGAAACCGTCAGCGACTGGCCCGCTTTCGGCACGTCGCACGGATCGCCGCGCCACGCAAAGCGCAAGCCATGGTGTCCATGCAAACAGGTCGGTACTGGCGACATATGAGGCATGTATGCAAGCGCCATGTCGTGTCCCGATTCATCCGTGTGCGCGCCACTCGAAAACTCCGCTAAAGCGCTCATTGCGTTACCTCGCACGTGTTATGCGCCCCATCAACGATGTGTGGCGAGCTTTTGTGTGTCGCGGCAGATCCCTGGTGTATGCGTATATGCATCGAGTCGTTTAACCGTCGTGACGGCGGCATGCGGGTTGCTTAACCGCATCTGGTCAGGTTAAGTGCGCACGGCGGCGGGAAGCCGATAGCGCATGGGTTCTATCGGCTCGTTCCGGCATGCGATGCTTGATGCCGCATGTCGTGGCATGCGTCTGGATGACCCGCAGATACGTTCCTGCTTCATGCGCAGATGATCCGCGGGTATAGAGGCTGCCGGCTGACGCAATCGCCAGGGTGGCGTTGGAATTGGCAGGATAGCCGCGTTGCCGGCGTCTTCATCCAGATGATCGCCGGTCCGCGCACGGATGCATGGACGGCGCCCCATCGGTAAAGTGCGAAAACAACCCGGGACGCCGCCGCGCACTATGACGGCCATGCATTGAACCTTCGCAAAGGGGGAAGGCGATGTACTTGCTTGATCATCCGCTGGTGCTGTTCTTCGTTACTTGCCTGGCGTTGTTGCTGGCGCACGAACTTGGCTTTTGCCTGCGCGGGCTGGCCAAGGACCGCGACAGCAAGGAATGGGAAAAGCAAGTCCACGAAACGCGCAACCAGATCGCCCTCTTGCTCAGCCTGTTGCTGGGCTTCGCCATGTCGATGGCAGTAAGCCGCTTCGATGAGCGCAAGAAGCTGGTGGTCGACGAAGCCAACGCGATCGGCACCGTTTACTTGCGCGCCACCATGCAGGCTGAACCGATCAGGAGCCGCGCGCCAGCGTTGCTAAGCGCCTACGTCGATGCACGCATTGCCATTTTCGACAAGAACGATGAGGAGCGTGAGCGGCAGGATGCCGTCGAAGATTCGCGGCGGATACAGGATGCGTTGTGGGCCGGCGCGGTGACTGCGGCGCAACAGAGCCAGACGCCGATCGTGGCAATCTATGCCCAGGCCCTTAACGAGATGATCGACCTGGACAGCGAACGGGTGGCAGCCGTGCTCAATCGCATTCCCGCCGATATCTGGGCACTGTTGGCGTTGTTATCCGTGCTCACGTCGGTGGTCGTGGGCTACGGCCAGCGGCATCGTTCGATGCTGGCTACCTTCGTACCGGTGCTGATGGTGGCGATCGCGGTGAGCCTGATCGCCGACCTCGATACGCCGACCAGTGGATTCATCCGGATAGACCAGCAAAGCCTCAAGAGCCTGAGTGCGCAACTGCACACATAGCGGCGAGGTCGATGCTGCGATGGTGGCGGAGCGATGCCTTCGCTGCGGCGAAACTCAATGGCGTTGCCGCCTACGCCGCCGATGCCGCCACCACAGTGCGAGGGCGATCAAGAGCAACGCGCCGGCCAACATCCATAAGCTGCTTTGCCCGCGATGGATCCACGTTCCCAGCCATTCGCGCCGGTTCGCGCCGAAATAGCCGAGATAGACCCAGAGCGGCACGCTGATCAGCGCGGCCACGCCGTCGAGCAGCAGGAACCGCCAGAAGCTGACCCGATGCGTGGCGCCGGCGGTGATGTAGACCGCCGTGCGCATGCCCGGCAGGAAGCGCGCGAAGAACATCAGGCGGTTGCCGTAGCGCGCGAATTTTTCCTGCATTTTTGCGTAGCGGCGCGGCGGCATCAGCAAGGCGACCGGACGCCATTGCAAGATGCGCTCGCCATAATGATGACCGAGCAGGAACATGCCGGCATCGCCGGCCAGCACGCCGGCTAGGGTGACAGCGGCCATGACGTGCACGTTGGCGTAGCCGAGGCCGGCGATCACGCCGCCGGCAACCAGCGTGATGTCTTCGGGCAGCGGTACGCCCGCGCCGCACAGCAGCAGAGCGATAAACACGGCCATATAGCCGTGCTCGGCGAAGACGGCGATCAGGCGTTCAAGCAATTCCATCGACGATCCTTGTGCTTGGAATAAAAGTGGCGGGACGCCGGTCAGGAAGTGGCGGCGGGCGCGGGTGCGCGTGCTGCCAGCAGTTCCCGAAGTTCCGCTTTCTCGGCGCTATCCAGCACGCCATCACGGTTTTTCTTGACCAGCGCGTCGCGCCGCTGGTCGATGACCTGCTGTTCCATGCGCGCGAGGGCGTCGAAAAATTCGATGCGTTGTATTTCCGGTTCGCCGACCACGGTGGCAGCCATGAGCTTTTGCAGGGCGGCGTGTTCGGGGCGTTCGGCGAAATGTTCCACCAGCATGGCCGGGTTGATGCCCGGACGGGCGCGCGCCGTGTCCAGCAATTCGGCCAGCAGGTCGACGCCGGGCTTGGCCAGGCGCAGGAAACCATAGGGCTTGTCGACCTGGTCGGCCAGGCCGGGCTGCGCCAGCAGCAGCGCAATGGCACTGCGTACCAGCGAGCGTTGCACGGCAACCGGTCTTTGCACGGCGCGCCGTGCGGATGGCTCGGCCTCCAGCACCGCGCGTGCGCCGCTGCGTTTTTCCAGTTCCTGCGCCATCAGGTCGCGGAACGCGCCATCGGGCAATCGTGCAATCAACGGGCGTGCGCGCTCAGCCAGCCGCGCGCGGCCGTCGAGGCTGGCCACGTCGACATCGCGGGCGAGTTCGCCGAAAAAATATTCCGATAGTGGCGTGGCTTCGCGCAGGCGTTTTTCGAATCCCTCTTTGCCTTCCTTGCGTACCAGCGTGTCCGGATCTTCGCCTTCGGGCAGGAACAGGAAATAGGCCTGGCGTCCATCGCGCAGGCGCGGCAACGCCGATTCAAGCGCCTTCCATGCCGCCGAACGGCCGGCGCGATCGCCATCGAAGCAGAACACCACATCCGGTGCGGCGCGAAACAGTACTTCGGTATGTTCGGGGGTGGTCGCGGTGCCGAGCGTGGCGACGGCGATCGGCAGGCCCGCCTGATGCAGCGCGATCACGTCCATATAGCCTTCCACCACCACGATGCGCGCGAGGCTGCTATTGGCCTGCTTGACCTGCCACAGCGCGAACAGCTCGCGGCCCTTGTGGAAGAGCGGGGTTTCCGGGGAATTGAGGTATTTGGGGCCTTGCTCCGATTGCAGGACCCTGCCGCCGAATGCGATGACGCGGCCGCGGCGATCCATGATCGGAAACATCAGCCGCTCGCGAAAGCGATCGTATTTGTTGCCGCGTTCGTTGTTGGCGACCATGCCCGCTTCGGTCAGCAGTTGCATGCGACGCTCGCTGCTGCCGAGGCTGCGGATCACGCCATCGAAGCCGGCCGGCGCCCAGCCGATGCGGAAGCGTGCGATGGTATCGGCGTCCAGTCCGCGCTTGCTGCAATAGGTCTTGGCTTCGGCGCTCCTGGGCAGCTCGCCTTCGTACCAGCGCGCGGCGGCGTCGAGCACGGCGTAGAGATCGGTCTTGTCTTCGCGCGGGGCGTTGTCGCGGGCTCCTTCGTAGGGCACTTTTAGGCCCACCGCTTGCGCCAGTTCCTCCACGGCGTCTGGAAATTCCAGGCGCTCGTAATCCATCAGGAACTTGATCGCGCTGCCATGCGCGCCGCAACCGAAGCAATGGAAGAACTGCTTGGCCGGGCTGACGTAGAACGACGGTGTGCGCTCGTTGTGGAATGGACAGCAGGCGGTCCATTCGCGCCCGGCCTTCTTCAACGGCACGCGCCGCTCGATCACGTCGACGATGTCGACGCGAGCAAGCAGCTCGTCGATGAAGCTATCGGGGATGCGGCCGCGCATAGTCTGGCTAGTCTAGGGCCTGTTCGACTATTCGCGTAACGCTAACCCGGCACGGGTTACGCGATAGCGTGACCGGGCCCTGGCCACGCACTGCCGCACGCGGGTTTGCGCAAGGCGCTAAAGAACGTGGATCAGCCCGATCACGGCCAGGATGGCGATCAGGAAGATGATCACGAAAATGGCGAACAGGACTTTCGCGATGGTGGCGGCGACGCCGGAAAGCGTGCCGAAGCCCAGCCAGCCGGAAATCAGCGAGACGATGGCAAAGATGATGGCCCACTTGAGCATGCTGTTCTCCTTGAGAGCGTCCTGCGGTGAACGAATCTAAGCCTTGCGGGTGTGAAGATGGCGCCACGGCATGCAAGGGGGGGCGTGCAAGGGAAGCACCGGCGCCGGTCAACCGCCCAGGCGCGCCTTGATGCGTGCCGAGACCTGCGCCATGTCGGCGCGGCCGGCGGTCTTTTGCTTGACGACGGCGACCACCTTGCCCATGTCGCGCGGGCTGTTCGCGCCGATTTCGGCGATGGCGGCCACGATCAGCGCCTCGACCTCGGCATCGCTCATTTTGGCCGGCAGGTAGCCTTCGATCACGGCCATTTCGGCACGCTCCACCTCGGCCAGGTCATCGCGACCGGCCTGGCTGTACTGGCTGACCGAATCCTTGCGCTGCTTGAGCATTTTCTCCAGCGCGGCGATCACCTGGATATCGTCCAGTTCGATCCGCTCGTCCACTTCACGCTGCTTGATGGCGGCCAGGATCAGGCGGATCACGCCGAGGCGGTGCTTGTCGCCGCCGCGCATGGCGCTCTTCATATCCTCGGTGAGCTGTTGTTTCAGTGACATGCGTTGGCTCCTTCGGAAAGCACAAAGCCGACGTTGCGGGGCAACGTCGGCCAGTGCAAGTGCCTTGCTGGCAGCGGCTGCGAATGGACGCGCCGGCTGCGGGCCCTGGGTTCGGTACGGGCTGGCCCGGACCGGATCCGCCCGGAGGCGGGCAGGGCTCAGTACAGGCGAGTCTTGCGCGAAACGTCGCGCGACAGGCGGCGCAGGTGACGCTTCACGGCGGCGGCGCGCTTGCGCTTGCGTTCCTGGGTCGGCTTTTCGTAGAACTCCCGCTTGCGGGTTTCGGCGAGTACGCCGGCCTTTTCGCAGGTGCGCTTGAAGCGGCGCAGGGCGAGTTCGAACGGCTCGTTCTCGCGAACTTTTACGCTGGGCATGGAAACTCCGGGTAGTAAACGTGCCCGCAGAACCGGGCGAGCCGCAAAGTATACCCTCGACCGGATCGAGATTTCAAAGGCACGAGGACGAAATCTGGACGACGCTCGCGCAGCATTACGGATTATTTGTCATTTTCCGTCCGGATTTCCCCCGTTTCCCGTGCCGGCTTCCTGCCTTTACCGATACCATGCCGTGCCGCGATATCGCCTGTTTCCGACTTGTCTCCATGCCCGCTATGGCTAACCAGCGCCCGATCCTGGGCATCGAAACGTCCTGCGACGAAACCGGCGTGGCGTTGCTGCGCTGGGAACCGCGGGCGCCGGGGAACGGCTTGCTGGCGCACGCGCTGTACACGCAGATCAAACTGCATGCCGATTACGGCGGCGTAGTGCCGGAACTGGCCAGCCGCGATCACGTGCGCAAACTGCTGCCGTTGGTACGCGAAGCGCTGGCCCAGGCGGGACTGGCGCCGGCGGATCTGGGCGGCGTGGCCTACACGGCGGGCCCCGGGCTGGTCGGCGCCCTGCTGGTAGGGGCCGCCACCGGCCGCGCGCTGGCCTGGGCGCTGGGTGTGCCGGCCATCGGCATACACCATATGGAAGGGCATCTGCTGGCCCCGCTGCTGGAAGAAGATCCGCCCGAGCCGTCGTTCGTGGCCTTGCTGGTATCGGGTGGCCATTCGATGCTGGTGGAAGTGCAGGCGATCGGGCGTTATCGCATCCTGGGCGATACCCTGGACGATGCTGCTGGCGAGGCGTTCGACAAGACTGCCAAGCTGATGGGGTTGCCCTATCCCGGCGGTCCCGCGCTGGCGGCGCTGGCCGGCAGCGGCCGGCCCGGGGCGTTCCGTTTCTCCCGTCCGATGACCGATCGGCCAGGGCTCGATTTCAGTTTCTCCGGGCTCAAGACCCAGGTGCTGCTGGCCTGGCAGCAGTCCGACCGCAGCGAACAGACGCGCGCCGACATCGCGCGGGCCTTCGAGGAGGCGATCGTCGAGACGCTGCTGATCAAATGCCGGCGCGCTTTGGCCGCAACCGGGGCAAGCCGGCTGGTGATCGCCGGTGGCGTCGGCGCCAACCGGCGCCTGCGCGAAGAGCTGGCGGCCGCTGGCGCCAGGGATGGTTTCAAAACCTATTTTCCGCGATTGCAGTTTTGTACCGACAACGGTGCGATGATCGCACTGGCCGGCGCCATCCGGCTGGCCCATGGCCAGCACCAGGATCCATCGGTACAGGTATTCCCGCGCTGGGATCTGCAGACCCTGCCGCCAGCGGCCTGACCGCGTCGTTGCGCTTTTTACTTCTTGGCACACTTGGACACATGGATATCGTTTTCATTGAAGACCTGCGCGTCGATACCGTCATCGGCATCTACGATTGGGAGCGGCGCGTGCGACAGCGACTTTCGCTGGATGTCGAAATGGCCTTCGACAACACCGTGCCCGCCGCTACCGACGATATCGCCCACACGCTCAACTACAAGGATGTGTCCAAGCGGCTGATCGCCTACATCAGCGAATCCAACTATGGTCTGGTCGAGACGCTGGCCGAGGGATGCGCGAAGATCATCCGGGAAGAATTCGGCGTGGCCTGGGTGCGTTTGAAATTGTCCAAGCCGGGCGCGGTGCGCGGGGCCAAAGCCGTCGGCGTGATGATCGAACGCGGCACGCGGCCATAGGAGCATTTCAGCCATGGCGCGCGTCTATCTAAGCTTGGGCTCGAATGTCGAGCCACATCGTTACCTGTGCGACGCGCTGGATGAGCTGCGCGCGCGTTTCGGCCACCTTCAGGTATCGCCGGCCTATCGCAATGCGTCGGTAGGCTTCGACGGTGCCGAGTTCATCAATCTGGCCGTGGGCCTGGATACCGAGCTTGGACCGGTCGACCTGCACGTATGGCTGCATGCGCTGGAAGATCGCCACGGCCGGCGTCGCGACGTGCCGCGTTATTCCGATCGCACGCTCGACGTCGACATCGTGCTCTACGACGACCTGGTGATGCGCGGCCCGGCGCATCTGGATATCCCGCGCACGGAATTGAAGTATGCGTTCGTGCTCAAGCCGATGGCCGATATCGCGCCCGCGGTGCGCCATCCGGTCAGCGGCATCACCCTGGGCGAACTGTGGGCGGTTTTTCCGGTGGAGCGTGAACCGCTTACGCCGGTGACGCTGGTGCAACCGCCGACCGAGGCCTGATGCGTTCAGACCGAGACCGTACGCCCGCCATCGATCCGAAGGATCTGCCCGGTCACGAACGGCGCGTCGCGCAGCAGCCACAGCACTGCGCTGGCGACATCGCGGGGATCGCCGGCGCGCTTGAGCGGCGTGCGGGCCAGCAGCGCTTGCTGGTCTTCGTAAGGCTTGTTGTCGCTCGGCCATAACACCGCGCCGGGCGCAATGCCGTTGATGCGCACGTCCGGGCCGAGGTCCAGCGCCAGCGAACGGGTCATGCCGGCCAGCGCGGCTTTGGCCATGACATAGATGGGATGGCTGTCCAGCCCGCGCTCGGCGTAGATATCCACCATGTTGACGACGGCGCCGCGCGCCGCGCGCAGCGCGGGCAGTGCAGCCTGGGTAAGGAAGAACGGAGCCTGCGCATTGGAAGCGAACAGCTCGTTCCATTGCGCGAGCGTCGCGGTGCCCATGGGCGTGGGATAGAACGCCGACGCATTGTTGACCAGGGCATCCAGGCGGCCATAGCGCGCAAGCGTTGCCTCGACCAGCCGCGGCAAGCCTTCGGTATCGGCAAGGTCGGCCTGCAGCAGCAGCATGCTGCCGGCGCGTTGCGCGGTCAGTTCGGCGTTGAGCGCATCCGCTTCATCGGTCGAATGCCGGCAGTGCAGCGCGAGGTCATAACCCGCCGCATGCAGGGTGCGGGCGATCACGGCGCCGATACGCCTAGCGCCGCCCGTGATCAACGCGACCGGGCGTGGATGGGACGGACTCATGCAGCGGCTCCGCGCAGTAACCAAGACGCCGCGCAGCTTGACGCAAAGCCGGCGCGCCGTCATCCGGCGCAGCATCAATGTGTGCGCATGATCGCTTGCGAAGCGCTCGGCGCGGGCGTGTCGTCATCGGCCATGCCGATTTCGCTCTTCAGCATGGCGATCGTGGTGGCGGCAACCTGGCGCGTGTCGTAATAGGCGTAGCCACCGACGCCGATCGCGCCGATTACCGGCATCCAGCGCGAGAGTCCTTCACCTAGCGCGCGCTGGGTCACCTTGAGGCCGATCTGCTTGGCGATGCGTTCGATCACGCCGTAGGACAGGCGCCGGAAAATCAGCCGGTCGCCAAGGCGCACCACCAGATCGCGGAACGCTTGCGCGGACGTATGCCGGAACAGGCACCACAACATCTGTTCGCGGCCCAGTTCCGCGTGCCGGCCATAGGCGGCGGCGATATCGCTGACCAGTTGCGCCTGGATTTTCCAGATCGAAACCAGCTCCGGCAGGATCGTCAGCCAGCCCAGCGGACCGGGCGGCAGCGCCAGCGTGCCTGCCGTCAGGGCCGCGCGCTGGGCCGCGCGATTGGCCAGCCGGCGCGCCTCCATCTCCGGATCGAGATGGCTGTGGACCTTGCTGTCAGGAATCTGGCTGACGAAATCGAGAATCGCCTGGGCGACCCGGCTGCTCGATTCGTCCGGCTGGACCACCGCGGGGAGGTTGCGCGGTCCGATCGGATTGGGCTCGGTCATGCCGCGCTCCATGAGGTGGAACATCCGAGGATCATAGACCGGCCCGGTCGAGCCCTGATGAGGGCGGCATGAACTTGCGCATCGGCAGGCATGACTTCTGGGACGGTCGTTACGGCGTAAGGGAAATGTTATAACATTTCGCAACTGCCCGTCCCGATCCATGCTTGCCGGAACCCTTCTGCATGAAATTGACCCCGCTTGCCCTCGGCCTTGGCCTCGCGTTGTATGCCCTCGCCAGTCACGCCGCCGCGCCCAACATTCCTGTTGCTCCGCCAGTTTCCCCTGCCGTTTCGGCCAACGCCGCCACGCAGCAGCCCGCTGCCGATACCGATGGCGCCACGGCCAGCAATGACGATTCGGGCAATCGCCGCACAAAGGTAAAGCAGCTTGGCGCGGTGACGGTTTCCGCCGCGCTGGATGAGGCACGCAACAGTCTGTCGCCGGATACCGGCAGCAGCCAGTACGTGATCACCGCGCAAAACATCCAGGCATTGCCGCTGGGCGATGCCACGCCGATGAACCAGGTACTGCTGCAGGCGCCGGGCGTGGTGCAGGATTCCTATGGCCAGCTGCACGTGCGCGGCGATCACGCCAACCTGCAATACCGCATCAACGGCATCATGATTCCCGAGTCGATCTCCGGTTTCGGCCAGACCCTGGACGCACGCACCATCCAGAGCGTGAAGCTGCTCGATGGCGCGTTGCCGGCGCAGTATGGCGAACGCACCGCGGCGGTGGTGGACATCACCACCAAGAGTGGCGCGGATCTCGGCAACGGTGGCAGCGTGGGCATCACCGGCGGCTCGTTCGGCACCGTCAACCCCAACGCTTCGTTCTGGGGCAACAGCGGCAAGTGGAGTTACTTCTTCACCGCCAACTACCTGGAAAACAATATCGGCATCGAGAATCCGACCCCCAGCCGCGATCCGATCCACGACCACACCAACCAGGTCAAGGCCTTCGGCGACGTGTCCTACCTGATCGACAACGATACGCGCCTGAGCTTCATGTTCGGCATGACCAACAACCGCTTCCAGATTCCGAACAACCCGAACGCGGGCACGCCGCAGTTCGGTTATCTGGACGTGACCAACTTCAATGCCGCCAACCTCAACGAGCAGCAGGACGAGCAGACCCGTTTCGGCAATCTGGCACTGCAAGGCAAGTTCGGCGATACCAACTACCAGGTGTCGGTGGGACAGCGTTTCAGCGGCTTGCAGTATTACCCCGACGACATCGGCGACCTGATGTTCAACGGTGTCGCGGGACAGATCAACCAGGGCGACCGTGCGTCTACCTTGCAGGCCGATTTCGCGATGCCCTGGGGCGGCTCGCATACCTTGCGCTATGGCTTGTATGGCGAGTACGACCGCGCCTACACCAATACCAATTCGCTGGTTTTTCCGGCCAACCCGGATGGCAGCCAGGCGAGCACCGTGCCGTTCAACATCTTCACGGGCACCACGGTCACCGCCAAGACCTACGCGGCGTATCTGCAGGATGAGTGGGATATCAACGACAACTGGACGCTCAACTACGGCCTGCGCGGCGATCAATACACTGCGTTCCGCGAGGAGAGCCAGCTGAGCCCGCGCGTGGGCGTGGTATGGCAGGCTACCAGCAGCACGGCCTTGCATGCGGGCTACTCGCGCTATTTCACGCCACCGCAGACCGAGCTTATTTCCAACGAAGACATCGTGGCGTTCGCCAACACCACCAACGCGGTGAAGAATTACGGCAACAACACGCCGCTGGCGGAACGCTCGAATTATTTCGACGTGGGTATCTCGCAGAACATCGGTTCGGATTGGACCGTGGGCCTGGATTCTTACTACCGCAGGGTGGATCGCTTGCAGGATGAAGGACAGTTTGGCACGGCGCTGGTGTATTCCACCTTCAACTACAAGTACGGCCGGGTACGCGGCGACGAATTCAGCCTGACCTACAACCATGGTCCGGTGTCGGCCTACTTCAACTTCGCGTACAACCGCGCCATGGGCAAGGACGTCATCACCAGCCAGTACAACTTCCAGCCGGACGAGCTGGCCTATATCGCCGACAACTACATCCACCTCGACCACGACCAGAAGCTCACCTCGTCCGGTGGCATGAACTACGCCATTACCGATACCACCAAGGTCGGCGCGGATTACATTTTCGGCAGCGGCCTGCGCGAAGATGGCTTGACGCCCAATGGCCTGTCGCTGCCGTACTACTTCCAGCTCAACCTCAACGTCTCCCACGATTTCAATTTCGACAGCTTTGGCAAGCTGCACACGCAGCTGGCGCTGATCAATGCGCTGGACCGCACGTATGAACTGCGCAGCGGTACCGGCGTTGGTGTCGGCGCACCGCAATATGGGCCGCGGCGGGGTTTGTTCCTGACCTTGCAGAAAGATTTCTAAGCAAACGGCGTGCTTCGCAATTCAACGCCTTGCTCCTTCGTGCAGAGAGCTGGATCTTGCGGCAAAGCGCCATCAAAGTACTGCTTTGCATGGGTTCTGTCGCGAGGTTTCCCCCTCACCTCATCCTCTCCCCGCAGGGGAGAGCAGGAAGGGCGTTGGTGGCCTCGCGAATTTCAACTCCCGCTCTCTGGAGAAGGAAGGCGACGGCCCGCAAGCTGACACCCTCTCCCTTTCGGGGGAGAGGGTTGGGGCAACCTTGCGATGAAGATTGGCATCCGGCTGCCCCAGAACAGACAGCCTGAAAATAGGTCAAGGCAAGGCATCGCGCTTCGCCCCAATCCTTTCCCCAGCGGGCCTTTTCTCGGCGAGGAGGCGAACGCAACGGGCCGTTCTTTGATGCGCCTGCCTCAGCGCGCGGCGGCGGCAGGCAATCCGGCGTCGTGGCGTAGCGCCAATCCCTTCAGGACATTCAGGGCCTGCGACAAGGCGTAGTCGCTGGTCGCCAGCTTGGCGTTTTCCGCGCTGCCATCGTTGTTGATGTTGCCGCCGGTCGAGGCGACTTCATTGGCGAGATGATGTGGCAGGTCGGCTTCGGAACTGATGGGCTCCTGCGAGTCGTCCACTTTGGATACGGCCAGGTCCGCCAGCGCGATATCCGGCTTGATGCCTTCGGCCTGGATCGACGTGCCATTGGGCGTGTAGTAACGCGCGGTGGTGAGTTTCACCGCATGGTCGGCATCGAGCGGCAGTACCGTTTGCACCACGCCCTTGCCGAAGGTACGGCGACCGACGACCAGCGCGCGATGATTATCCTTCAGCGCGCCGGAAACGATTTCTGCCGCCGAGGCAGTGCCGTTGTCGGTGAGCAACACCATCGGCGCTCCGTTCAGCAGGTCGCCCGGGTGCGCCGAGAAGGAGAGGTTGGCATCGGGCAGGCGTCCGCGCGTGGTAACGATGATACCCGCATCGAGGAAATCGTCGCTAACGGCCACTGCCGCGGTAAGCAATCCGCCGGGATTGGAGCGCAGGTCCAGGACCGCGCCTTTCTGCGGACCGTTCTTCTTCAGGAGATCGCCCAGCTTCCGTTCCAGGTCGCTGGCCGTGTCGTCCTGGAACTGGCTGATGCGGATGTACGCATAGCCCGGTTCAAGCTCGCGCACTTTCACGCTGGTCATGGAGATGCGTTCGCGGGTCATGGTCATGCTGACCGGCTGGTCCGCCTTCTCATGCAGGATGCCCAGGGTGACCTTGGTGCCGGGGTCGCCGCGCAAGGCATCGAACATGCTGTCGATATTGTCGGTGTCGACCATCTTGCCGTTGATCGCGGTGATCACATCGCCGGGCTTGATGCCGGCGCGCGAGGCGGGGGTATCGTCGATCGGCGAGACAATCCGCAGCAGGCCGTTGTCTTCCATTACCTCGATACCGAGGCCGCCATACTGTCCGGTGGTGTCCTCGTTGAGTTCCTGCAGGCCTTCCTTGTCGAGGTAGGCGCTATGCGGGTCCAGGCCGGCGAGCATGCCCTTGATCGCGTCGTTCATCAGGGTCTTGTTATCGACCTTTTCCACGTAGGCCTGGCGGATGATCTGATAGACGTGGGCAAAATTGCGCACGTCATCCATATCCACCTGGTCGGCCGGCGCGGCGCTGCTCGATGCCGTTGCCGGTGCGTCGTCGCTACCGGCCGCTGCCGTATCCGGCGCCGCCTGCGCCTGCAGCAAAGGTGCCGCCAGCAAGAGGGCGAGCAGGCAATGGCGGGGAAAACGCATGGGGCAAACTCCACTGGAAAAGATGTGATGGCGGCGTTGAGACCGCCACGAGCGACCGGAATTCAACCTTGAAAGAATACGCCGATCTTGCTTGCGGGAATGTTTTCGAAACGTTTCGGCTGCCTGCCTGGACGCTCGGACGGTCGCTGTGCTTCGATCACCGGCGCTGGCTGAGCCAGGTTCGCGGATCGACCGGCTTGCCGTCGTGACGGAGTTCGAAGTACACGCCGGTGCTATCGCTGGTGGTAAGCATGGCGGTACCCAACGCCTGGCCGGCGGCGACGTCGTCTCCGACCCCGTGCAGCAGGGTTTCGTTGTTGCCGTACATGCTGAGCCAGCCGTCGCCATGGCTGAGGATGATCAATTGCCCGTAGCCGCGCATGAAATGCGCGTAAACCACCCGGCCGGCAGCTACGGCATGAACTTCGCTGCCGCGCGGCGCGGCAATCAGCACGCCATTGCCGAAGCTGTGCACCGCGCCGGCCGCCGGCCAGGGCAAATTGCCGCGGATGTTAGTCGGGATCTTGCCCGGGCCGCCTGGTACGGTGGGATTGGCGCGGGCTTTGCGCGCCGCTTCGCGGGCGGCTTCGTCGATCGCTTTCTGCAGCTTGGCCAGCAATTCGTCCAGCGCTTGCGCGTTCTGCTTCATTGCCGCCAGCTTCTGCGCCTGGTTCTTGTATTGCGCGTCGATCTGGCCGGCCAGCTGTTGTTGCGTCTTGCGCTGCTGTTCCAATGCGCTGGCCTGTTGCTGGCGTTGCGCGCGGGTTGCCTGCAAGGCTTGTTGTTCGATGGTGATCTGGTTTTGCAGATCCTGCAGCTTGGTCAGCTCCGCCATCAATTGCTGGACCTTCTGCAGGCGATCCTGCTGGAAATATTTCGAATAGGCGAGCGAGCGCGCAATGCGCGCGATGTTTTCGTCGCCGAGCAGCAGGCGCAGGTCCGAACCTTGGCCGACCGCATAGGTGGCGCGAAGGAGGTCGGCGATGGCGGCGCGCTGGCTATCCAGGTTCTTGTCCAGCTCTGTTCGTTGCGTTTGCAACTGATCCAGCTGTTGCTGCTTGGCGGCGATCTGCGCATCGGTGTCGCGCACGGCGCGAGCGGCAGCGGCTACCGCATCCGATTGCCTGGCCAACGTGGCGTTCGCGCTGTCGCGGCGAGCGGCTGTGTCGGCCTGTTCCTTGGCCAGTGCCTGCATCTTGGCGCGCAGCTCGGCCAGCTGTTGCCGGGCTTGCGCCTGTTCGGCCTGGCCTTTGGCGTCCTGCGCCGCCTGGACCGGCGCCAGCGCAGTGGTGGAAAGGGTTATCGCGCAGGCGATAAGCGGGAAAGCGAGCAGGCGCAAGGTTCGGGAATGGGTCGGCATGCAGGCGATTATGTCGGAGCTGGCCTCATCCGGCGAGATGCCGCGGATGGCGCCGCCAAGCGCTCTGGCAGCCTTTGCCGCGCAACTGGTCTGTTAGCGCGCACTGTCACGCCGCGACGGTCTTTTTCATTTGGACGTCTAGGCGGCTTTGACGCGACGCACAACTTGTGCGTAAAGTCGGGCCGTAAGCCCTCACCGCGCTGCTTGCCGTTCCTTCGACGGCAGGCTGTTTGCGCCCCCAGCCAGCCGGAGCAAGCCAAGAGGTTTTTCGATCATGTCGGTGGCACCACGTTTGTACGACGCCAGTTTTGAACACGATAGCTGCGGCTTTGGCCTGGTTGCCCAGATCGATGGCCGCGCCAGCAAATGGATCGTCGATACAGCGTTCGAGGCACTGGCCAAACTTTCCCATCGCGGCGGCGTGAATGCCGATGGCGTCAGCGGCGACGGCTGCGGCGTACTGATCCATCATCCGAAGGCCTGGCTGCGCACGCTGGCGTTGGAAGCGGGCATGCCGCTGGGCGATCGTTTCGCCGCCGGGCTGGTGTTCCTCGATGCGGCGGATGGCGAGCCCGCCAAGGTGCTGGAGCGCTACATCATTGAAGAAGGCCTGCGCGTGGCCGGCTGGCGCGAAGTGGCGGTGAATGCGCAAGCCTGCGGTCCGCTGGCGGCCGCGGCCCGGCCACAGGTGCGGCAGATCTTCGTCGATGCCGCCGGCGACATGGACGATGCCGGCTTCGAACGCGCCTTGTTCCGTGCGCGGCGCCGCGCCGAGACCGCGCTGCTCGACGATCCGCAGTTCTACGTGGTGTCGTTGTCCGCGCAGGTAATCGGCTACAAGGCGATGGCCGCGCCGGGGCGCCTGCGCGAGGTGTTTGACGATCTGCGGCATCCGGCGCTGGTCGCGGACGCGGTGGTGTTCCACCAGCGCTTCTCCACCAACACCACGCCACAGTGGCGACTGGCGCAGCCATTCCGGCTGCTGGCGCATAACGGCGAGATCAACACCATTCGCGCCAATCGCCGCTGGATGCAGACGCGCGCGGAAATCTGGCGTTCACCGCTGGTGGAACTGGGCGACATCGGCCCGTTCGTGCGCCAGTCGGGCTCGGACTCGGAAAGCCTCGACAATGCACTGGAGCTATTGCTGGCGGGTGGCCTGGACCTGCTCGCCGCGATGCGCGTGCTGGTGCCGCCGGCGTTTGCCGCGCGCGAAGGCATCGACGAGGACCTGGCAGCGTTCTACGAATACTACGCACTGCACAGCGAGCCTTGGGATGGGCCGGCCGGCCTGGTGATGTGCGACGGCCGTTACGCGGCGTGTACGCTCGATCGCAATGGGCTGCGTCCGGCACGCTGGGCCTTGTCCGACGACAATCACCTGATCGTCGCGTCCGAAGCTGGCCTATGGGATGTGCCCAGCGCGCACGTGGTTGCCAAGGGTCGCCTCGCGCCCGGTGAAATGATCGCCGTGGACTTCGTCGCGCGCCGCCTGCTGCGCGATGCCGATATCGATGAAATCAACCGCAAGCGTGCGCCTTATCGCGATTGGCTGCGCGGCGGCGTGAGCTACCTGGAGTCGGACCTGATCGACCCTTCGCTGGCGGCCGAGCCGTTGGCGGCGGGTCAGTTGCGTTGCTACCAGAAACTGTATGGTCTTTCGCGCGAAGAACGCGAGACCGTATTGAAGGTCATCGCGGAACTGGAAGCGGAAGCCACCGGTTCGATGGGTGACGACACGCCCGTCGCGGCCATGTCGCGCCAGGTGCGTCCCCTGTTCGATCGCTTCCGGCAGGCGTTCGCGCAAGTGACCAATCCGCCGATCGATCCGCTGCGCGAAAAGCTGGTGATGTCGCTGGTGACGCAGATCGGGCCGGAAGGCAACGTGTTCGATCTGAAGCCGGAAAACGCCAGGCAAATCCTGATCAATTCGCCGATCCTTTCGCAACGCAAGCTGCGCCAGCTGCTGGCGATGCCGCAATACGTGGAAGCTCCGCGCTTCGATTTGATGTACGCGCCGGAGGAAGGCCTCCAGGCCGCGCTCCGGCGCCTGTGCCACGACGTGGCGCAAGCGGTGCGCAATGGTTGCGCACTGGTTTTCCTCAGCGACCGCTATCCGCAGCGCGATCGATTGCCGATCCATTCGCTGCTGGCCACCGGCGCCGTGCACGCGCATCTCATCGACGAAGGGCTGCGTTGCCAATGCAATATCGTGGTGGAAACCGCCACGCCGCGCGATCCGCATCAGTTCGCCTGCCTGATCGGTTTCGGTGCCACCGCGATCTATCCATGGCTGGCCTACCAAAGCCTGTTCGAGCTCGGTCGCGAAGGGCACATCGAAGGCGATCGGCAAGAGATCGGGCGCAGCTATCGCCGCGGTATCCGCAAGGGATTGCTGAAGATCTTGTCGAAGATGGGTATCTCGACCGTAGCCGGCTATCGCGGCGCGCAGCTGTTCGAGATCATCGGGCTGGCGCCGGAAGTGGTGGCGCTGTGTTTCCCCGGCACGCCGTCGCGCATCGGCGGCGCGGGCTTTGCGGAGCTGGAACACGAGCAGCGCCTGCTGGCGGCCGAGGCATGGAACGAAGCGCTGCCGCTGCGCGCCGGCGGGCTCTACAAATACGTGCACGGCGGCGAGTACCACATGTACAACCCGGACGTGATCGGCAGCCTGCAGAAGGCAGTGCGTACCGGCAAGCCCGACGACTACCGCGCGTATGCCGAGGTGGTCGATCACCGTCCACCGTCCGCCCTGCGCGATCTGCTCGGCCTGAAACTGGCGGCTACGCCGCTGCCGTTGCAGGAGGTGGAACCGGCCGCGGCGATCCTCAAGCGTTTCGATTCGGCCGGCATGTCGCTGGGTGCGTTGTCACCGGAAGCCCACGAAGCGTTGGCGATCGCGATGAACCGTCTCGGTGCGCGCAGCAATTCCGGCGAGGGTGGCGAAGATCCCGCACGCTACGGCACCGAGCGCGCATCGAAGATCAAGCAGGTGGCGTCCGGGCGTTTCGGTGTCACGCCGGCCTACCTGGTCAATGCCGAAGTGCTGCAGATCAAGGTCGCGCAGGGCGCCAAGCCCGGCGAAGGCGGACAACTGCCCGGCCACAAGGTCGATGCCACGATCGCGCGCCTGCGCTACGCCAGGCCGGGTATCGGCCTGATCTCGCCGCCGCCGCATCACGATATCTATTCCATCGAAGACCTTGCCGAACTGATCCATGACCTCAAAGAAGTGAATCCCGCGGCATTGGTTTCGGTAAAGCTGGTTTCGCACGCCGGCGTCGGCACGGTCGCCGCCGGCGTGGTGAAGGCCGGCGCCGACCTGATCACCGTCAGCGGCCACGACGGTGGCACCGGCGCCAGTCCGCTGACCTCCATCAAATATGCCGGTACGCCGTGGGAGCTGGGCCTGGCGGAAACGCAGCAGACCCTGCGCCGCAATGACCTGCGCGGGCGCGTGCGGTTACAGACCGACGGCGGCCTGAAGACCGGCCTGGATGTGATCAAGGCGGCCCTGCTTGGCGCGGAGAGCTTCGGCTTTGGGACCGGGCCGATGGTGGCGCTGGGTTGCAAGTACCTGCGTATCTGCCATCTGAACAACTGCGCGACCGGCGTGGCGACCCAGCATCCGGTGTTGCGCAAGGATCACTTCATCGGTCTGCCCGAAATGGTGATGAACTACTTCAGCTTCATTGCCGAAGACGTGCGCGCACATTTGGCGCGGCTCGGCGTGCGCACGCTGGGTGAGATCGTCGGCCGCACCGACCTGCTGGAGCAGCTCGAAGGCGGCACGCCGGTGCAGGACAAGCTCGACCTCACGCCGCTGATCGACGGCGCCGGGCTGAGCGCGCGCAGCGATTTTGCCTGCACGCTGGCGCGCAATCCCATGCGCGACGAGGCCGAGCTTGCTTCGCGCATCGATGCCGATACCGCCGACGCGGTAGTGAACAAGGGTGGCGGCAGCTTTGCCTACCGCATCACCAACACTGACCGCGCCATCGGTGCGCGATTGTCCGGCGAGGTCGCGCGCCGTTATGGCGATCACGGCATGGATGCCCATCCGATCGAGTTGAAGCTGGAGGGTGCGGCCGGACAGAGCCTGGGCGCCTGGAATGCCGGCGGCGTGCATATCGAACTCGTGGGGGAGGCCAATGATGGCGTCGGCAAGGGCATGGCCGGCGGCCGCATCGTGGTGCGCCCACCGGCCGACGCGCCGTATGCCAGCCAGGATGCCGCGATCATCGGCAACACCTGTCTGTATGGCGCGACGGATGGCGAACTTTATGCGGCCGGCCGCGCGGGCGAGCGTTTTGCCGTGCGCAATTCCGGCGCGCTCGCGGTGGTCGAAGGCGCCGGCGATCACTGCTGCGAATACATGACTGGCGGCGTGGTCGCCGTGCTGGGCAAGGTCGGCCTGAACTTCGGTGCCGGCATGACCGGCGGCTTCGCCTACGTGCTCGATCTGGAGCGCGATTTCGTCGACTGCTACAACCACGAGCTGGTCGACATCCTGCGCATTTCGCCCGAGGGGATGGAAAACTACATGCAGCATCTGCGGAAACTGGTGACCCGCCATGTCGAATTGACCGGCAGCGACTGGGGCCGGCAGATCCTGCGCGACTTCCGTGGCCTGCAATACAAATTCTGGTTGGTGAAACCCAAAGCCGCAAGCCTCGCCGTGCTGGCCGAAGAACTGCGGAGGGCGGCATGAGCGCAAAGCTTTTCCAGTTTCTCGATGTACCCCGGCAGCCGCCGCGCACGGTCCCGGTGGCGGTCCGCGTATTGGGCTACGGCGAAATCGGCGGTGACTTCGCCTCGCCGCAGGCCACGACCCAGGCCGAGCGCTGTATCGATTGCGGCAATCCGTATTGCGAGCACGCCTGCCCGGTCCATAACTACATTCCCAACTGGCTGAAGCTGGTGCAGCAGGGCCGCATCCTGGAAGCGGCCAGCCTGATGCACGAAACCAATCCCCTGCCGGAAATCTGCGGTCGCGTGTGCCCGCAGGATCGCCTGTGCGAAGGCTCCTGCACGTTGGAGCAAACCGCGTTTGGTTCGGTGACGATCGGCAGCATCGAGCGCTGGGTCACCGACGAGGCGTTGCGCCAGGGCTGGCGTCCGGATCTTTCCGGCGTGCGCGAAACCGGCCATCGCGTCGCCGTCATCGGCGCCGGTCCCGCCGGCCTCGCCTGTGCCGATCGTCTCCGGCGTGCCGGCGTTGCCGTCGATGTCTACGATCGCCAGCACGAGATCGGTGGCCTGCTCACCTTCGGCATTCCACCGTTCAAGCTGGACAAGGCCGTGGTGCGCACGCGGCGCGAGGTGCTGGAAGGCATGGGTGTGCGCTTTTTGCTTGGGCGCGAGATTGGGCGCGACGTTGAATTCGGTGCGTTGCTCGACGATTACGATGCCATTTTCGTGGGCACGGGCGCCTACACGTTTGTCGACGCCCGGCTGCCTGGGAGAGAACTGCGGGGCGTGCACGACGCCTTGCCATTCCTGATTGCCAACACCGAACGCCTGCTGCGCGACGAACCGGCATCCGTATTCGATTTCCGCGACAAGCATGTCGTGGTGCTCGGTGGTGGCGATACCGGCATGGATTGCAATCGCACTGCGATCCGGCTTGGCGCCGCGTCGGTCACCTGTGTCTATCGCCGCGACGAAGCGGGCATGCCCGGTTCCGCACGCGAGGTGAATTACAGCCGCGAGGAAGGCGTGGCCTTCTTGTTCCAGCGTCAGCCCGTGGCGATCCTGGATAATGGAAATGGACAAGTACGCGGCGTGCGCCTGGTGGAAACGCAATTGGTCGATGATGGCGACGGACGTCCAAAACCGCGGAATGTTCCGGGCACCGAATCGGAGATCGTGGCCGACGTGGTGATCCAGTCGTTCGGCTTCCTGCCCAGCCCGCCGGATTGGCTGGCCACGCACGGCGTCGAGCTGTCGCCCTCCGGCAAGGTCATTACCGGCGCCGCCGGCAGGTTGCCGCAGCAGACCAGCCATCCGCGCATTTTTGCCGGCGGTGACAATGTGCGTGGTGCGGACCTGGTGGTGCGCGCGGTCTACGATGGCCGGGAAGCCGGTGGAAGTATCGCCAGCATGCTCGCCACATCGTTGAAATCGGCGGCGGCTGGCTGATAAGCCACTCCGCTTTTCGCTTATGCCCGCCCGCGGCCCCTGTGCAAGGACGCGGTAGTGCGCGGCATATACACCTTCCGCACGCCGAACCGATCCGATGCCCTCTGGCCTCCCGGCGCGGAAGATGCCCTGTGGAAGGGCGCGCCGCGCGCCAAGGGCAATCCGTTAAGCGGCTGTCATCTCCTTTGCGGGAATCCCTGCGGTTTGTTCCCTTCCGATAACGCCGCCTGACGGCAGTCCCTCCCGGAAGTCCTTTCAATATAAGCATTAGCGCGCAGAGCTTGAGAAATAGCTCGCGGTTCGTCGCCGCAAGAAATTACGTGATGTTAAGGACTTGTCTGACGTGTACAGGGTGTGGAAGACTTCAGCAGTGTCCCCACACGCCCAACATCCCCACTCCTCTAAGCGTTAATTCCTGTTGGGCGTTTCACAATCAGCTGTACCTTGGAGGGTATTCAAAATGACTCGTAATAAGCTTGCGCTCGCTTTGGCGGGCCTGCTGCTGGCTCCGATTGCTGGAGCCGCCTTCGCCCAGACCGCCCCCACCAGCCAGGATCAGTCGCAACAGCCGGCTGCAGACCAGGGCAACCCCAAGCAGTTGCAGACGATCACCGTGACCGGTTCGGCCCTGCCGCGGGTAGATACGGAAACGCCCTCGCCGGTGACCGTGATCACCGCACAGCAAATTGCTCGCAGCGGCTACACCACGATTTCCGATGTGGTCCGTTCAATTTCCGCGGACAACAGCGGCTCGATTCCGAATGCGTTCACTAACGGTTTCGCAGCGGGTGCTTCGGGCGTTGCTTTGCGCGGTTTGACCGTGAACTCGACTCTGGTGCTGATCGACGGTCATCGCGCCGCCGACTACCCGGTCTCCGATGACGGCGAGCGTTCGTTTGTCGACCTCAACACGATTCCGCTTGCTGCCGTCGAGCGCATCGAAGTGCTGAAGGACGGCGCCTCTTCGCTGTACGGCGCCGACGCGATCGCTGGCGTCGTCAACATCATCCTCAAGCCCGGCTACAAGGGCGTGGAAGCGACTGCCGACATCGGCAATTCGCAGCATGGCGGCGGCTTCACCAAGAAAGCCACCTTCCTTGCCGGCGGCGGCGACCTGGACACCGATCACTACAACGCCTATTTCAGCGCGCAGTATGAGATGGACAATCCCATCTTCAATCGTGAGCGCAGCTATCCGTTCAACACCGCCGATCTCTCTGGCATCGGTGGTCCGAACAGCGCCTTTGGCAATCCCGCCACCTTCCGTGGTTCGACCGTTGGCGCCGTAGCGCCGGGTACACTGACCAACCCTGCGGCCGGTTACATCGGCGGCGTGACCCAGGTTCCAGGCTCGTCGTACCAGCCATTGGGCGCTTGCAACAACGGCACTACGCTCATCAACACGCCCGGCGTGGGCAGCTATTGCCAACAGAATCAGGTGGGCCAGTACGGCGAAGTGCAGCCGCAGACCGAGCAGGGTGGGCTGTACGGCCGCGTGACGTTCAAGATCAACGACACGACCAAGGCCTATGTATCGGCTAGCTACATGGAGTCGAAGCTGTGGGCGCAGTTCGCGCCGCAGCAGGTCCAGGTCTCCACGCCGAACAATACCAACGGTATCGCTCTGCCCCCCGTGCTGACCACTGGCCCGAATGCCGGCAAGCTCAACCCGAACGATCCGTTTGCGGCAGCGGGCCAGTACGCGCTGCTCAACTATGCCTTCGGCGACATTCCGCAGAACAATACCTACGATAACCACAACGCGCGCGTGGTGGGCGATATCTCCGGTACGGCTGGCGAGTGGAACTACGATGCCGCGGTCATCATCAACCATGATTGGCTCGATACGCAGCAGACCGGCTTCATCAGCTACGCAGCTTTGCAAAGCGCCATCACCAGCGGCGCGTACAATTTCGTGACCCCGGCCGCCAATAGTGCCGCCGTGCTATCGGCACTGTCGCCCAACCTGTCCAAGACCTCCACTTCTGACCTGGATTCGTTGGACCTCAGCGCCACCCGCGAATTGTTCGATCTCCCAGGCGGCGCCTCGGGTCTGGCCGTGGGTGCGCAGTTCCGTCGTGAAGCGCAAAACGATCCGGCACTCAATCCCGACCAGCTCTACCAGGGCCTGGGTATTGCGCAGACCCGTGGCCAGCGCGATGTGAGCGGCGCTTACGCGGAATTTGACATGCCGCTGCTCGACTCGCTTGAGCTGGACGCCGGCGGCCGCTTTGACCATTACAGCGACGTAGGTAACAACTTCTCGCCGAAGGTCGGTTTCAAGTGGAAGCCGCTGGATTGGGTCGCGGTCCGCGGCACGTTCTCCAAGGGCTTCCGCGCACCGAGCTTTGCTGAGAACGGCTCCAGCTCGGCCGAAGGTTTCGTTACGCTGAATCCGTCGCAGTACACCAGCTTCGTGAATGCCCACAATGGCAGCGCTTACGCCACGGTGCCCTATAGCTTGGCCGAGTACACGATCGCCAACCCGAACATCAAGCCGGAGAAGGCCACCAACTTCACCTTCGGTGTGGTGTTGCAGCCGACTAGCTGGCTGAATGCTTCGATCGACTACTACGACATCAAGAAGACCAATGTCATCACCGGACCTGACTTCGGCGATGCGATCAACAATTACTTCGCCACCGGCGCTACCGGCATCCCGGGCGTCACCGTGATCCCGGACAAGGCTGACTCGGCGGCGCCCACCGCGCTGGCGCGTCCGGCCGAATTCATCGGCGAATACATCAACGCCAACTCGCTCAAGACCGACGGCATTGATATCGACCTGCAGGGCCACTGGGACTTCGGCAGCATCCACTACATCAGTGAGCTGTCGGGCACGCAGATCTTCAACTGGCGCATGGTGCTGCCCAATGGCACGGTGGAATCGTTCGCCGGCACCCAGGGACCGTACAACCTGTCCTCGGGCGCCGGTACGCCGAGTATTCGTGGATCGTGGTCCAATACGGTCGAATACGGCCCGCTGACCGTCACCGGTACCGTGTATTACACCAGTGGTTACTCCGAGACGGCGATGGACGTGGGCGTGGGTCCTGGCTCCTGTCTGGCGCTCAACGCGGCCGGCACGGCGTTCCTGCCGTCCAACTGCCGTGTCAGCTCGTTCACGGATTTCGACCTGACCGGCAGCTACGACATCACGCACAACGTTGCCGTGACCGCGTCGATCATGAACGTGTTCGATCGCAAGGCGCCGTTTGATCCGGCCAACTACGCGGGCATCAACTACAACCCGACGTATTCTTACGCTGGCATCGTTGGTCGCTTCTACAACGTGGGCGTGAAGGTGAAGTTCTAAGCCCCAGGGCAAAGAACCGTCCTGCTGTAACGTGCGGCGCGTCGGGAAACCGGCGCGCCGCTTGTGTTTGCACGGTACGAGCCAACCGACGGATTATTGATACGGCCATGCCCATCCGTTGAGCGTGTCTTTCTCGCTCGTATTGAGTCGTCTCCGGTTCGTCCTGCTTTTAGCCGCCGCCATTGCAGCCGGGCCAGTGAAGTTAGTGTTACCGCTCGTCACGCTGGTGATGTATGCAGTGGATTTGCTTGTAGCATCCGATGATGCTGATGTACCTCATGGCGGAGCATGTTCGCTTCAATTGGCATGTGTCAGGGCTTCATTGAGCTAAGCAGATCAAGGGGAAACACCATGCGCATGGGCCTTGCCGCCAACGCGCTTCACCACGACCATGATGACGCGGCGCTGTTCCGCTGGCTGCGCCAGTGCGAGCCGGGCATTCGCGAATTGCGGCTCGGTTTGCATGCGGTAGGGCGGACCTATGCGGCGATCGATCGCGCCGGCCTGCTCGCCGATTACCCTGGGCTGGTGCGCTATCCCTATGGCCACGAAGGTGGCTTGATGAAACTGGTGGCGGAAGTGGTGGGCATGCCTGGTGCGGAGCGGGCACTGGATGGCGCGATCTATCTGATCAATCCGGTAGACCCATCCTCAACCTTTCCCGAAGCGGTGGCGCTGAAGCGCCAATGCGTGATCCACCAGAAACCCTTCATTTCGACGCTTGCCTCGGCGCGTGATTGGATCGAGATGGAGCGTATCCACGCCGGATTGCCTCCCGATCCCGGTGCCGATGCGTTGCACGCGCTGGAACAGCAGACTATTGCGCTGATCGCGCACGACGCAATGAAGCCGCAGATGGTGGCGTATGCGGCGGATCATTTCGACGTGCTCTCGCGCTTCGCACGTCGCATCGCCACCGGCACCACGGGCCAGCAGCTGAACGAGCTGGCGTGGAGCCAGGGCTGGCCGCAGGAGCAGCCATGGGTGGAGCGCTACCAGAGCGGCCCGATGGGCGGCGACGCACAAATTGCCGACATGGTGCTGGAGCGCTGCTGCCAGCGCGCGATCTTTTTCGAAGACGCACATGTCGCGCGCCAGCACGAGGCCGATATCCAATTGCTGGAACGTGCCGTCACCACGGTAACGGACGAGGCCGTCTGCATGACGTCGCCGCGCGTCGCCATGCGTTGGGCCGAAGCGGTGAGGCGGCGCAGGGGCCTGCGCGCGGGCTAGGCCCTGTCCACCTTATTCGCGCGGCCCGCGCCGCGCGCTGTTTGCTCGCTAGAGAGGGAAGCGCGAGAAGGGGCATGTCCGTACACACGCGAGTGATGACGCCGCCTGGCGGGCAAAACAGCCCTGGGCCTTCCGATTGCGTGGTCGTCATGCGGCAGGACGCGGCTTGGCAGCCACGCCTGCGCCGCACTATGCCCGACGGCCACGCAACGCTAACGTGGGCTACGCGAATAGTGCGAATCGCCCTAAGATGTAAACCTTATGTGCCTGATCGCGTTTGCCTGGCAAGTCCATCCCCGCTGGCGGCTGCTGCTGGCCGGCAATCGTGATGAATTCCATGCCCGGCCGAGCGCGGCCTTGGCGCGTTGGAACGATTTGCCGATCATTGGCGGCCGCGATCTGGAAGCGGGCGGAACGTGGTTGGGTGTTACCGAAGCGGGACGTTGCTGCGTGGTAACCAATGTGCGCGATCCGCGCGATCCGCAGCATGGCGTATCGCGTGGCTTGCTTGCCACGGATTATCTCGCCGGTGCGGACGATGCGCCTGGGCATGCGCGCAAGCTGCTCGCGGCGGCGACCGGCTATCGTCCATTCAACTTGCTTACGTTCGATGCCGGTCACGGTTTCTATATCGGCAACCGTCCGACGGCCCGGGCGCAGCCCATTGCGGCCGGCGTGCATGGCCTTTCCAACGCCGATTTCAATACGCCGTGGCCGAAGACGCGGCTGCTGATGGAGCGCTTGCAGGCATGGATGGACGCAGGCCGCGACGCGGATTTTGCGCCGATATTCCACGCGCTGGCCGACGAACGGCCCGCGCCAGACGAAGCGCTGCCGGACACCGGCGTGGGATTGGAGCGCGAGCGCTGGTTGTCATCGGCGTTCATTCGGGGCGAGACCTATGGCACCCGCGCCAGCACGATCGTGGCCATCGGCTATGACGGAAGCGGACTGGTGATCGAGCGACGCTTCGGGCCTTCGGGACATTTCGAGGGCGAAAGCGAATGGCGCTGGATCGCCTGATGTGCCTTCCGATGGCGTTTGGCCGTCTGTTCAATGTTCCGGAAAATGGCCGTCCAAATAATACCAGCGGTCGTGCTTGCGCACGAAACGGCTGATTTCATGCATGCGCTGCGCCTTGCCGCCGCCGTGGCGAAGACGCGCCACGAATTCCACCGTGGCCTCATCGCCCTCCTGCGCGTGATGCTTGACTTCCAGGCCGAGCCACGTGGGCGAAGGGTGTTGCGCCGCGAGATTCAGGCTGGCGGGACGTGTATCGGGGTGCCAGGTGGCGAGCAGGTAGTCTTCACGCTTGAGCACATAGGCGCTGTAGCGCGAACGCATCAAGTGCTCGGCGGTGGGAGCGATATCGCCTTCGTGCAGTGGCCCGCAGCAGCGCGCATAACCGGCGGCGTTGCCGCAAGGGCAGGGTGTGAGCGTGTCGATGGCTTGCAAGGCTGCGTCCGGCGATGGCTAAGGCGTCCATCCTCATGCGTGGTCACCTCCTGCGCAAGGGCTGCTTGGGCCTGTTCACGCTATTGGCGTGGCCTGCGCCGAGAGCCGTTTGCTCGCCAGGCATGAACCCAAGCTCTTCGCTTCCTCTCCCCTTTTTGGGGAGAGGACTGAGGTGAGGGCCAATCTCGCAGCGATGCAACATCGAAGCATTAGCACGGGCTCTTCGCTTCCTCTCCCCTTCGGGGAGAGGACTGAGGTGAGGGCCAAATCTCGCAACGATGTGGCATTGAAGCGAGATGAACATGCTTGCTTGTGCAAACACGCACAGCCCATCCGTGCCGGTCGCCATCGCTTGGCCGATGCATGTTCCGACGTTCGAAAGGCAGACGCCGCTATCCGCTTCGCCGCCACAGCCGCATGCGATTGTTGGATGGCATCGCGACGTCCTCGACCAGGCCGAATCCGGCGGCAGCTGCAAGCGCATCCACCGCGCCGGCATCGCGAATGCCCATGTGCGCACCGCGCCGCTTCAAGTCGCGATCGAAAGCCGCATTGCTTTCGCTGGTGAAATCACCATTGATGTTGAACGGACCATAGATGGCCATACACGCATCCATGGTCGTGACCGTGGGCAGTTGCGCGAACCAGCGCTCGATTTCAGGCCACGCCATGATGTGCAGGGTGTTTGCGCTGAAGATGGCGTCATAGCGTTCGGACGGCCATACGTCCATTACGTCGAGCTCAAGCGGCGGCGGCGTATTCGGAAGCGCTGCTTCGTCCAGCCACTGACGGATGCCAGGCAAGTAGGCCGCGCGATCCGAACATTGCCAGTCCAGCTGCGGCAGCAAGGCGGCGATATGCACGGCATGCTGGCCGGTGCCGCTGCCGATCTCCAGCAGGCGCCGCCGATCGGCAAGCCATTCGCGCAGGACCGCCGCAATCGGAAGGCGATTGCGGTCAGTGGCTGCCGAATAAGGTTTTCCGGTCACGGCGACGTGCGCGCGATCAAGCGCGCGCGTGGCATGGAGGGTTCACACCGGTCGGCCGCGCAATACTCTCGCCGGCAGCATCAGCATCGCGCCAAGGAACGCGAACGCCGCCGTTACGGTGATCCCGACCAGTCGCAACGGCAGCAACATCAGCCATACGATCGGATAGAACACCAACGCCAGCAATGCGAGCGGCCAGCAGAACACCAGTAACAACAGCCAAAGCAGGAAGCCGACCATGGCGCGTCCCTCATGTTTTTGGAGGTATTGACTGTAGCGCAGCCGGCAGCCCGGGCGTAGATGACCACCGGCACCCGTGGAAAAAGGCACGGCGCAGCGGAGTGTTCCGGTCAGGGAAAAGCAGGGCCCGGCCGCCCGTCCGATTCGACCCGCGCCACGAGCGCCAGGGCGCCCGGCTCGAGGGTGACCCGACCGGTCAGCCGGTCCGGGAGCCATGCATCCCCGGCGTGCAGGCGTCCTTCGGCGGTATCGATAGGTCCGCGTGCGCAGTAAAGCAGTGCCACGGCGTCATCGACCACCTGTCGTCCCGGTTCTTCCCACGTCACCAGCTCGCCGCGGACCGTGCCTCGACGAAGCATCAGGTTGAAATCGCGGGTCGGGCCGCCGTGCAGGTGCGCCGCTACCCGGGCTTCGCCGGGAAACGCGAATGGCGCGAACGGCGTGGTCAGCGCGTGCGCATGCTGGCCGTCCAGCGTCATGGTGAAACCCGCGCCTTCGAGCAGGGCGATATGGCGATCGATGCCGGGAAACGGCGAGAACGGCGCGGCGCTGTCGACCTCGGCCACGCTGACGCGCCATAGAAAATCGTCGATGCCCGCGCCAGCCGGATGGACGGCCAGCTCGCGGGTGCGGCCCATACCGTTCTTCCAGGGCAGGGCCGGACAATCACGCAGGTGGATGATGCTCATGCGGTACGCTCGATCACGCGCTGGAAAGGTGGCAGGGCTTTCAGCATCTGGCTGCCGTATTGGCGTGTGACGACACGGCGATCCAGCAATACGATGCGGCCACGATCCGTCTCGTTGCGGATCAGTCGTCCGCAGTACTGCGTAAGCAGGCGTGTGGCCTCCGGCACGGCGACTTCCAGAAACGGATTGCGCCCGCGCGATTCCAGCCACTCGGCGTAAGTGGCGCCGACCGGATCGGTAGGCACTGCGAACGGCAGTTGCGTGATGACCACGGTCTCGCACAGCTTGCCGGGAAGATCCAGTCCTTCGCCAAACGAAGCGAGCCCGAACAGCGTGCTGCCCTTGCCGGCTTCGATGGCGGCCGTGTGTTCGGCAATCAATTGCGTTTTGCCGAGCGAACCTTGTGCGCGCACCTTGCGTACCTTGTCGATCGGCAGGCGTTGCAGCACGCGCTCGAGTTTCGCGCGCGAGGTAAATAGCACCAGGTTACCCGCATCCCAATCGAGGTGGGTGGCGAGCCAATCAGTAATCTCCTGGGTATGTTGTTCGCGGGCGTCCGGCAACGCGGACAAGGCCGGCACTTCAAGCCGGGCCTGCGTGCCGAGATCGAAAGGCGATGGCAGGCTCACGGTCAGCGCATCGTCCGGCAGACCCACCGCGTCGGCAAAGCCGCGAAAATTACCGCCCGCGCTCAATGTGGCGGAAGTCATCACTGCGGCGCTGGCGTTGTCCCACAGGATATTGCGCAGCAACGCGCCCGCCGAAACCGCCGATGCATGGCAGACCAGCTGCTGGTCATTGGCCAGCGTGACCCATCGCGCAAGCGGCGGCGCATGCTCGGGATCGTCGCTGGACCATGCGCGCCAAGTGCGGGCCTGGCGATCGATGCGTTCCAATGCCATGCCCAGTTCGCGCGACAGTGCTTCCTGCGTCGGGCCGCCTTCGCTCATCTCGGTAACCGTGCGGCGCACCGCGGTGAGCCAGCGCTGGATATCGGTGGTCGCGACGTGCAACAAGGTAGCGTGGTGCACCCAGTTTTCCGGCAACTGCCCCATCGAACCGCGATACATCGGTTCGGTTTCGCCCGGATCGGGCAGCCAGGATTGGCGGATTTCCTTCTCCAGGCCTTCCAGCGCGTCGCTCAGTTCCTGCAGTTTTTCGTCACCGACGTCGAGGGTCAGTTTGCCGATCACTTCCTTGTCGGTCAGCGAATAGGCGGCATGCACTTGCCGGCCAAGCCGGCTGATTTGCCGCACCGCCATGCCCAGCGCCACGTCGGCGGCGCCGCGGTCGATGGTCTTGGCGGGCATGTGATGCGCTTCGTCGAATACGTAGACGGTTTCTTCGGGCTTGGGCAGGAACACGCCGCCCCAGCTGTCCTCGCCGCTGGCAAGCGTGAGGTCGGACAGCACCAGGTCCTGATTGGCGACGATGATGTCCGCATCGGCCACGGCGCGACGTGCGGCGAAGAACGGGCATGCCATGAAATACGCACAACGCCGGCTGGTGCAACCGCCCGCGCTGGTGGTGATCATGATGCGCAGCATGTCGCCGGGCGTTTCCGGCGCGGCATCCATGTCGCCGTTCCATTCGTGGTGGTCGAAAGCCTCCGTGAGCTTGCGCAAAACCAGTTTGTCGCGCTCCGCCGGCGGTTTGCTCCACAGTGCGAGATCGGCATCGAAGCCAAGGCCCATCTGGCCGCCTTCGCCAAGACTGCCGCTGGCCATGCGCAGGTTGCGCGGGCACAAGTAACGGCCACGGCCCTTGGCCAGGGCCACCTTTGCCTCGCCGCCGTTGAGTTTCAGGTAAAGCGGAATATCGCGTTCCACCAGCTGTTCCTGCAATGCCACCGTGGCGGTGGCGATCAGCAGTTTTTTCTTCTGCGCTCGCGCCACTTCCGCGCCGGCGATCAAGTAAGCCATCGACTTGCCGGTGCCGGTAGGCGCTTCGATCACCGCCGCGCCGCCCGGTTGCGCCAGCGCCTTGGCGACCTCGGCAATCATGCGCAACTGCGCCGGCCGCGCGCGAAAGCCGGGCAGGCCTTCTCGCACGCGCGCATAGGCATCGCGGATGCTGTTCTTGAGGGCGTCAGTGAGCATCGATCGCTTGCGGAATGCCGACGATGCTCAAGGCCACGGCTTCGGCGACGCGGATGCCGTCGACACCGGCCGAAAGAATGCCGCCGGCGTAGCCCGCGCCTTCTCCGGCCGGAAACAGGCCGCGCGTGTTGAGGCTTTGGCAATCACTTTCATTGCGACGAACGCGAACCGGCGATGAGGTGCGCGTTTCCACGGCAGTGAAAATGGCATCGGGTCGCGCGTAACCCTTGATCTTGCGATCAAAGGCCGGCATCGCCTCGCGGATCGCTTCGATGGCGTAGCCAGGCAGCGCCTGGGCCAGGTCGGTGAGCCGCACGCCAGGCTGGTAGGAAGGCAGCACCTCGCCGAACGCGGTCGATGCACGGCCGGCCAGGAAATCGCCGAGCAGTTGTCCCGGCGCCTCGTAACTGCCGCCGCCCAGTTCAAACGCGCGGCTTTCCCAATGGCGTTGCAAGGCGATGCCGGCGAGCGGACTGCCGCTGCCGTCATACGGCAAGAAATCGTTGGGATCGATACCCACCACGACAGCGGCGTTCGCATTGCGCTCGTTGCGCGAATATTGGCTCATGCCGTTCGTCACCACGCGCCCGGGTTCGCTGGTCGCGGCCACCACCGTACCGCCCGGACACATGCAGAAACTGTAGACCGAGCGGCCATTGCGGCAATGGTGCACCAGCTTGTAGTCGGCCGCGCCGAGCAGCGGATGGCCCGCTTGCGGACCGAATCGGGCACGGTCGATCATCGATTGCGGATGCTCCACGCGAAAGCCGATCGAGAATGGCTTGGCTTCCAGATATACGCCGCGCCGATGCAACATGTCGAAAGTGTCGCGGGCGCTGTGGCCCAGCGCCAGCACCACGTGATCGGTGCGCAACTGTTCGCCGTTCGCCAGCACCACGCCGCGCACGTGGCGCTCGCCGTCCGCGTCGGTTTCGATCTCGATATCGTCGACGCGATGCTGGAAGCGGATTTCGCCACCGAGCGATTCGATGGTATGGCGCATGTTCTCCACCATCGTCACCAGGCGAAAGGTGCCGATGTGCGGCTTGCTCACATAGATGATTTCTTCCGGCGCGCCCGCCTGCACGAATTCGACGAGTACCTTGCGGCCGTAATGATGCGGATCGGAAATCTGGCTATACAGCTTGCCATCCGAAAACGTACCCGCGCCGCCCTCGCCGAACTGCACGTTCGACTCCGGATGCAGGTTACGCTTGCGCCACAGGTCCCAGGTATCCCTGGTGCGCTCGCGCACCGCCTTGCCACGCTCCAGGATGATCGGCCGAAAACCCATCTGGGCCAGGATCAGCCCCGCGAACAGGCCGCACGGCCCAAGCCCGACCACCACCGGCCGATGTGGCAGCTGCGCGGGCGCCCTGGCGACGAAACGATAATTCGTATCCGGTGTGGGCCGTACATGCGGGTCGTCCGCAAAGCGCTGCAGCAGCCGGGTTTCGTCCGCTACGTCCACATCCAGGGTATAGATGAGCTGGATCGCGCCGCGCTTGCGGGCATCATGGCCGCGCCGGAATACGCTGTAGCCACGGATCGCCTCGGCGCCCACCTTCAGCCGGGCGCGGATGGCCGCCGCCAGCGCCTCTTCGGCGTGGTCCAGCGGGAGCTTGATATCGGTGAGTCGCAGCATGCGGGGCGGAGCGTTACGGGAGGGTGGATTGTCTCACGTCGCCATCCGGCATTCCCCTTTTGCAGCCGACCGGTCCGGGAGCCGGCGCTGGTGCGGCCGTCAGTCGTGTCGACCGGCTTTATTGGCCCTTGCCGGCTTCGGTCGCTATCTGTCGCAAGGTTTGCTCGAACGCCTCCGGCGGCTGTCCGCCCTGGATCAGGTAGCGTTCGTTCACAATCACCGAAGGCACCGCCCGAATGCCGTGTTCCTGGTAAAAACGTTCCTGGGCGCGGACTTCGTCTGCATATCGTCCGCTCTCCAGTACCTGCCGCGCCTGGGAAATATCGAGCCCAGCTTCGCCGGCAACCCGCACCAGCACCGCGTGCGAGGCGATGTTCTCACCTTTGGTGAAATAGGCTTCCAGCAACGCCAGCTTCAATGCGTGCTGCCGCCCTTCCTGCTCGGCCCAATGCAACAGGCGGTGCGCATCGAAGGTGTTATAGATACGGCTGCGCTTGTCCATATTGAAGGTAAACCCGACCTCCAAGCCGCGTTGGCGGATATGGTCCTGGTTCTTTGCCATCTGCTCAGGCGTACTGCCGTACTTGTGCGCCAGATGCTCGGCGACGTCTTCGCCCTGCGGATTCATCTGCGGATTCAGCTCGAAAGGCTGGAAATGCAGCTCGGCCGTCAACTCGCCTTGAAGCTTTCGCAGGGCCTGCTCCAGTGACTTGAGGCCGATGGCGCACCAGGGACAGACGACGTCGGAGACGAAGTCGATTTTGAGGCGATGAGTCATACGCTTGGCACACCATTCAGCACGCGAATAGGCACAACATGAGGGCCCTCTCCAGGCTATCAAGCTCAGTATCCAAAGCACACGGACAAAAGGCCCCGCATCGGTGCGGGGCCCTATGCAGAAGGGAAGGCTATCTCTTAAATTTATAGGTCGCCTCGAGGTACATCGTGCGACCGTAAACGTTGTAGTTGCCGGAGTTATAAGGGCCAGACGTATAGCCTGGATAGCTATCGTCCCTAGGTGGCATCTTGTTGAATAAATTGTTGACCAGGAACGACAGCGTAAGATTGCTTATCGGGTTATACGACACACTTGTGTTGTAAAGCATCCATGGAGCCAATTTGCCTGAGCCTGGAGTGCCGTAGTTGTTAGTCAGCGTAGACAAATAATTTGGCGTACTTCCAAGCCGACTGCCGTAAAGCGTGGCGCTCCATTGATTTAGGTTCCATGTAATGGAGGCGTTCGCCTTTGTTTTGAAATCGGTGCTATACAGCGGGGACCGGAGCAAATCGATGCTTGGATCGCCAGCGTATTGTTGCAGAGTGTGCTTCAAGGTATTGCTGTAAGAGGCGCTGAGGGCGACATTGCCGCCGTCGCCTATACTGAATCCGTAGTTGAATCCCACCACCAGAGCATCGAGGAGTTCATTGGCGACATTGACCTTCGGGGTAAAGATCGATGTGATGTTTCCAAGTGCGTCACGCTTTATTTGGTTCAGCGCGGCAAGGCAGGTAGGAGACTGAATTTCCAGTTGACCAAGTCGGCATAACGACTCTTGCTGCAGAAGTTTCACTGGATCTTGCGGCTCGATTTCGTTCTTGATGCTCCAGTGCAAGATATCTGCGGTCACAGACATGCGCGAAACTGGCGACCAAACCAGGCCGTAACTCCATACTTTGGCAGAGATGGGCTGTAACTGGGGATTGCCTGCCTGCGTGGTAATAAATTGAGCGTTGTTGTATTTGGTTGGACAATTTCCTACTTGGCTTGCGCTAAATCCAAGTTTGGCGCAGTTGTAGTAGTCCGGCGCAAAACTATAGCTACTACTTTCACCCTGGAACTCATCGGACAGCGATGGTGCTTTGAACGCAGAGCCATATTTGGCGCGTAAAAGTAATGTATCGAAAGGGCGGTACTCAAGGGCGACGTTGTAAGTGGGTTTGCTGACGGTGGCATTCGCGACGTTATAAGCATCGTAGCGAACCGAGGCATCCATGGTTAACTGCTCAAGTAACGGAAGTCGCAATTCGGTCGTTGCGGCATACCGTGACCGATGGCCTGCGCCGGAGACCGAAGATGTCCCCCATATATCGCCATTCAACAGGCGAGGGTCGGGTGAGTAGTCCCAGCCTTGGTTGCCGGCCTCCACCAAAAATGCAATGCCCGCATCGCCTCCGGGCATTTGCGTAAGTGACGCATTAGTGACGACTGCTCGAAGCAGGTTGTCCCAGCTCTTGCTGCGTGTATCCGTATAGCCGGTAAAACTACGGAAGTCGGTATTCGATATCGGCGTGTAGAAAGTTTCGTAATTAGGGGCGTAAGTGTCATAACCATTGCCGTAAGGATCCTGGCCCAGGTTGGGTCCGAGCACGTGTTCGGCGAAATAAGCTTCCATAGGGTCTTTGAAGCGTGCAAACGACCGCTCGATAAGCTTGTCATCCGAATGGGTAAGGCTGGCGTCATAGTCCCAGTTTGACGAACCGATGCCACCTTTGGCGCCCAAGGTGAGCATGTAGGTGTTTTCGATCGTCTTGCTCATGATTGAGTTGTAGCCGCCAACTTCCTCCGGAGCAAATGCTCTTTGCGTGTTGACGAAATCATCCAGGTTCGGATCGTAGAAGGCGCCATAGCTGGGCGATGTTCCCCACCAATTCGTGGCCGGACCAGCCGTGAATTTTTCTTGCTGGTAGCTATAGAGAAAGTCCCCATAGAGTTGCATGTTTTCATTGACGTCATATGTGGCGTGCGTGTAACCCTGGGCAGTCCTGGTGTCGTTTGCCAGAGTGCTGTAGCCGGGGGAATAGAACGAACCGCAGAAGTCGCCGCTGTTTACCCGATGGCGCAAACCTTCAGTTCCGCCATATTGGCTAGCTACGCGCGAGCATTGATTTGGATCCAGCATGTAATACCCGTTACTTTCAGCCGTGGCGCTGTAGACCAAATAGTCGCGGCTTGCCGTGGGGGGCGTGGTGCCGTGTTGCACCACAGTCGAGGTCAGGGGGCGATCATAAGCCCAGATTGGCTTGGTGCTTTCCAATTGCAATCCAGCGATGATGTTGAGGCTTCCGGTCTGGAGGCTATCGGCGAAGCTAAGGCGCTTATCCACGCCGCCACCACCAGTGGTCCAGCCATAGCGTGCGTCGATTACTGGAGCATCGAGTTTTTTCTTCAAAATTATATTGACGACGCCGGCAATGGCGTCAGAGCCGTAAAGCGAGGACTGGCCGCCCGGGAGGATGTCGATATGATCGACCATCTCCGTTGGAATGCTGCTTAAGTTGTTGAATGTCTCGCTGCCGTTGTAAAGGCTCGGAAAACTACCCATTGGACGGCCGTCGATCAGGTACTTCACATAACCGACTGGCAAGCCGAACATGCTTAGCGTCTGGGCGCCAGGCGTAAAACTATTGGTGTCTTGTGGTCCCTGGGTACTGCCGCTGGCGAACGAGGATTGTTGAAGTGCGTCAGCAACCGTGGAAAACCCATTGGCTTTCATTTGTGCAGCGGTGATCGTGGTAGTTGGTGTTGCCGTTTCAATCTGCGCTTGCGGGATGAGCGAGCCGGTGACCGTTACCGTTGCGAGTTTTTTTGTCGGCCCTGTCTCTTCTTTCGTTGGGTTGTCCTGCGCAAACGCACTCGTGCATCCCAACGCCGCCGCGCATGCCAGCGCCAGCACCCTGTATCCCTGGTGCCCGTGCTTCCCTGTCTTCATGAAGTATCTCCCTGGTGTCGTGAGTGTCTTGGGGGTATCGCCAAAATCGGGCAATACGAATCCGTCGAGCTGCTTTTGGGCAACTCGTAGTGCAATGAAAGGTGATCCCGCTAGAGCTTCCGAAATAAAGCGTGAGCAACCGTGAGGCTCACAATTAATACCTGTAAAGCGAGTAAGGCAATCAGATTGGCCTTAAAGTCTTTCGGGGGGATTGGGGCGGAACGCCAGGGGCGCGCACGGAACACTTCGGATGCGTGCTTGGGCAAAAAAAAGGCGCGGACTGCGCCGCGCCTTTCGCTCACATCGCGAGGGATATGCTCAGGGCTTACCGATAAAATCCGACTTGCCGATGTTCGCGCCAGCCACCCGCAGGATGTTGTAGGCCGTGGCGCAGTGGAAGAACAGGTTCGGGATGACAAAGTGCAACAGGTAAGCCTGACCTTCGAAATGCAGGTCGCCGTTGCGCGTTTTCAGTTCGATCGCGCGCGTCTCGCTGCCGTCGAGCTGCTCGGCCTTGAAGCTCTTGATGTAGTCGATGGCGCGGTCGAGGCGGGCGTGCAGTTCCTCGAACGAGGTTTCATTGTCCTCGAACTTCAAAGGTTCCACGCCGGCCAGGCGGGCGGTCCCGTTCTTGGCCATGTCGGTGGCGATCTGCACTTGCTTGACCAGCGGCAGCATGTCCGGGATCAAGCGCGTCTGCAGCATCACGGACGCTTCAACGCTCTTTTCGCTGGCATGCTTTTCGCCGAGTTTCAGCACGTGTTGCAGGTTGCTCAGCGCGCGGACGAAGACGGGTACGGAGGCGTGGTACATCGAGAGGCTCATGGGGATGACTCCGGTTGATCGGTGGGGTGAGATTGGTGGTCAACGAGATCGGCCATCGGCGAAAACTCGCCGGGTTGCGAGGGCGCTGGATTTTTCGCAGGGCGCGCCGCGCGCACGTGGCGGATGGCATAGCCGGCAAGCACCGTGGCGGCGGCCAGCAGCAGTGCGGCCAATACAAAGGCGATGCCGGGCAGGTGTGCCGGGGCGTGATCGCTGATGAAAAGCGCGAACAGATTGGCGAACAGCGCCGGCCCAAAGATGCCGGCCAGGCTGGCCAGGCTGGTGAGCGCGCCCTGCAGGCGGCCTTGCTCGTGTGGATCAACCTGTTGCGTCATCAGGGCCTGCGCGGGCGGTCCGGCCAGGCCACCGAGGCAGAGGAACGGAATGCCCAGCAGGAACAGCCAGCCTGCCGATGACAGGCCGAAGAACAGATAGCCGACCACGCAGATCGGCAGGCCGATCATGATGAGCTTGCGTTCGCCCAGCTTCGGCATCAGCCTGCGAACCAGCACGGCCTGCACCAGTCCGCTGCAAAGGCCAACCAGGCCCAGCGTGTAGCCCACGATCTGCGGGCCCCAGCCGAAGCGATAATCGGTGTAAAGGACGTAGGTGGAGTTCAGCGAGAACTGCGCCAGGTTGATCAGGAAGAACACGGCGGCCAGCGCGAATACCTGCGGATAGCGGCGCAGCAGCACCAGCGCGCCGAACGGATTGGCATGGCGCCAGTCGAAACGCTGGGTACGGCGCTCCGGCGGCAGCGATTCGGGCAATACAAAGAAGCCGTAGCAGAAATTCAGCAGCGAAAGCACCGCCGCGACCCAGAACGGCAGGCGGATGCTGAGATGGCCCAGGAAGCCCCCCAGCGCCGGACCCACGATAAAGCCGATGGCGAACGCGGCGCCCATCATGCCGAAGGCCGCGGCGCGCTTTTCCTTGGGCACGATGTCGGCGATGTAAGCGTTGGCGGTGGAGAAGCTGGCCGCGCAAATGCCCGATACGATGCGGCCTGCGAATAGCAGCCACAGCGCCGGGGTCATCGCCATCACGATGAAATCGATGCCCAGGCCGAAACTCGAAATCAGGATTACCGTGCGCCGGCCGAAGCGGTCCGACAGCGTGCCCTGCACCGGCGAGAACACGAACTGCATCAGCATGTAGACCGTGCCGAACGCGCTCGACCATACCGCGGCCCGCGCAATGCTGCCGCCGATCAGGCTCACGATCAGGTGCGGCAACACGGGAATGATGATGCCGAAGGCCAGCATGTCCAGCATCACCGTGACGAAGATGAAGGCAAATGCGGCCGTGCTGCGGGGCTTGGTGGGCTGGGCGGAATCCATGCTGAAGGCGCGGCTAGATGGCGGCTGGGACCAAAGTGTCAACGATAGCGGATGCCGCCCGGGTTGGCATGAGCATAACGTCGCGGGGCAACTACTTTTCCAGTCTGGATCGAGGCGGGGCAAGTCATGAACGCTGCGCATTCCTTCTTTTCCTCTACGGGGAGAGGATCGAGGTGAGGGTGGTCTTGCGATGAGCTTGCATCGAAGCGGGTCTGCGACGTGGGTCTGTCGCGAGGTTGGCCCCTCACCCAACCCTCTCCCCGGAGGGAAGAGGGCTAAGTTCGGCTAGGTGGTGAGCGATGCGCATTTCTTCCTCTCCCCTGCGGGGAGAGGATCGAGGTGAGGGGGCGGTCTTGCGATGAGCTTGCATCGAAGCAGGTTTGCGATGTGGATCTGTCGCGAGCTTGCCTTTCGCCCAACTCTCTCTCTCCGCAGAGAAGAAGTCCCAGTCAGGGGCGGCCAAGCTCACGCGCAGTGCCGCGCAGGCGACGGCCGGCATCAGCGCGGTGGCTGCATCAATTCCTGGGGGCTGAGGTAGCCATCGTGGTTGCGGTCGAGCTTATGGAACTCGCGGCGCAGATTGTCCTGCCAGGTTTGCAGGGTTATCGGCCTGCCGCGTCCGCCGGGTAGTTCGTCCGTTTCCAGCGTGCCGTCATGGTTGCGGTCCAGGCGATAGAACCCCTGGCTCATGTAGGCCACGTATTCGGCTTCGCTGATGCGGCCGTCGCCGTTGCGGTCCATGTTCTGGAACAGGCCCGTGGTCGAGGTTTGCGCAAGCGCGGCACCGGGCAGCGAAAGCAGCAGCGCGACCGTGGGCAGGCGCATCAGCGGCGGCCGCCGTGGATGCCGATGAAGTCCAGGAACTCGGCGCGGGTCCGCGCGTCGTCGCGGAAAGCGCCGAGCATCTGGCTGGTGATCATGGATACGCCCCGCTTGTGCACGCCGCGGGTGGTCATGCATTCATGGCTGGCGTCTACCACCACTGCCACGCCGGCAGGGTGGAGGTTTTCCTGGATGCAGCGGGCGATTTCCGCGGTCATTTTTTCCTGTACCTGGAAGCGGCGCGCGTAGGCATCCACCACGCGGGCCAGCTTGCTGATGCCGACCACGCGGCTGGTCGGCAGGTAACCCACGTGGGCGCGGCCGATGATCGGCGCCATGTGGTGTTCGCAATGGCTTTCGAATTCGATATCGCGCAGCACGACCATTTCGTCGTAGCCGGCCACTTCCTCGAAGGTGCGGCGCAAGTATTCACCCGGATCGATCTGGTAGCCGCTGAACCAGTCGCGGTAGGCCTTGACCACGCGCCTGGGGGTATCGAGCAACCCTTCGCGCCGCGGGTCTTCGCCGGCCCAGCGCAGCAGGGTACGCACCGCCTCTTCGGCTTGCTCGCTGGTAACGTCGGTGGGCTGGTGCTGTTCGCTCATGCGGCTTCCTTGGTGCTGACTTAAGGCTTGCAAGTCTTGCAAGTGTAGCGCCCGCGTCAAGATGGTAGGGTCGCGGGCCTGGGCTGGCGCCAACGCCGGCCTTTCGTCAGCGCCGCGAGCCACGCCTATGTCCCGAGCCATCAACCGCGATACCCAGTTGTGCATGTCCCTGTCCGGCCGTCCGGGCAACTTCGGCACGCGCTTCCAGAATTTTCTTTACGAAGCGCTGGACCTCGATTATGTCTACAAGGCCTTTACCACCCAAGATCTGCCGGCGGCGATCGGCGGCATCCGCGCGTTGGGCATCCGTGGTTGCGCTGTCTCGATGCCGTTCAAGGAAGCCTGCCTGCCGCTGGTCGACGTGATCGATGCGTCGGCGCAGGCAATCGCATCGGTCAATACCATCGTCAATGACGGCGGCCGTTTGCATGCATACAACACCGATTACATCGCGGTCCGCACGTTGATCGAGCAGCATCGGCTATCGCCGCAGATGCGTGTCGCGTTGCGAGGCAGCGGCGGCATGGCCAAGGCGGTGGCGTGTGCGTTCCGCGATGCGGGTTTCGGGCACGGACATATCGTGGCGCGTAACGAAACGGCGGGTCGTGGACTTGCCGCGGCGTGTGGGTTTTCCTGGCAAGCCGACATGTCCGGCTTGCAGGCCCAGCTGTTGGTCAACGTGACGCCGCTGGGCATGGAAGGCGCCGAGGCGGAACGGCTGGCTTTCGACCGCGCCGAGGTGCAGCGCGCCGAGGTCGTGTTCGACGTGGTGGCGCTGCCGCCCGAGACGCCTTTGATCCAATTGGCGCGCACCTTGGCCAAGCCCGTGATCACGGGCGCGGAAGTGATCGTGCTGCAGGCCGTGGAGCAGTTCGTGCTGTATACCGGCGTGCGTCCAGACGACGGTCTGATCGCACGCGCGGCCGCGCACGCATTCGGGCGCTAAGGCTGCGGATCGCTTCATGACGCATCGCGTGCCAGGCCCGAACGCATGACGTGTTCGGGCCTGCTCGGTGTGCGCGCCTTCGTCTATTGCCTGGCTATCGCGCGCGCGTTTCGCCCCGCGCATGGCGCTGATCCGACGGCAGGTTTGAGGCCCGCCTATGTCGATAGGGCGTCCGGATCAGGCTTCACCCGCCTCGTCATCCGCGGCGAGCGCATCCCCCAGTAACGCCTGCGTCTGTTCGCCGGGCAGCGATTCCACATCGCGCAGCCTTCGTTCGATGGCGCGCGTGCGCACCGTGGTCGCGTCGATATGCTTGCCGGCCTCGTCCAGCTTCTTGCGCACCATTTTCATCACGTCGCCGAACTTGCCGAACTCGTTCTTTACTGCCCCCAACAGTTGCCATACTTCGCTGCTGCGCTGCTGGATCGCCAGGGTGCGGAAACCCATTTGCAGGCTGTTGAGCAGGGCCGAAAGCGTGGTAGGCCCGGCTACGGTGACGCGCTGTTCGCGCTGCAGGCTTTCGAACAGGCCGGGGCGCCGGATGATTTCGGCGTACAAGCCTTCGGTGGGCAGGAACAGGATGGCGAAATCGGTGGTGGCCGGCGGCGAGATGTATTTGGCGCGAATGGTCTTGGCTTCCTCGCGGATGCGTCGCTCCAGCGCGGTGGCAGCGCGTTCGACCGCATCGGCGTCCGCCTGTTGCTGGGCATCGAGCAGGCGTTCGTAATCCTCGCGCGGGAATTTGGCGTCTACCGGCAGCCATACCTGGCTGTCGCGATCGCCGCCGGGAAGCCGGATGGCGAATTCCACGCGCTCGTCGGAGCCCGGCACGGTAGCGATGTTGGCGGCGTATTGTTCGGGCGTGAGCATCTGGTCGAGCAGCGCGGCCAGTTGCATTTCGCCGAGGATGCCGCGCGTCTTGACGTTGCTCAGCACACGCTTGAGGTCGCCGACCCCGCTGGCCAGTGATTGCATTTCGCCCAGGCCGCGCTGTACCGCTTCGAGGCGTTCGGAGACGAGCTTGAACGATTGGCCCAGGCGGGTTTCCAGCGTGGATTGCAGTTTCTCGTCGACCGTGGCGCGCATCTGCTCCAGCTTGGTGGCGTTGTCCTGCTGGATCGCGCCGAGTTTGCTTTCCAGGGTGGCGCGTACTTCGCCCAGGCGTTTTTCGTTGCTGGCGGTGAGTTCCGTCAATCGTTGCTGCTGTTGCTCGCCCAGGCGGGTGAGGCTGGTGGCCAGTTCCTCGCGGCCGCGGCGGGCGTCTTCGGCAAGGCGCTGCGCCAGCGCCTGCATGCCGTTGTCGGTGCGCTCGGTGAGCAGTTCCAGGCGTTGGCCGAACTGGCCCAGGCGTTCCTGCTGCTGTGTGGCCGTGAGGTCGAGTTGCTCCTGGACCAGCCCGCGAAACTGCACCAGCGCCTGGGCCAGTTCGCTGCGTCCGGCGCGCTGTTCCTGCGCCAGTGCTTCGCGCAGGTGGCGGTTATCGTCCTTGAGGGCATCCAGCCGTGCGTGCAGGCCGGCATCGCCGCGGCCCCGCGACAGCGTGAATACCTGCAGGATCAGCAGGATGATGAGCAGGACAATGAGCAGGGCGAGCAGGATGTCGATCAGGGGCATGAGTGCGTTCCGCGATGATGCCGGTACAGTTTACGCGCTGGCGTATCAGTCCATGAGATTGAACCATCAACGAAAAGCCATTGGAGCCGCCGCGTGGGAGCTGCCATGAATAAGAAACATGCCGGAAGCACGCCGTTGCTGGCGCTGATCGCACTGGTCGCCTGGATCGCCGTGTTGCTGCAGCTTTATCTGTCGCTGCGTTTTGCCATCGGCAGCGGACGCACGGTGGGGCAGGGACTGGTGATGTACTTCGGTTTCTTTACCGTGCTGACCAATATGCTGGTTTGCCTCGCGGCCACATGTCCGCTGCTGGCTCCGGCATCGGCGCCCGGCCGGTTCTTCGGACGACCGGCGACGATCGGCTGGGTCGCGGCAAGCATCGCCTTCGTGGGGATCGCCTATTACATGCTGCTGCGTCACGTCTGGCAGCCACAGGGCCTGCAATGGCTGGCGGATGTGTTGCTGCATTACGTAACGCCGATCCTGTTCGTGGTCTACAGCAACCTGGCGTTGCGCGGCATCGCACTGCGCTGGACGGCGCCGTGGTGGTGGAGCATCTACCTGGCCGTGTATTTCGTTTATGTGCTGGTGCGCGGCGCGGTGATCGGCAGCTATCCGTATGGCTTTATCGACGTGTCGAAGCTGGGTTATGCCGTGGCTGTGCGCAACGGCGGCTTCCTGCTGCTGGCATTCTGGATCGTGTCGTATCTGTTGCTGTTGCTCTGGCGCGTGGGTCCCAGGCGCGCCTGACGGGAATGCTCAATCCACGCGGCAGAATACCGCCTTGAGATAGCGGCTTTCCGGCACGTCGGTGCGCACGGGATGGTCGGCGCCGGCGCCGCGCACTTCCAGCACCTGGATCGCGCGTCCCGCATTCAGCGCCACGCGCCGCAGCATTTCAAGGAACTCGGCCTCGCTCACCAGGCCGGTGCACGAACACGTCAACAACAGGCCGCCGGGCGGAATCACATCCAGCGCCAGCCGGTTCATGGCGAAATATTTCTTGAGCGCGTCCATCACTTTGTTGCGATCGCGCGTGAGCTTGGCCGGATCGAGGATGACGGCGTCATAACGCTCGCCGCGCGCGATGGCCTGGCGCAGCCATTCGAAGATATCGGCCTGCTCGAACCGCGCCGCCAGGTTGTTTGCGCTGGCATTGGCGCGTGCAATCTCCAGGATGCCGGCGTCCATGTCCACGCCGACGGCTTCGCTGGCTCCGCCCGCCATCGCATGCACGGCGAAGCCGCCGGCGTTGCAGCACAGGTCCAGCACGCGGTGGCCGCGCGCCAGTTCGGCGAAGCGCCGGCGGTTGTCGCGCTGGTCAGCGAAGAAACCGGTTTTGTGGCCATAGCCCGGCGCGGCATGGAAGCGCAGGCCGTGCTCGTGCACTTCCACCGGTGTCGGCGCTTCCATCGCGCGGCAGTCGAACGACTCCTGTTTCTGCACGTGGCTTTCGGCGAACCAGTACAGCCGCGCGCCCGGAAACTGCCGCAGCAGCGCGGCGTGGATGGCGTCGCGGAATTTCCACATGCCGGCGGCGAAGTATTCGATCACCAGGATGTCGGCGTAGCGATCCACGATCAAGCCGGACAAGCCGTCGCCTTCGCTGTGCACCACGCGCCAGGCGTCGGTCACGCGGTCCAGTTGCAGCAGTTCGCGGCGCAGCGTCACGGCGCGGTCGATGCGCGCGGCGATCCACTCCGCATGGATCGCCGCGCTGGCATCCGTGGTGAGCAGGCGCAGCGCGATGCGCGCGTGCCCGTTCCAGAATCCGCGTCCGACGAAGCGGTCTTTCGCATCGAGCACGTCGACCACGCTGCCCGGCGGGAGCCGGGTATCGGGCTTGTGGACCTGCGCCGACCAGACCCAGGGATGGCCGGGCGTGCGGTCGGATTTGAGGCGGATGACGGGCAATTCGGCGGGGCTGTTCATCCGCCTATGATAGCCGGGAGTGCGCGCGGGACTTCACCGCGCCAGGGGCAAGCGCGCAGGCCGTGCGTGACCTCAACGCAACTTCAGCACCAGCCACGACAGCAACGCCAGCACATTCACGCCCAGCCGCGACACCGCCGGACCGGCGAAAGCGAGCCGGAAATTCTGGCTGCCGAACTGCCAGCTCAGCTCCGGCCGGGTGGGCAGGTGCACGGCGGCGAACAGGTCGATGCAGGCGCCGGAATGCATGGCGTAGCTGAAGATCGGCGTGGCGATCAATGGCAACTGCAGCAGTTGCGCCACGCTGGAGAAACGCACGCCGCGCTCGCTGTTTTCCAGCAATAGCACGCCGGCCACCAGCACGAACGCATAGAACGCGAACGCGATCAGCCCGATCGCCGCCGTGCGCAGCGGACCGAACGCCAGCAGGCGCGGCAACAGCGTCGCCATGCCGTAGAAGCCGCCGGCCACTTCCAGGATACCGATCAGGCGAAACAGGATCTGACGCATTCACTACTCCATCCAAAAGCGAAATTATTCGAGTTCATCCGCCTGCTCGTGCAGGTCGGCGATGTGCTGTTCCCACCAGCGCGGTTCGGCGGCGAACGGGAACGCGGCGGGAAACGCCGGATCGTGCCAGCGCGACGCGATCCAGCCGGCATAATGCACTTGCCGCATGGCGCGCAGGGCGGGTACCAGCGCAAGTTCCGCGTGATCGAAGTCACGCATCGAAACATACCCGTCGAGCAGCGCCTGCATGGCGCCTTCATCGTGGGCCAGCATCCATAGATCCTGCACCGCCGGTCCCATGCGCGCGTCGTCGAGGTCGACGAAATGCGGGCCGGCGTCGGTCCACAGCACGTTGCCCGGATGGCAGTCGCCATGCAGGCGCAGCGTGCGCACGGTGCCGACGGCCTCGAAACGCGCCGCGACCTGGCGATTGACACGTTCGACGGCCTGGCGGTAGCGGTCATGCAGCGAGGCAGACAGCAGGTTCGAGGCGAGTACCGCGTGCATGGGCTGCATGATCAAAGTCTCGCGGTCGATCCGTCCACGATGGACGAACGCCGCACGTGCGCCGACGCCATGCATGCGTGCGATCAGCCGGCCCAGCCATGCCAGTTGCTCGGCCGATTCGAGCATGGGCGCGCGGCCGCCGTGCCGGGGCGACAAGGCGTAGCGATAACCGTCGTGGTGCAGCAAGCTGCGCCCGGCGAAGCTGAGCGGCGCCACCACCGGCAGCTCGGCGTCGGCGAGTTCCTGCGCGAAGGCGTGCTCCTCCAAAATGGCCGCGTCGCTCCAGCGGCCAGGACGATAGAACTTCGCGATGACCGGCGCGGCCTCTTCCAGGCCGACCTGCCAGACCCGGTTCTCGTAGCTGTTCAGGGCCAGCAGCCGGCCATCCGGCCAGTAGCCGCAGGCGGTGATCGCATCCAGTACCAGGTCCGGAGTGAGGCGGGCGTAGGGCGTTTCGTCAGACACGCAGGCCGCTCGCGATCCGCGGAGGAAGGGGCAGCGGAAGGCCGATGCGCATCAACGCGCGCCTGCCGCTGCCGCCGGCACGACCGCCATGGTCAGGCGCGACATGCACACCAGCTTGCCGCCCTCGTCTTCGATGCGGATCTCCCAGACCTGGGTCGAGCGGCCGATATGCAGCGCTCGTGCGGTGCCGGTGACGCTGCCGCTGGTTACGCCGCGGACGTGATTGGCATTGATGTCCAGGCCTACCGCGCGTTCCTTTTCCGGATCGAGCGTCAGCATGGCCGCGCTGCTGCCCAGGGTTTCGGCCAACGCCACCGACGCGCCGCCGTGCAACAGGCCATACGGCTGATGGGTGCGGCGATCCACCGGCATCGTGCCCTGCAGCCAATCGTCGCCGACCGCGGTCATGCGGATGCCGAGGGCCTCCATCAGGGTGTTGGCGCTCCAGCTGTTGAGGCGGTCGAGGTCGGTGCTCTGCTTCCAGATGCGCATGCGTGTTGATACTCGTGCGGGGAGCCCGCATTGTCCGCTTACCGCCACCGCGGCGACAATGCATCCCGTGTATACCGTCACCCTCAAGCATTCCGGCCGCCGTTTCGCGGTGCTGCCGGGCGAAACCGTGCTGGAAGCCGCCCAGCGCGCCGGCATCGCCTTGCCGTATTCCTGCCGCGCCGGGGTATGCGGCAGTTGCAAGGCTACCTTGCTTGAGGGCCGCTGCGACTACCCGCGCAACCCGCCCACCGCGCTGGACGTCAACGATCGCGTGCATCATGCCGTGCTGCTGTGCCAGGCCGTGCCGGCCAGCGACCTGCTGCTGGAAGCACGCGAGGTCACCTCGGTAGAAGATGTGACCCGTCGTCAACTGGCGGTACAGGTGCGTCGCAAATGGCAGCTCGCGCCGGACGTGATCGGCCTGCAACTGCAACCTGCGCCAGGCGAACTGCGCTTGAACTGGCTGCCGGGCCAATACCTCGACGTACTGCTGGATGAAGACCGGCGGCGCCCCTTCTCCATCGCCAATGGCCCGCAGGCGGATGGCGCCATCGAACTGCATGTGCGCCACGTGGCGGGCGGCGGCTTCACCTCATGGGTCAGTGACGTATTGCAGGAAGGCGACACGCTGCGCATCGAAGCGCCGCTCGGTACCTTCGTGCCGCGCGAGGATTCGGAGCGTCCGATGGTGTTCATGGCGGGCGGCACCGGTTTCGCGCCGGTGAAGGCGATCCTCGAACATTTCCTGGTACTGGGTACGCGCCGCGCGATCGATGTTTATTGGGGCGCGCGCAATGCGGCGGATCTTTATCTGCATGCGCTCGCCGAACAATGGGCGGCAATGGCGCACAACCTGCGTTTCCACGCCGTGCTGTCCGATCCGGAACAGGCGCGCCACGCCGGCATGCGCGCGGGGCTGGTACACGAGGCGGTGCTGGAAGACCATCCCGATCTCCGTGGCCACGACGTCTATATGAGCGGGCCGCCAGCGATGATCGATGCCGGGCGCAAGCTCTTCATCGAGGCCGGCCTGCCGGAAGACCGGCTCTATTACGATTCGTTCGATTACGCGCCGGATGTATTGGCACAGATCCTCGCCGGACGGGCAGGCATCAAGATGACGGCCGGGTAAGGGCCAACTTCAGTTTTTGCCCTTCGCCACCGGCAGTTGCGCCTGCTGCCAGGCCAGTACGCCACCGCCGAGCGTGTAGACGCGGGTGAAGCCGGCCTTGATAAGGCGCTGGGCGGCCTTGTCCGAATTGCGGCCATCCTTGTCCATCACCACCACCGGCAATTCGCGCGCCTTGGCCAGTTCCTTGCTCTCCGGATCGAACTGGCTCATCGCCACGTGCCTGGCACCCGGCACGTGCATCTTCTCGAAATCGGCGATGGCGGACAGGTCGACCAACAGCGGATTGTCGCGATTGATCAGCTGGGTCAGGCCGGCCGGGGACAGTTCCTGGTACTTGCGCAGCCATACCATCAACTGGGTGACGATCAGTGCGACCACCAACGCCACGAACAGCAGGGACAACGCCAGATGGTTGCCCGCGAACTGGGGCAGCTTGTGCAGGAAATCGTTCATGAATAGGCCAGGTCGACGGCAGGCAAACGCCGATTATACGGGAGGGACCGGCTCAATCGGCCGGTGCGATATCCGGTATCCCGCTCTCCAGCCACCAATGATTGGTCTGCGGGTCGTACTTCCATAATTGATGGTCGACGACGGTGCGCACGGACTGGGTGTGGACGTTGGTCAGGCTGAGCTGCACCACTTGGCGCACCTGGTTCTCGCCCGCCGGTACCGGGCCGTTGCCGTCGTCGTAGTCGCTGACCTGCACCTGCTTGAACCGCTGGCGGTCCAGGTCCGTCAGCGGATGGGCCGCGCGCACCTTGGGATCGACGAATTGCTCAGCCGCCTCGAAACCGTCCCAGCGCATGGCGTTGGCATAGGCGAGCATGGTGCGGTCGAGCGCGTCGCTGCGCTTGTCAGTGGCGCAGCCGGACAACAGCAACACGCTCGACAACAGAATCGAACCGGCAATACGGCGCATAGGACGTGCTCCCCTCAGGAATCCTTATTCTGCCGCAGCGGCGCGGCGCTTGGCCACGAACTGTGCCGCAAGCGTGGCGGCCGGCTTGCCTGTTTCGCCGGGCACTTGGCAGCTGACCTCGATACGGGCGCGGCCGCGGGCGGCCAGGGTGGCGAAAAAGGTCGTCCAGTTCGCGCCTTCGGCCGCTTGCGCCTCAGCCTGGAAATCGCTCCACACCGGACTGAGGTAGCGCACGGTGGATTCGCCGACGTACACATCGCAATCCTCGCCGCGCTGACGTAGCGCCAGTTCGACCAGGCCCCAGCCGGCCAGGGTCATCAGGCTGGTGAGGCTGCCACCGAACGCGCAGCCTTTGTCGTTGATGTTCGGCGCCAGCGGGCAGCGCAGCAGCAGCCGCTCACCGTCGTAACTGTCCAGTTCGAGCGCCATGGCGCGCGCCAGGGGAATGCCATCGTGAATGAATGCCACCAGGGTTTGCGCGGCGGCGTCGGGTGTGTCGATCGAGTTCATTGCGTGGGGAAGAAGAGCCAGAAAACGGGGACCACAGTCTAGAGGCTACACTGTCGATTCGATGAAGCTGGACCGTTCCGGTGGACACTGGCGTGCGCGCGCATTCATCACAATCCGATGCACTGGCCGGTTGCGCGATCGTGATCACGCGCCCGGCCGGGACGGGCGCGTCGCTCGCGCGCCGGATCCGTGCGCTAGGCGCGATACCCGTGATGTTGCCGGGGTTATCCCTGCGGCCCGCGCTTGATCCGGTGCTGGCGCGCGAGCAATGGCGCAAGGCGCAGCATGACGATGTGCTGGTCTTCACCAGCCCGGCCGCCGTGCGCTACGCATTGGCGCTGCATGCCTGCCACACCCGGGCCACGGTGATCGCCACGGGGCAGGGTACCGCCAGCGCATTGCGCCGGCATGGCATCCAGGCGCAGGTTCCATCGTTGCGGCAGGACAGCGAAGGCATCCTGGCGCTGTCGTCGTTGCAGCCGTTGCAAGGCAGGCGTGTTGCGCTGGTGACCGCGCCAGAGGGACGCGGCCTGTTACAGCAACAACTGGCAGAACGTGGCGCCAGTTTGCGCGAGGTACATGTCTACCGCCGTGGTCCGCCACGGCTTGACCGGCGCCACGTGCAAACCGTATCGGCGTTGCCGGAGCGAACCTGCGTCTTGCTTTCCAGCGCACAGGCGATGAAAAACCTGATGGAACGGCTGCCAGCCACGGCATGGCGACGGCTGTGCCGCGCCGACGCCATCGCCAGCAGCGAGCGGATCGCGGCGCTGGCGGACGAGATGGGATTTTCGCGACGGCGAGTGGCAGCCTCGGCGGGACCCGATGATCTGCTGGCGGCGGCCTGCGAGAGCCTGTCGAACGACCCTGCGGATTAGCCCGCAGCTCGGGTATTGGCGTCCTCGCTGCATGCAAGGCAAGCGCCTTGCGCAGGGCGGCGCGCAGGCGCGGGAAATCCCGAGCCGCGCGCCATCCATTCACACGCATGCCACGAAGCCTGCCGTCCAGGCTGTTAGCATGCGCGCATGAGCCAGGACGACCTCACTCCCGAACGCAGCGCGCCCATCATGGGTGCATCTTCCGATACCCCGCGCGCCGGCCGTCCGGCACCGCCACCGCGCCCGGCAGGCGGTGCCTTGGCGCTGGCCTTGCTGCTGGCGCTGCTCGCCATCGTCGGCGTGGGCTATATCGCCTGGCGGCAGTGGAAGCTCATGCACATCGATGCCGCCGCATTGCGCAGCACCGCCACGCTGGAGCAGCGCGTTACCGGCATGGATCGCACGCTTTCCGCCACCACCAGCCAGGGCGGCCTGCTGGCGCAACGCCTCACCGATGCCGAGCAGGTGAATCGCTCGCTGCGCGATGAACTGTTGTCACAAGACCAACGCATGCGCGACCTGGAGGACGCGGTTGGCCGCCTGTCCGAAAAGACGCTCTCCGGGCAGGACGCCATGCGCCTGGACGAGACCGAATCGCTGCTGCGCATGGGCGCCGAGCGCTACACCTTGTTCCATGATGCGCAAGGCGCAGCGCAGGCTTTCGCGCTGGCTGGACAAACGTTGGCGGGCGTCAACGACAGCGCCTTCAACGACGTGCGCCAGAGCATCGACGCTGAGCACGAAGCGTTGCTGAAAAGTCAGCCGACGCAGCGCGAACCGATGCTCGATAGCGTGGTGCAACTGCGCAACGACCTGCCCGACCTGCCGCTCAAGCCGCTGGACGAACCGGCCACGACGGAAAGCTCCGGCGCCTGGGCGCGCATCCGGCGCGCGTTGTACAGCGTGATCCAGATCCAGCGCGACAACGGCGCGCCAGTGGACATCGCCGACGCCCGCATCGCACGCGAAATGGTCGCGCTCGACCTGGCCCAGGCGCAGGCCGCATTGATCGCGTGGGACGATAACGCCTGCGCCGCGGCACTCAAGCGCGCGGACGCGGGCCTTGCCGCGCAGTTCGACCCGCAATCGCCGTCCGTGCAACAGGCGCGCGAGCGCATCGTCGCCTTGGGCAACCAGCTCAAGCCGACCGCGCCGGTGAAACTGGGTGCGGCATTGGCCGAATTGCGCAGCCTGCGCGCCGTGCATGCACTCAAGCCCGACGCCGCGCCGGCCGCTCCTGCCGCAGCGTCGAGCGGGACCAAGCCATGAAATTGTGGCGATGGATTCTCGCGCTGGTGATCGTTGCCGCGGTTGCGGCGTTCGGCTGGCACTGGGTGGCCGAGGACCCCGGCTACGTGCTGGTGCGCTTCCGTGGCGTCACCGCACAGACCAGCCTGCTGGCCGCCGTCGTGCTGTTGCTGCTGGCGTGGGCGCTGCTCATCGTGCTATGGCGCGCGTTGCGTTGGCCGTTCGGCGCGTTTTCCCGCCGGCATCGCCGTGTGAGCCAGCAGCGCCTTGGCGAAGGGCTGGTCGCGTTGATGGAAGGCCGGCATGGCGATGCCGAGCGCGATCTGCATCGCGCATCGCGCCTGAAGACCTTGCGCGGTCCCGCCCTGCTGGCCGCTGCCGAGGCAGCTTCGCGGCGTGGCGAACATGGCCGCGCACTGGAAGCACTGGATGAGGCTGCACAGGTGGCGCCGCGTGCCGCACGGGTATTGCGTGCCCGCGTGTTGCGCCGCGATGGCAAGCCGGCCGAAGCGCTGGCGCTGCTCGCCCCTGAAGCCGATAGCGGCAACCTGAGTCCGGGCGGCTGGCGCGAATACGCACTCGCCGCGCTGGCCAGCGGCGATACGCGCCGCGCCCGCGCCGCGCTCGAACCGTTACAGAAAAGCGGCGTGATGGGCGCGCGTGCTTACACCGCACTCGAAACACAGATACTGGTCGCCAGCATCCAGGCCGCCGGCGATGGCGCCGTGCTCAACACCTTGTGGCCGCAACTGCCTAAGGCACAGCGCCGTGCGCCCGCCGTGATCGATGCCTATGCGCGCAAGGCCGCCAGCTACGGACTGGTGCTGCCGGCCATGGACGAAGTGGAATCGGCGCTGCGCCGCGAGTGGTCCTCGCCACTGGTGGAAACCTATGGCGCCCTGACCGGTGGCGATCCGGAGGCGCGTCTGCGCCGCGCCGAAGGCTGGCTCGAAGCGCATCCCAACGATCCCGGCCTGCTGCTTGCGCTCGGCCGCATCTGCGTGCGAATGAGTTTGTGGGGCAAGGCACGCACCTATCTGGAACGCTCGCTAGCCTTGGCGCCCAGCGCGAATGCGTGGGAAGCGCTGGGCGATGCGTACGCCGGCCCAGGCGATGCCGCGCTCGCGCAGCGTTGTTATCGCAACGCCATGGCGTTGGCGCGCGGCGACAGCACTGAACCGTTGCCCATCGCGCCGATCGTCGGCGGCCGCCTCGATACGCGGCCGGTCGCGATCGAGGAGCGCGACGAACATGGCGTGCCGCGCCTGCGGCCATGACTTTCGCGATAAATCGGAACTTGCGGTATTCGCATCCTGCGATTCATTGCCGTGCTTTTTACCGTAATGGTGGATCTCCCTCCTGAGCGGGCCGCGAAGGTGAGTAGCGGTGGACGCGCGCGTCGAATCCTCGTTCGCGCAAGCTCCGAAACCTTACCTCGTTCCTCAGGGCAGGGAAGCGTCACGTTCGAGCCGTAGCCAAGTGGGATGCGCGCGCAAAAAGCGCCGTATGGCAGCGGGCGGCGTGTGCATGGCGTGATGTTTTTCCGGCGCCGATCCGTTTGGCGGGCGTGGCCGGATGAGCTTTGGATTTCGGCCAAGTCTGATATCTGGCCCTTGTTGCTCCTTCTACATTCGTCCAGCCACTTTTTTGAAGTGGCTCAGTGGCGTGCGCGGAGCAACAAGACAGGGACGTCTCACAATGAAGGCGAGTCGAGATATGCGCGATACGCCATCGATTCCCGACACGTCCACCCGTCCATGCTTTGCCCGTGCGCCAACGTTGATGCGTTCCTTTGCTATGGATGCGACCGATGATTGGACGACACGAATATTCTTTTACCCGGGGCCGTGTGCTCAGCCTGGCGATTGCCAGCGCATACCTGTTGCCGGCGGCTGTGCGGGCTGACAATCCGCAGGTTGCCGACGGCACGTCTGTGAACTTGTCTGCAGGCAACTATGCGACCAGTGCAGATGGCGGAACCGTGCTGTTCGCACAGCATGGCGGCGCCATCACCGCCGATGGTCCCGTCAATCTGTCCAGCACAGGGGCGACCGCCTATGGTGCACTTGCCATGGGCGAGGGAAGCAGCATGGCGCTTACCGGTGGCGTATTCAGTACGCAGGGCAGCAATAGCCATGCCTTGTATGCATACGCTGGCGGTAGCCTGTCGGCCGCCGGCGATCCCGGCTATTCCAATCTGGTAATCACGACGACCGGACAGGGAGCCTACGGCGTATTCGGTGCAGGCAACGCAACGCTCAAGCTGGATCATGCATCCATCTCAACGCTCGGCGCTATCGCCATGGGAGCCAGCATCGGTGGCAGCATGCTTGATTTTTCGCATGGAAGTATCATTACAGGCGGTGACAGCGCCTTCGGTATCCAGGCGTCTTACAATGCCAAGCTGCATGTCGCCGACGTTACAGCGATCACCCTCGGATATAGAGCCGATGCCGTCAATCTCGATGCATCCGCGGCCATGATAGAAGACAGCGCGCTCACGACCAGCGGTGAATCGGGTACTGGTCTGTATATGGTGAACAACGCCGCCGCCGATGTCGCCAACACTATCATCCACACGAATGGCGAAGGCAGTGAGGGCATCGTCTTCGACCGCGGAAGCAAGATGCTTCGGCTGAGGCAGGTCGATGTGGTCACGCAAGGTGGAAACGCCAACGCCATCACGGCCATCAACGGCGGCAAGATCGACGCAGCCGGGTTCAGTCTCCAAACCTCGGGCGAGCATGCGCAGGGCGTGGAAAATCATGGTGCCGACATCACGATGCGTGGCGGCTCCATCGAAACTCTCGGGCACGACGCATACGCGCTCTATGCGGCGAACGATTACCCGGCCGGTGCCAGCATCAGTACGGATGATGTCGAGATACGCACCGATGGCGACGGATCGCATGGCGCGGTGTCATGGAATGGCGCCACCTTGTCGCTTGCCCAGAGCGGCATAACGACCAAGGGAGAGGAGGCCGTCGGCGTCATTGTCAATCATGGCGGAACGAACCATGGCGGCTCGGCCTCGCTGCTCCGTTCCGATGTACATACCGAAGGCGCGCGGTCCTGGGCCGCCTATGTCAGGGGAGCAGGAGCCGAGTTGGACATTGATGGCAGCTCGCTGGTCTCCGATCAATTTGGTGCCCTGTTTGCATCCGGGGCGGCAAGGATCCGCGCTTCCAGCCAAGCATACGTGCGTGGCGGCAATGGCCTGCTGTTAGGTATCGACAGTGAGACGAAGGATCTCGTGCAATTCGATGTGCGGGATAGTTCGGTCGAAGGCGACATTCGTTGGACCGACCCGGCCGGTATGCTTCAAGTCGTGGAAGGTCCCGCCATGGCCGATGCCACGCTGGATCAGGAGGCGTACTGGACAGGCGCCACGGATGCGGTTCGCGACCTGACCGTAGCGAATAACAGCCTATGGACCATGACTGGCGATTCCACGGTCGGCGAAGCGCATCTCGATCAAGGCACCATCGCTTTTTCCTCTCCCTCGGCAGGCGGCTACAAGACGCTGAAGATTCTTGGCAACTTTGGTGGCAGCGGGGGCGTGATCGCGATGAATACATGGGCGAACGAAGGCGGCTCGCTGGCGAACCAGCAGACCGACCGCCTGCTGATCGAGGGCGACGTCACCACTACGGGAACGACTTACCTGCACATCACGCCACAGGGCGGTGGCGCGCTGACCGACAACAACCGGAACGGCGTGGTCGATGCTTCCGAAGGCGTATCGTTGGTACAGGTGGCGGGTCATTCGCGTGCCGGCGCGTTTGCGCTGCAAGGCGGCTACCTGGCGGTAGGCCCTTGGCAATATACCTTGCATGCCTTTGGACCCGGCGACGCCGCAGTCGACCAAAAAGCCCTTGCGTCCGACGCTTTGCATTGGGATTACCGCCTCGGCAATGAATATGTAAGCGATCAAGGTGGCCCGGGCCCGGACGATGGCGGTGTTACCGAGGCGGGCGGCATCGACCCGGATAAGCGTCCGGCGCTGGTGCCGCAGTTGCCTTCCTACCTGATCGCGCCGACTGCGTTATTGCATTACGGTGCGCAGCTTACCGATACCTTGTACCAGCGGTTGGGAGAAATCCGCCTTCTGCCCATTGGCGATGGGGTCGCTGGCGAGGTGTTCGCCCGCTATGTCGGCAGCCAGCAACGCTACCGGTCGGATAAATCGTTCGTGGACGACGGGTTTGATTTCGACCAACGCAGCAATGCATTGCAGGTCGGCGGCAGCCTGGTGGGCTGGACGGGTGACCATTCCAGCTTGCGTACTGGCTGGGCGTTGGACAAGGGCAGCACCCATATCCGTCCAAGGGCGGCCGACGGTGACAGCACTACCGATTACACTGCCTACGGTTTTTCCGGATGGCTGACCTGGCAACAGGAAAATGGCTTCTACGCGGACGCAGTCATTGGCAACGAGCGCTACAGCGGCAAAGTCAATGTCGCGGCGCGCGGTTATGAAGCCACGGTACGAGCGCATGGCTGGATTGCATCGCTGGAAACAGGTTATCCGTTCCATCTTGGCCGCGGCTGGTCGATCGAACCGCAGGCGCAGTTGAGCTACCAGTCGCTGCGTTTCCAGAATATCCTGGACAATGATGGCTTGTTGACGCAGATCGCTCAGGTCGGGCAAACCACGAGCCGTCTCGGCGTCCGCCTTGCCAAGACCGACAATGCTTTGTTATCACCGTATATGCGCATTGACATGATCGATACGGTCGGCGGACGTGCGCAGGTCACGACAGCAAGCAAAGCGTGGAACGTCAGCCATACGTTCACGGGTGGCCGTGCCGGTGCGCAATATCGCGTCGGCGCAGGTCTTTCCAGCCAGCTGGCGCGGCACGTCGCGCTTTATGGTGAGGCGGATTACCTGGGCGACCTGGCTAGCCATGGCTTTAGCGGCTGGACGATGAATGCCGGCTTGCGCGTCGATTTTTGAACCTTGACGGCAGCATGCGCCGCTCCTGCAATAAGGAGCGGCGCAACAATCAGCTGAGCGCGCGAATACATCATTTACTCGGCAGGAACCGGTAACCCACGCCGGGTTCAGTCTTCAACCAACGCGGCGCGGCCGGATCGTCTCCCAGTTTCTGGCGCAACTTGCCGAGCACCACGCGCAGATAATGCGTGTCCTGCACATGCGTGCCGCCCCAGATCTCGCGCAGCAATTGCTGCTGGCTCACCACCCGCCCGGCGTGCCGCACCAGCATGGCGAGCACGGCGTATTCCTTGCGGGTGAGCGCGAGCGGGCGGCCGTCCAGGCACACTTCGCGCAAGCCGAGATCGATGCACAGGTGTGCGTCCTCATAACGCGGCGCTGCCTCGGCGCCGGCCACCCGGTTACGCAGCAGCGCACGCAGGCGCGCCATCAGCTCCTGGATGCCGAACGGCTTGGTCATGTAATCGTTGGCGCCGCCATCGAGCGCTTTGACCTTTTCCTGCTCCGCATCGCGCACGGACAACATCAGCACCGGTACCTGCGTCCATTGGCGCAGTTCGGCCAGCACCGCGTGGCCCTCGCGGTCGGGCAAGCCGATATCCAGCACTACCACATCCGGATCGCGCGTGGCGGCGAGGGCAAGGCCTTCCGCGCCATTGGTGGCAAGCAGCACCTCATAGCCTTCGGCGCGCAGGCCGATGTCGAGAAACTTGCGAATCTGCGCCTCGTCGTCGACGACCAGCACGCGCGGATGGGCGGTCATGGCGCCAGCGCCTCCACGTCGCGGTTCAGGCGCCGCGCATCCGTCGGCTGGAACAGGTCGATGGCATCCATCATCACGTCGGCGGCGTCGGTAGCGGCAGGCAGATGCGGATGGTGGTACCGGCGCCGTCGCCGGGCAAGGCCTCCACGCTGCCGCCGTGCGCGCCGATCATGCCGCGGCAGATCGCCAGCCCCAGGCCGGTGCCTTGCGGGGCGCGATCGCCGCGCGCGACCGAATAGAACATATCGAAGATGCGCGCGCGCTCTTCCTCGGGAATGCCTGGGCCGCGATCGATTACCTCGATGAACAGGCGCCCGTGCGCCACCCGCACGATCACGCGCACGGCCTCGCCGGGCGGCGAGAAGCGCGCGGCGTTTTCGAGGATATTGAACAGCGCCTGCTCGATCAGCGCGGGGTGCACGAACAGCAATACCGTTTCATCCGGCAACGTGGTGTCCACGCGCAAGGCCGGAAACAGCTTGCCCAATCGCGCAATGGCGCAGGCGGTGATTTCGGCGGCGTCGGTCCAGTCGCGATTGAGCTTGAGCGTGCCGTGGCCGAGCCGGGTCATGTCGAGCAGGTTCTGGATATAACGATCGAGGCGCTGGCCTTCGCCCAGGATGGCATCCAGCAGTTCCTGGCGTTCGGTGGCGGGCAGTTGCGGCCAATAGCTGGAGAGCGTGCCCGCCGAACCGATCATCGAAGCCAGCGGCGAGCGCAGGTCGTGCGACACGGAAGAGAGCAATGCATTGCGCAAGCGTTCGGTTTCGCCCTGTACGCGCGCGCCTTCCAGTTCGGACGCCAGCCGCGCACGTTCCAAGGCCTGGCCGATATCCTGCACCATCGCCAGGGCCAGGCTGCGCCGCTCGGTATCCGGCGCCTGGCTGTTGCCGAAATGCAACGCCGCCACGCCGAGCCGATGATCGTCATGGCCCAATGGCAACATCCAGCAGTGCGCGGCGTTGAGCGTGTCGGTGAAGCGACCGGCCGGTTCGGCATGCCGCTCGCACCATTCGGCGGCCGCCATGTCCTGGGTCGTCAAGGCCAAAGCAGGTAAACTGCTGGCACATACCTGCAAGCGGTGCTCGATGTCGCGCGAAAGGATCGCGGCCTCGCATCGCAAGCCATGCGCCAGTCCGGCCGCGCCCACCTCACGCACGCCCTGCGCATCGGCGCTGGTCGCCAGCCGCTGGCCGAGGGTCAGCAGCGCGCGCGAGTAATCGTGCGCCGCGCGCAGCGATTCCACCTGCGAGGCCAGACGTGTCGCCAGCCGGCTGCAGATCAATGCCGCCAGCAGGAACAATGTCACGGCGAGCACGTCGTCCGGATTGGAAATAGCCAACGTGTAGCGTGGCGGCGCGAAGAAAAAGTTGTAGCCGACGAAGCACAGGATGGCGGTATAGACCGCCACGGTCATGCGTGTGCGCACGGCGACCGCCATCACCGCCGTAAGGAAAATCAGCGCCAGGTTGGCTACCGACAGATAACGATCGGCAACAAAAGCCAGCGCGATCGCGACGGCAGTCACGATGGTGGCGAAGCTGTATTCGTCACGCCGTCCCTGCGCCGGCATCAGGCGCAGCCGGCGCCGCGCGCGCACGCGCTCGGCCGGGGTGGCGATGATGGTCAGCTCGAGATGGGCGCCGCGACGCAACAGCCGCTGGGTCAGCGAGTAGCCGATCATGCGCGCCAGCGGGCGCTCGCGCGTGCGGCCGATGATGATCTGGCCGACGCCTTCGCGGTCGGCATGCACCAGCAGTTCGTCGACCACGGTGTGGCCGCGCAGCACCATGGCGTCGCCGCCAAGCCGGCGTGCCAGGCGCATGGCCAGGTCGACACGCTCGCGCCGCGCGGGATCCAGCGCAATGCCGGTATCGACGAAGACCACGCTCCACGGCGCACCGCGCCGTTCCGCGATGCGGCGGGCCACGCGCACCAGGTATTCGCTTTGCCCGTAGCCATCGATGGCCGCCATCACGCGCCGCCGCACCGGCATCGCGCCGCCGCGGGCGAGCATATGCTCGCGCAGGTCGCTGTCGACGCGGCCGGCGATCGTATCCACCGCCAGTTCGCGCAACGCGGCCAGATGGGTGGGCGAGAAAAAGGCGTCCAGCGCCGCGGCAGCCGTTTCCGGCACGTAGACCTTGCCCTGGCGCAGGCGCTCGATCAGTTCGCGTGGCGGCAGGTCCACCAGCACGATGTCGCGCGCGCGATCGAGGAAAGCATCCGGCACCGTTTCGCGCACGGTAATGCCGGTGATGCGCCGCACCTGGTCATTGAGGCTTTCCAGATGCTGCACATTGAGCGCGGTATACACCTCGATACCGGCATCGATCAGTTCGGCGATATCCTGCCAGCGGCGTTCATGGCGGCTGCCGGGAACGTTGCGATGCGCCAGTTCGTCGACCAGCAGCACCGCCGGCCGGCGCGCGAGTGCGCCATCGACATCGAACTCGGTGAATTCGCGGCCCTGGTGCGAAAGCGTGAGCCGCGGCAGCATTTCCAACCCTTCCAGCAACGCGGCGGTTTCAGCGCGGCCATGGGTTTCGGCCAACCCCACCACGACATCCACGCCCTGCCGTTTCAACTCGCGTGCGGCGGAAAGCATGGCGTAGGTCTTGCCGACACCGGGTGCGGCGCCCAGGAAAATCTTCAGGCGCTGGTTGCTTTCTTCCTGCACGGCATCGAGCAGGGCATCGGCGCGCGCGTTGCGGGAAGGTTCGGTCATGGTTTGCATCTTAGCGCCTTCTTCCCGGGGGAGAAGACGCTGACGGCAGCGCCTGTCGTGATCCGCGCTCTTCTTGAATGAAAAAGAGGAGGCGCGCAACCTTCGAGGTTGCCAACTGCAACATGATGCAGCTTCGTCGCACGATGGTTCTGCATGCCGACGTCCTTCAAGGGAAGGGCAAGCCTATGCATCAGCGCGTGGTTAGCTGATCCAGTGCCAGATTCAGCTGCAATACGTTTACGCGGGGTTCGCCAAGCACTCCCAGCTGGCGTCCCTCGGTGGCTTGCGCCACCAGCCTGCGCACCTGTTCTATGTCGAGCTTGCGCGTCCGCGCCACGCGCGCCATTTGGTATTGCGCTGCCGCGGGACTGATGTCCGGATCCAGCCCGCTGCCCGATGCGGTCACCAAGTCCGCCGGTACCGGCGCGCGGTTGCCAGGATCTGCCTTATGCAGTGCATCGATGCGTTGCTGCACGGTATCGCGCAACGCCGGATTGGTTGGGCCAAGGTTGGAGCCGTTGGATGCGATGCCGTTATCGGGCTGCGGCACGGTCGCTGACGGGCGGCCCCAGAAATAGCCGGGCGCGTCGAAGGCCTGGCCGATCAAGGCGGACCCGATCGGCTTGCCATCGCGCATGATCAGGCTTCCATTTGCCTGCCGCGGGAACAACAGCTGCGCCACGCCGGTAGCGAGCCATGGATAGATCACGCCGGTGAGCACGGTCATCACCAGCAGCAGGGAGCATGCGTTGCGAATCAAGCGGCTCATGTTCGCGGCCTCAGTAATGCAGGATGGCGTCAAGCAAGGCGGTAACCTGGTAGTTCTTCTTGCCATCGTTATAGGCAGGGAAGTCGTAGGCACGCTCGTAGCGGAATTCAGGCCGGATTTCCAGGTCCTGCGAAACCCAATGCGTCAGGCCGATGGTGTGACTGGAATAGCGCGTGGCGAAACCGGTGCGCTGGCCTTGCACATCATCATAGAACTCGTTGCGGATCGAGATCATGTTGTTGGCGTCCAATTCGATGTTGAAGTAATTCACGACGCCGTAGGCAGGATTGTTGCCAACCGGGAAGTCCGGCGCCTCGCCCAGGGGATAGCCAGGTACGCCTTCGGGCGCGCCAGGCTGGTCGCGCACGTAGATGTAGTAAACCTCGGTCAGCGTATGCACATTGCGGCTGAAACGATGGCCCCAGGTGGTGACGAATTCCTGCAGGTTGTTGTACGTCTGCTTGTCGCCGTTATAGGACTCCACGCAGGGATAAAGCATGTCGTTGTTGGAGGCCGACACCCAGCGCACGCAGGCTTGCAGGCTTGCGCGGCTGGAGCGGTTCCACGGCGCCGAATCGTCGCCGCCATGCACGCCCAGTTGCACGGTCCACTGATTGGTGAGCTTGGTGGTGGTCAAGATGCCGACATTGGTATAGGCGTCGACCGTGTAAAGGATCGAATGCGTCAGCAGGTAATTCTCGGGCGCGAACTGGGCTTCGATATCCGGCAACGACAGATAGCGGCCGGCGGTAATTTGCATGCCCTGCGCGATCCACGGAATGTACATGTCTAGGTACCCGATCATCGGGTCGTCGCCATAGACCTTGCCGGCCAGCGGCTGGCTCGTGCTCGGATGGTTTAAAAGCTGATTGCTGAAGACCCCCTTCATGGTCGTGTAGTGGTAGTCGTAGCCCCACAGGTTGTCGACATGGAAGCCCCAGTCGATATGATCGGTTTGTACCGTGTCGGGCAGCCGCTCGATGCGAAACATGAACTGGTCAAACTCGACCCGGTTCGGCCGGGTTTGATACGACAGCGGATAATTGGTGAAGCTGGACGTACTCAGGTTGACCGATGGATTGATCCAGCCGTAGGTCTCGATGCGGTTGCGCTGCATCCATTGCCCGAGCCGGGTGCAACCCAGGGCTGTTTCGAGCGGATAGCGGGAATTGGTATCCGGCACGCCGATCGGGCTGTCCACGCCGCCGAGCTGCCATTCGGATGAAGGAAACGGTTGCGAGTCGAAGGGCGATTCCATCGCGCGCCGCGCGGGTGCTGCGGCACTGGAATCGCCGGGTTGCGCGTCTTCGCGATAGGCATCGGCCAGCCGCGACAAAAAACCGTGGCCGCAGTCGCTGCTTCCACCAGGCAGCGGCGTCGCCGGAAGGCTGGTGCTTGCCGGCAGGATGCTGGCTTCGGTCGTTTGCGCCAACGCCTGCGCTATCGGCATGGCAGCCAGCAGAATCGAAACAACAAGAACCTTCTTGCAATACATATCATCCTCTCAGACAGGGCCGTGGCCGGAGCGGAATCGTCCGGCACGCACCTCGAATGGTTAGTCAGATGCCGGCATAGCCACCGAGCACGTATTCGTCTCCCAGCGTGATCGGCGTATCGAATGCGGAGCTGGTGTCCGCCCTGGCCTGGGCGCGTAGCGGTAACTCGATCACCACGCCGCAATCGGAGTCGCCGGACGAGACGCGCAGTTCCATATGCGGATGGATGGCATCGGGCAGCGAGACGGACAGTTTCAGGATTTGCATGGCAGCCTCCTCAGGCGAGTCCAGATACGACCAGCAGCATGTCGATCAACTTGATGCCGATGAACGGCACGACGATGCCGCCCAGGCCATACACCAGCAGATTCCGGCGCAGCAGCGCGCCCGCGCCGAGCGCGCGGTACTTCACGCCTCGCAAGGCCAGCGGGATCAGGAACATGATGATCAGCGCATTGAAGATCACCGCCGACAAAATCGCGCTCTGCGGCGTCGCCAGCTTCATCACGTTCAGCGCATTCAGCGCGGGATAGGTGGTGGCGAACGCGGCGGGAATGATCGCGAAATACTTGGCGACGTCGTTGGCGATCGAGAAGGTGGTGAGCGAACCGCGCGTCACCAGCATCTGCTTGCCGATGGCCACCACTTCGATCAGCTTGGTCGGATTGGAATCCAGGTCGACCATGTTGCCGGCTTCCTTCGCTGCCTGCGTGCCGGAGTTCATGGCGACCGCGACGTCAGCCTGGGCCAGCGCGGGCGCATCGTTGGTGCCGTCGCCGCACATCGCTACCAGCCGGCTGTCCGACTGCATGCTGCGGATCAGCTTGAGCTTGGCTTCGGGCGTGGCTTCGGCCAGGAAATCGTCCACCCCCGCTTCGGCGGCGATCGCGGCGGCGGTGAGCGGATTGTCGCCCGTCACCATCACGGTCTGGATGCCCATGCGGCGCAGTTCGGCGAAGCGTTCCTTGATGCCGCCTTTTACGATGTCCTTCAATTCGATCACGCCCAGGGCCCGATCATCTTCGGTGACGATCAGCGGCGTCGCGCCACGGCGTGCAATATCTTCGGCCATCCGCTTGACCGCCGGCGGCAGGTGGCTGCCCTGGTCATCGAGGTAACGCTCTACCGCGTCCAGTGCGCCCTTGCGGATGCGGCGCCCGCCCAGGTCCACGCCGCTCATGCGGGTCTGGGCGGTAAACGGCACGAACTGGGCGTGCGCCGATGCCGGGTCGCGTTCGCGCAAGTCGAAGCGTTCTTTCGCCAGCGCCACCACGCTGCGGCCCTCCGGTGTTTCGTCAGCCAGCGAGGCGAGTTGCGCGGTGTCGGCCAGCGCGCGTGCGTCGATGCCCGGCGCGGCGTGGAAGGCAACGGCCTGGCGATTGCCGAGCGTGATGGTGCCGGTCTTGTCCAGCAGCAGCACGTCCACATCGCCGGCCGCCTCCACCGCACGGCCCGAGGTGGCGATAACGTTGGCGCGGATCATGCGATCCATGCCCGCGATGCCGATCGCCGACAGCAACGCGCCGATGGTGGTGGGAATCAGGCACACCAGCAGGGCAATCAGCACTGTCAGGCTGATCGGCTGGCCCTTGCCGGCGGCATGCACGCTGTAGATGGAGTAGGGCAGCAAGGTGGCGCAGGCGAGCAGGAAGATCAGCGTGAATTTCGCCAGCAGGATGGTCAGTGCGATTTCGTTCGGCGTTTTGCGTCGGGCCGCGCCTTCCACCATGGCGATCATGCGATCCAGGAAACTTTCGCCCGGGTTGCGGGTGATCCGGATCACCAGCCAGTCCGACAGTACGCGCGTGCCGCCGGTCACGGCGCTGCGATCGCCGCCGGCTTCGCGGATCACGGGCGCGGATTCGCCGGTGATGGCGCTTTCGTCCACGCTGGCGGCGCCGGCCAGCACTTCGCCATCGCCTGGAATCGGTTCGTTGGCCTCCACCACGACGTAATGGCCGGCGCGCAGTTCGCTCGATGGCGTGAATACGCTGGCACTATCGCGCCTGGGTTCGACCAGTTTCCTGGCGATGACATCCTTGCGCGAACGGCGCAGCGCGGCCGCCTGCGCCTTGCCGCGCCCTTCGGCCAACGCTTCGGCGAAGTTGGCGAACAGCAGGGTGAACCAAAGCCACATGCTCACCCAGAAGATGAAAGCGGCAGGTGCTTCACCGTGTCCGGCAACGGCCTGGATCCAGAGCAGCGTGGTCAGCACGCTGCACACGAACACCACGAACATGACCGGGTTGCGGAACTGCAGTCGTGGCGAGAGTTTGCCGAATGCATCACCGATCGCCTTGAAAATCAACGCACGATCGAAGTTGCGGACGGCACGGGAATGGGAAGTCATGTGCACCAACTCCAGGATGGTTTCTCGCGGCCCCGAGGGGAGGGCCGCTTTGCGAATCAGCCGGTTATTGCGAAGCTAAAAAAGCTTGTGAGACCTTGTCTGCCGGTTGGAATTTTCTGCGAGTCTTCCCCTCACTCCAGCCCTCTCCCCGGAGGGGAGAGGGAGTTGGCTGGCGGGAAGAAGAAGTTGATCAGTGCGCCGACATCAGGTATTCGGCGATCGGGCCCAGCGCGAGTGCGGGCAGGAAGGTCAGTGCGCCGACGATGATCACCACGCAGGCCAGCAAGGTGACGAACAGCGGCGTATGCGTGGGCAACGTGCCGGCTGAAGCAGGGACATGCTTCTTCGCGGCCAGCGCGCCGGCCATCGCCAGCATCGCGATCGCGAGCGTGAAGCGCGCCAGGAACATGCATGCGCCCAACATCACGTTCCAGAACGGAATGTCGGCAGACAGGCCCCCGAATGCACTGCCATTGTTGTTGGCGGCAGACGTTACGGCGTAGAGCATTTCGCTGAAACCATGCGCGCCGGGATTGCCCGCCGTCGCGGTGGCTGCTGGCGTCATCACTGCAATCGCCGTGCAGATCACTACCAGCGCGCAGGGAATCAGCACCGCCAGGCTGGCCATCTTCATTTCGTAGGCTTCGATTTTCTTGCCGAGGTACTCCGGCGTGCGGCCCACCATCAGGCCGGCGATGAACACCGCCACCACCGCGAAGGCGAGCATGCCGTACAGGCCCGAACCCACGCCGCCGAAGATCACCTCGCCCAGCTGCATCAGCCACAGCGGTACGAGGCCGCCGAGCGGTGTCAGCGAATCGTGCATGGCATTCACCGCGCCGCAGGAAGCGGCCGTGGTAATGGCGGCGAACAAGCTGCTGGACGCGATGCCGAAGCGTGTTTCCTTGCCTTCCATATTGCCGCCCGATTGCAGCACCGAGGCGTGCTGGTCGATCGACAGACCGTGCAGGATCGGATTGCCGGCCTGCTCCGCGGCGGTGAGGCCAACCGTCAACGGGATGAAAATCACCAGCATGGCGGCAAGCATGGCCCAGCCCTGGCGGCGGTCGCCCACCATCTCGCCAAAGGTGATGCAGAGGCTGGCGGGAATCAGCAAGATCGCCAGCATCTGCAGGAAGTTGGACAGCGGCGTCGGGTTCTCATAGGGATGTGCCGAGTTGGCGCCGAAGAAGCCGCCACCATTGGTTCCCAGCATCTTGATCGCGACCTGCGAGGCGGCCGGGCCCATTGGCAGCACCTGGGTGGTGACGGGTTCGATCCGGTTCGCGTCGTGGCCGGCGGCATCCTTCACCGGTTCGATATAGGTGCTTGCTTGCAGCACGGGTACATCGACATACGGCCTGACGTTCTGGATCACGCCTTGCGATACCAGCAGCAGGGCGAGCAGGAACGACAGCGGCAGCAACACGTATAACGTGGTGCGCGTCAGGTCGACCCAGACATTGCCGACACCGCGCGCGGTCTTGCGCGCAAAGCCGCGCACGACCGCCAGCAACACGGCGATGCCGGTCGCGGCGGACAGGAAATTCTGCACCGCCAGCGCCGCCATCTGCGTCAGGTAGCTCATCGCCGACTCGCCGGCATACGCCTGCCAGTTGGTATTGGTAATAAAGCTGATGGCCGTATTGATCGACAGATCCGGGCTCGGCGCCGGGAAATGTTGCGGATTGAGCGGCAGCCATGCCTGCATGCGCTGGAAGGCATAGACCGCCAGCATCCCGCACACGTTGAACAGCAGCATGGCGATCGCATAGCGCTTCCACCCCATGTCTTCGTCGGCATCGATGCCGCAAAGGCGATAAATGGCGTGTTCCAAGCCGTGCCCAAGCCGGGTTACCCGGTTGGGCCGGTCGGCGTATACCCGCGCCATATAACAGCCCATCGGCTTGACGAGCAGCAGCAGGACCACCAGGTAAATCCCGATCTGGATAACATCGTTGGCGGTCATTCGAACCACTCCGGTTTCAACAACGCCACGCACAGGTAGCCCGTCAAGGCCACCGCGACGGTGGCGGCCAGTCCGTAGAAAAAGTTCATGGAATTTGCTCCGTCAGGGAGGCTCGGCGGCGTGCGTGGTCAGTGACGCGGGCCGAGGCGGTCGCAAAGCAACAGGAAGCCCAGCGTGGCCGCGGCCAGCACGAAGCCGAAAAGCAGGTAGATGACGTCCATGGATATCGCTCGATGCTTACAGCTGCGCACTGTAAGGAGCGGCGCATAAGAAACGGGTAGCGAAAATCCCGCTGCGCGTATAGAACACGTAAATTTTTCGGAGCTTCGCTTTTTAGCCCTCTCCCCTGCGGGGAGAGGGTTGGTTGAGGGGACATGCTTGCGAAGAGCAGCCATCGCTACCGTATGAAACTCGCGCAACATGCTCTCGCAGTTGCTTCATCCCGGCGAGCATCCCTGGCAGGCGGACACGATGGCGCCGGGACGGCCCGCCGGTTCACCCAGCTGCGCCTGGATATCGTTGATCGAGGCGCGGATGCGCGCGCTGAACACCGATTCCTCATGATGGATCAGCACCAGCTGTTCGGTGGCGCGCGTCATGGCGACGTACAGCAGCCGCGCTTCCTCGGCTTCATCCTGGCCTTGCTTGGGCAGTGCGCCGAGACCCGGAATGACGACCAGTGGAAATTCCAGTCCCTTGCTGGAATGCATCGTCACCAGCTTCACGCTGTCCTCGGCGCTGAATAGCGAGCTTTTGCCCCGCGTGTCGGCCACCCGGCTGGCCAGGCCCGCCTGCTTCAAGGCCTGGTGCATCTGCTGGCCTTCCCAGCCGTTGCGGTAGATCACCGCCATCTCCGACAAGCGCCGTCCGCGTTCGTGTTCGTGACGCAGCCGATCGACCACGGCGCGAAGTTGCGCGTCGGCGTTTTCAGTGCGGATCAGTTCGGGCACCGCGCCGCGCCGCCCGGCGCTTTCGGGTGCGACCAGCGGCACGCCATCGTCTTCATCCGGTCGTTCGTCAAGCAGTTCGTGGGCGAAGCGGCGCGCCACCGACAGGATTTCCAGCGTGTTGCGATAGTTGATGCGCAGGATGGTGGTGCGTCCCTGCGCCTGCACGCCCACGCTTTTCCAGGTGAACTTGGCGCGGCCGGGCTTGCCGTAGATGTTCTGCGCATCGTCGTAAAGCACCAGCAGCGCGTTGGTTTGCGGATCGACCATTTGCACGATCAGCCGATACCAGGCCGGCTCGAAATCGTGACCCTCGTCGATCAGCACCGCGCCGTATTGGAAGCGCGGAATCTGGCCGCGTTCGACGCCATCCATCACATGCTCGATCATGCCCTCGAAAAATCCGTCGCCCTGTGCCGGCAGCGGCACATGGTAGGCGTCCAGCATCTTCCGGCACCATTTGTGGAAGTTGTAGACCTGTACCTTGTCGCTCAGGCCGCGCTCGCCCATCAATTGGTCCAGGCGTGCCGCGAGGGTCTTGTTGTAACAGAGGATCAGGATCGGCTTGGCCAGCGAGCGCGCCAGGTGGATGGCGCGATAGCCCAGGATCATGGTCTTGCCGGAGCCGGCCACGCCATGGATGATGCGGTGCTCGTCGCCCAGCGAGCGCGCCAGCTGTTCCTGTTGCGTGTCCATCACGCGGATGAGATCGGGGATGGCGATCGGCGCGGGAGCCGGCTGCTCGTTGTCGTAGGGCAGGCCGAATTGCCCCTCGCCCCATTCCACGCGCAACTCCGGAAACATGTGCCAGCGGATGCGATCGATCTGCGGCAGGGTCAGCGCGCAGGGAAAGGCTTGCACGAACATCGCCCATAGCCGCTGCTGGAACGCTTCCGGATCGACCGTCTCGACCATCTCATCGCGGCAGATCACCAGATGTCCGGGAATCACTTCATCCAGCTGGCCGTCGCTGAATTGCTTGCGGCTGATGTTGCTGAGCACCACCCCATAGGCCCAGGGCATGACCATGTGTCCGGCGTGGCGATGGCTGGCCGGGTGGCGCAGCGCCGGATCGCGTTCCAGCAGCACCTTGATTTCCAGTGCATACGCGCGTGCCTGCAGCAGCGGATTGTGCGTTTTGGTTGCGCCCTGGCCGGTGATGAGCGTGAACTGGGTCTTGTCGGCGCCAGTGATGGTTTCCGCTTTCCAGTCCTTGACCTCCAGCACCAGCAAGCCGCGCCTGGGATGGAATACGGCAAAATCGGGACGGCACTGGCGCGGGCCGATGGGCACGTCGTACCAAAGCAGGTAATCGTTTTCGAGCTTCTGTTCCAGCCGTTCGGAAAAGCGCTTCTCGCCGGCCTGCATGCGTGCAAGGCAGCTGTTGCGGGTAGGGACCAGCTTGGCCATCCGTGTTTGTCCTGGATCAGGCGGCGTTCCCGCCGATCATAGGCCATCGCCGTTCAGTTGGCGGCATCCTGGCTGTCGCCAAACCAATGGGTTTCCAGCTTGTGCGCCAGGCCGGTGACCAGCAGCGCGCTGGCGATACCGAGGGTGACTTCGCCCAGGCGCGTGAGCGCGATCGTCCAGAAAGCGCCGGTATGCGGTACCAGCATCACGATGGTGACAGTCGTGGCGCTGAGCTTGCCGGCGTTGCCGATGTTGAAGCACCAGCACAGCACGATCGCCGCGGCCATGGTCAGCGCGTAGGCCAGGTAATTGTCTTGCGCCAGATACGAGCCGATCATCGCGATGACACCGCCGATCGCCGCGCCGATCACCTGGTCGCGCGAGGATTTGCGCGTATCCAGGTAGGTCTGCTGAGTGACTGCGATGGCGGTAAGGGCGCCCCAGAAAGCTTGCTGCGTATGCAGCAGCAAGCCCAGCCCGTAACCGAGGCTGGCGCCGGCCAGTGCCTGCAACGCCATCGACAGGCCGTTTACCAGCCGATGGCTCCAGGGCAGGCGCTGATAGACGTCTTGCAGGCGGCGGTGGAATTGGCCGAGTTCGCGGCGGCGCTCGAGGATGGGCTGGTCACTCATCGAGACAGCCTCGCTAGAGCGGCGTGAGCTTGGCGTAGGCAGCCACCAGCCATTTGCTGCCGGCACTTTCGAAATTGACCTGCAGGCGCGTATGCGCGCCACTGCCTTCGGCGCTGACTACCACGCCTTCGCCAAAGCTCGGATGGCTGACGCGCTGCCCGAGCTTCACCGGCAGGTCTTCTTTCAGCGACGGCGGCGTTGCGGCGAAACGGCCGGCATAGAGGGGACGGCTTACCTGCACGCGCGGCCGGACCTCGTCGACCAGCGACGGCGGCACTTCGCCGAGGAAGCGCGACGGTCGCGCCAGCATTTCCGAGCCGTGCATGCGCCGCGATTCGGCATGACTGATCACCAACCGTTCGCGCGCGCGGGTGATGCCGACATAGGCGAGCCGGCGTTCTTCTTCCAGGCGGCCTTCGTCTTCGATTGAACGCTGGCTCGGGAACAAGCCTTCTTCCAGCCCGACCAGGAACACCAGCGGAAATTCCAGGCCCTTGGCCGAATGCAGCGTCATCAGCTGCACGCAGTTGTCCCACGATTCGCCCTGGCCTTCGCCGGCTTCCAGCGCCGCGTGCGAAAGGAAGGCGGACAGTTCGTTCAAGCCGGCCTCGATATCGTCCGGCGTCATCTCGAAACGGCTGGCGACGTTGACCAATTCGTCCAGGTTTTCCACCCGCGATTCGGCATTGCCGCGGCTGTCCTTTTCGTAGAACTCGCGCAGGCCCGATTGCACGATGGCGTGGTCGATCTGTTCGGCCAAAGGCAGTACAGCATTAGCCCTCTCCCCGCCGGGGAGAGGGTTGGGTGAGGGGTTGTCCGGAGCGGAGTCTTTCGGCAAGCCCAGCTCCTCACTCCAGCCCTCTCCCCGCGGGGGAGAGGGAGCGAAAGCGTGGGCCATCTCGTCGATCATCGAGAGAAAGCCTTTGACCGCGTTCTTCGCGCGCCCCGCCAGTTCATTGCCCATCGACAACTCGCTTAGCGCCGCCTCCCACATCGACATCCTTTCGTTGCGCGCGCGCCGGCGCAGTACATCCAGTGTGCGGTCGCCGATGCCGCGTGGCGGCGTGTTCACCGCGCGCTCGAAGGCCGCGTCATCGTGGCGATTGGCGGTAAGGCGCAGGTAGGACAATGCATCCTTGATTTCCGCGCGCTCGAAAAAGCGCAGGCCGCCGTAGACGCGGTACGGAATGTCGTGCTGGATCAGCTGCTCTTCAAAGTTGCGCGATTGCGCGTTGGAGCGATAGAGGATCGCGCAGTCTTTCGCCTCGCCGTGTTCGGCGATGTATTCGCGGATGCGCTCGATCACGAAGCGCGCCTCGTCCTGTTCGTTGTAGGCGGCGTAGACGGCAATGCGTTCGCCTTCCTCGCCGGCGGTCCACAATTGCTTGCCGAGGCGGCCGCCGTTGCGTTCGATCACGCTGTTGGCGGCCTTCAGGATGTTCGAGGTGGAGCGATAGTTCTGTTCCAGCTTGATGGTGCGCGCGCCGGGAAAATCGCGCAGGAACTGCTGCACGTTTTCCACCTTGGCGCCACGCCAGCCGTAGATGGCCTGATCGTCGTCGCCGACTACGAACACCTGGCCGGTGCTGCCGGCCAGTACGCGGATCCATGCGTATTGCAACGCATTGGTGTCCTGGAATTCGTCGATCAGCAGGTAGCGCCAGCGTTGCTGGTAGTGCTCCAGGATCGCCGGCTGCTTCAGCCAGAGTTCGTGCGCGCGCAGCAGCAGTTCGGCAAAATCCACCAGGCCGGCACGGCGGCAGGCATCCTCATACGCCTGGTAGATCTGCACCAGCGTGCGCGTGACCGGATGCTGGCCGTGCTCGATGTTCTCCGCGCGCTTGCCTTCGTCCTTCCAGCTGTTGATCTGCCATGCGGCCTGGCGCGGCGGAAAACGCGCCTCATCCAGGCCCAGGCCCGCGACCACGCGCTTGACCAGCCGCTGCTGGTCGTCGGCGTCCAGGATCTGGAAGCTTTCCGGTAGCCCCGCTTCGCGCCAGTGCCGGCGCAGCAGGCGATGCGCGATGCCGTGGAACGTGCCCACGGTGAGGCCCTGCGTGCCGCCTGGGATGAGCTGCTCCAGGCGCGCGCGCATCTCGCCGGAAGCCTTGTTGGTGAACGTGACGGCGAGAATCGCCCACGGCGGCACGTGCTCGACCTGGTTGAGCCAGCCGATACGGTGTGTCAGCACGCGGGTTTTGCCGGAGCCGGCGCCGGCCAGCACCAGGTAGTGGCCGGGCGGTGCGCAGACGGCTTCGCGTTGCGCATCGTTGAGCGAATCAATCAGGTGGGAGACATCCATCCAACGGATTGTAGCCGCTACGCGGCGGCTCGTTGCTCCCTCGCCCGGCGAGAAGAGGGAGCTTGCGCACCTCAACGCTTGGAGAGAAATCCACCCAGCGTCAGCAATGCGCCAACCACGATACCGCCGATGCCCAACCACTGCGGAATACCCTTGTCATGGGTGGCGGTGAGCTTGGCGGAGCCCACCTGCAGCAAGGTATCGGTCTGTGTGTAGCTGCCGTGACCGAAGACTACCCACAGCCCGCCTATCAGCAGTACAAGTCCCAGGACGATCAGGATGGCGCGCATGCTTGTCTCCGTAACAAAGGTGCCCTGATCATAGGGTGCGACGCGAGGCGAAGAAAGGCCGCGCCGTCGTCGCCCATCGCACAGGCCTCAGCGCAGTTTCATGCGCGCTCAGAACTTGTAGTCGATCATCAGGCGGTTGTAGACGAAGGCCTTGTTGCTCGGGTTGAGATTGTCGACGCCGCCGTTGGAAAGCTCCCAGCGGTCGCGCAGGGTAAGGCCGCGCAAATAGCCGTCCAGATGGTAGATCACGTCGAAATACAGATCATGGCTGCGGCCACGGTAATCGGTGATGTATTTCGCGTAGGCGGTAGTCAATTCCAGCTTCTTTTCGAAAAAGTCGTAGGTGAACTTGCCCTTCCAGGCGCGGCCCGGGCCAGCTTCCACCAGGCCGCGGATCATCGAGGTGGTGAACAGCGGATCGGTGCCGTAATTGGTGGTATAGGGCGAGATCAAGGCGCCGCCGCCTACCGCGCCATCTTCATGCGCGAGCTTGTTGTAGAGCACATCGAAGCGGCCGTCGGGAATCACCAGGCCCAGGTCGCCGCCGATCGCCTGGCTTTTCACGTGGGTGCCCGGTACGCCGAACAGGCTGGTGTCCGTTTGCGTGAAGCGATTGTCGGAACCGTCGTTCTGCGACAGGTATTGCGCGCCGATGACCGGGTCGAAGCCCGTACCGGTGTTGAAAACGTAGCTTCCCACCGCATAGCCGGTGCGTGCGAAGTGCATGAAGTCGTAATAGCGCAACTGCGCGCTGAGGCCGCCTTTGACGTAAGTGGTGCCGCCCTCCCAGGTGCCTGGCGCGGAACGCGAGTCGAGCGGCAGCGAGCCGTTGTTGCCGTAGGACGAATCGCCGTCGTACTTGGACGGGTAATACAGGTTGTCCGGATACATGCCATACGAGGTACGGCTTTTCCAGCTGTACTCGCGCAGGGCGAACACATTCCATCCGGCCAGCGGCGTCACCTGCACCAGCAGCGCGTTATACGAGGAGGGGATCACGCGCGAATCGTTGTTGCCCATCCACGGATCGTCGGCAAGGTACTGGTAGCCGCCGCGGAACAGGAACATGTCGTTCTTGTATTGCAGGTAGGCCTGGCTGAAGGCGCCGATCGAATTGTTCGGTCCGGCCAGGGTGGTGTCGATTTTCGCGGCATTATCCGAATGGGTGCCGAGCGAATTGGCGGTGACGAACGATCCGCCGATGCTGAAGCCGCCGAAGAATGTGCCGGTCTGCGCATTGATCAGCGCGGCGGCGGAAAACGCGCTTGCGTTGGGCGTGGTCTTGCTGTCGTACAGGCGATTGAAGTTGTACAGCCGCAGGTCGCCATCGACGTGGCCGTTGGTGAAGATGTCATCCAGGCCATAGTCGTCCGCATATGCGCTGGCGCCGGCAAGCGCCAGGACCAGGACGGTGGCGGCAATCGTGCATGACTTCAACATGCGGAATTCTCCTTGCGGATGGATGCGCGTTCGGTATGGAAAAAATCAGTGCACCGAGGCATCGCTGCCTGCCTCGACAGTGGTCACGCTACGAACCCATCTGGCCGGGCGCCGGTCGCCGGGCACGATCAGCCGGAACGGGCCGCTGGTGGTCAATGCGTGGCCGTCCTGCGTATCGGCCAGCAGCACGGGCTCGTGGCCGAGCGAAGGATCGAGTTCGCCCAGGCTGAAAACCACCTGATAGTGATCGGCAGCGATAACGCGCACGATGGTAGTCATGGCGTGTCCGCGCAGGTGTTCGCCACCGGGCGCGCCGGCGCGTTGCAGCAGTTCTTCCAGCGCGACGCCCTGCCATTGCGCGGCGGGTTCGTGATGGATCGCCGGCGTATTGACGGTGGTGCGCGGCATGGCTGCCAGCGCGGCGCGATCCAGCGTGATGGCCGCTCGGCCATCGACCAGTACGCGAATGGATGGCGCCGATGGCGCTGCGTCCCGCCCCAAAGCCGGCCAGGCAACGCAGGCCAGCGCAAAGGCTGCCGACAGCGAGCGAGCGTGCCCCTTTCCGGACCCCATCAGGTGCCTTCCCCTGCTATCTGACGTTATAAAGTCGAGTATATGACGACTCATTGTGAAGGAAAGGACTGCGCTGCGCTCTGGCCGGAGCGCTGAATTCAGCGGGTCGTGCCGATGATCACGCTCGATGCCTTGACGATCGCCACCACCGCCAGGCCTTCCCGCAGTTGCAGTCGCGATACGCTTTCGGTCGTCACGATCGCGCTCATGATGCTGCCGCCGGCCAGCTGGATGCGTACATCCGCATTCACGGCCCCGGCGGTCACCCGGATAACCGTGCCCGCGAACTGATTGCGCGCCGACAGCCGCAAGCCATCGTCCGGCAATCCCACCAATACCGAGGAAGCCTTGATCAGCGCGATGGCTTCGGTGCCGACCTGCAGGCCGAGGTCGACGGTACTTTCGCAAGTAAGGGTGGCGACGAGGCGTTCGCCGCCGCCAAGTTGCAGCTCAACGGTGTCGTTTACCAGGCCCTTGTGGATGGCTACGACCTGGCCTGAAAGCTGGTTGCGGGCACTGGTGCGGAACATGAGGCCTCGTATCAGTTTGATGTCGGAAGCCGATGCTTCCGTCAGCGTGTCGAACTGTTCCAGGAAACGCCGATGCATCTCTTCCAGCGCGGTGAACGCCTCGACCAGCCGCCTGCCGCGTTCGGTCAAGCGCGTGCCGCCCCCGCCCTTGCCACCGGTGGCGCGCACGACCAGGGGTTCGTCCGCCATATTGTTCATGGCATCGACCGCGTCCCAGGCGCCTTTGTAGCTCATTCCCACGGCCCGTGCCGCCGCCGTGATCGAGCCGGTTTCGGCGATCTTCGCCAGCAACGCGATACGGTCCGCGCCGCCCAGCGCGTGATCGCCGGACTGCAGCGAAAGCACGCCTTTCAGCTTGAACATGTCGCACCGGCTCCGTGCATGGCATCGCGATGGAGCGAGTCTACTCGCCAAGCGCGCACCACGAACAAGCCGAGCTTGTCGTGCCTGCCGCGTGAGCGAAAGGCTTGCTGTCCGGGCGAGCACAGACGCTTTTTCACGCGCAAAAAAAAAGAGGACTGGCATGCCGTCCTCTTTTCGTTGTGGGCGACGGCGCGAGGCCAGGCGAGCACGCTTATTGGGCGAACTCGTAGTAATCGACGCCAAGGTCCTGGAAGCTCGTCTCGTAAGTGTCGCCCGTGCGAGCGATCACGAACTGGTCGCGCGCCGGGCAGTCAAGTTCGACGTGCTTGCCATCGTGCAGTGCCTCGTACTGGTGTTGGGACAGGTCGACGGAAGCGGCCAGCGCGCTGCGGAAATTGATCTTGGCGGCGGCTTCGCGCCATGCCGGCACCACTTTCAGCGGCACGGATTCGGCGGCATCGCCGCTGCCGTAGCCGATCGCCACCAGCTGGGCATTGGCCAGTTCCGTGTCTTGCGCCAGCGCCTGCTCGAAGCCTGCGGCGATCCAGGCGGGCAGGGCCGCGGTGTAGAGGTTGCCCAGTTCCATCGCCCAGTCGGTGCCAAGATGCACGCGCGTGGCGAGCAATTGCTGGAACGCGGGGCTCTTGCGGACCATGCCGGCGAGCTTGGTGGTGAGCGGATGCGGCTCCTGTGCCGCCTCGGCATGGCCGCCCAGGCGCAGGAATTCGCCGAACAGGTCCGGCTCGTTGCGGCATTCGTCGCGCACGCCTTCCGCCGGCACGCCGGCCTGTTCGCACAGCGCCTGGAATTCCGCATGCGGCTGCGGCGCGCGTGCCAGCGCGCGGGCATAGATAAAGGCCAGCGCCTGTAGCGGCATCATGTGGTAGGGACGATGGAAGAACATGCCGCGCACGGAGGCGAGGAAGTCGATATCGGAAATGCCCAGCCGCTCGATCATGGCATCGAAAGCCTGGCCTGTCTCATCCAGATAGGCGAAGGTGGAATACTTGCCGCTGAAGATCGGAAAGTCATGCAGCCGCTTGCCGCGCTCGGCATATTCGTGGTCGAAATGGCGCGCGAACGGCTTGCGGAAATCCGGGCCGCGGTAGTCCGAGGCGCTGCCGGCGTGGGCCAGGTCCACTTCGAACAGCTTGGGCTCGGCTTCCACCAGCATGGCGACAGCGCCAGCGCCCTGGGTCTGTTCGCCGGTGGAGCCGCGTTCGTATTCGGCGATGTCGCTGCACACCACGATCGCCTGCCGTCCCTCGGCGTCGAACGCCGCGTAACGCAGCGCGCTCTTCAACGCATAGATGCCGCCGAGGCAGGCATGCTTGAACTCGGGCACTTCCAGCTGGCGGGAAAGGCGCGGCAGGCCCTGGCGTTCCAGCTCGCGATCGACCATGCCGCGCACGATCACCGCGCCGGCGGAATTGTCCTTGCTGCTCTCGGTGCCGAGCGCAAGCTGGCCGATCCGGCGCGGGTCGAGCCGGTAATTGCGGATCAGCCGCAGCACGGCGGTCGCCGCCATGGTGTAGGCGTCTTCGTAAGGCGCCGGACGCCGGAAGCTGCGGCCGACCACGGCTTGCACCTTGTCCCAGGAGTTGCCCGTCCACTCGCACCAGTCGCGCAAGGGCACGCGAGGCTGGGGTACGTACAGGGCCATGCCGCTCACGCCGGGGTTGCGCCGCTGTGCTGCCGTATCGTTCGCTGTATTCAAAACCTGAGTTCCTCGGTGATGTCGGGCAATGGCCGGCCGCTACGTCCACGCCATGCACGCGCGGGCGTGCACAGTACATGGGCATGGGGAGCGCGTCGAATGCCGGATCTCAGGATCTGCCTGCGGTCACTAAAGAGCCGTCCAAACGGGGATGATGCGTGCGCCCGGCCGGAACTACGGGATTTTAACCGCTTATCCGTCCTTGAGCGAATAGATCGGCGCATTCTCAGGTATGTACAAGGTCGCGGTCATCCGCGTCCTCGCCGACGAATGCGCGCGCATAGCGCCGCGTATCGTTGGTGACCCACGCTTCGTAGCCTGCCATCCACCGTTCCAGGCCTTCGATATAGCCGAGGATGGCGGTACTGGCGTGGTCCCGGAGAGCCGTCGCCTCATTTACGAACGCCTGGATCTCGCCGCGGATCCTATCCGCGGTGCGGTCGACGCCCGCCTGGATCGAACAACCCTGGGCCATGTAGATCGCCACCATGTTCTTGTTCTGGCCGGGCTGGCTGATTTCCATCGCAAGGCTATGCAGGTCATTGCTCCAGGAAATGACGTTGTTGGCGTGCCGCCTGAGCTGCTGCACGTCCGGCCGATGGTACTCATCGGGTGAGAGCGGGTTCCCGTTGGCGAAGTCGATCAGGTCGAGGCTGGGGTTTGCCCCGCTGATATGACGCCGGATGGTCTCGTATTGGCGAAGCCCGATCGGTTGATTGTGGATGTGCTCGATGATCTGCAAGCCGGCAGCGCCTGCCCACATCTGCATGCCGTGGGCAAAGCGCCAAAAGTGTTCTGCCGACATGTGCGGCTTCATCCGCTGGCAAAGGTCCACCCAGGCCGCCTCGCCGTAGACCGGTTCGCTGCCCAGGCGATCCAGGTCAAACAGGGCGATGATGGCAGTGAGGTTGGGGATGGTTTGCGATGAAACGGTTTCGACGCGATCGACAAACAGATCATCGGTAAGAAAATACAAGCCGAAATAGCAGGCGATGATCTGCAGGCGCTCGATGGATGCATAAGGGTAGCAACGCGCGGCCAGCCAGCCATAATTCGCCCTGGCAATGCGGGCGCGCATGCGATCGCTCTGCACGAGCCCGTAATTTTCCAGCCATTCCCTCATCCGAAGTTCGATCGTCGGCGCGAATGGGGCACATGCATGGGCCCATGGACAGTCTGGCTCTGGCATGCGTAGGCCTTCGAGCACGTTCCCGGATGCATGGTGTTCGAGCAGAGAATTCGTGGGCTCGATGGTGGCGGAAGCCTGGTTCGTCGAAGGAATCACGGTGATCTCTCCTTGAAGTTCGATGTCGCATTGCATCGGAAGCGCACGGAAGGCGCCCATCCTCGACGGATGCTGGTTGAATCGCAGAGTCGTACCAAATGCTATGCGCGCAACGCGGCGCGGATCAGGGGTTCTTCTGCCGTGGCGCTCGTCGGTGAAACATAGTGACGCAAGCGTTTTGACGCGGTGAATTTAGACGTCCAAACGTGTTTAAAGGCATGCTTCAAGCACGGAATAAGCGGGACGGATCGCGAGTAACGGGGACGTGTCGGGTTAGGAGTGGCTTATGGCTTTGCGCGCCGCGTCGCGGGGTTGCCGGGTTGTTGCCTATGGCGTGGCCGTGGCCGCGATCGTTGTCCTGCCGGAGTGATCGCGCATGCGGCACCGCCGGCATTTCTGCGGATAACGATGCATCGACTGTCAGCTATCGCAGACGATGCGGATCGTTTTGCTCAGCTGCCGGCAAGGCGTGCAAACAAAACGCCATGTCCAGGCAGTTGCAGCTGGCTGCCCTGCAACGTGCCCTGTGGCAAGCCATGTCCGGCAAGGAGCTGGGCTGGGCCGATGCTCGCAAGGGCAAACGCCTGCGGCTGTTTGCCGAGGTTGAATACCGCCAGCACTTGCTCGCCGGCATGGCTGCGCACGAAGGCCAGCACGGGTTCGGGTGTGTCGAGGAAGCGGATGCTGCCGCGACGCAGGCAGGGCTGAGTGGCTCGCCATTGCATGAAGCGGCGAAAACCTTGCAGCACCGACTCCGGATCGGCTTCCTGCCGCGTGACCGCCAGCAGCTTGTGCGCTTCGTCGATCGGCAGCCATGGAACGGTGTCGCTGAAGCCGGCGAGCGCGCTGTCATCCCACGGCATCGGCGTGCGGCAACCGTCGCGGCCCTTGAAATTGGGCCAGAAGGTAATGCCGTAGGGATCGCGCAGGGCCTCGAATGGCACCTCCGCTTCGTTCAAACCAAGCTCTTCGCCCTGGTAGACGCAGACCGATCCGCGCAGCGAGCACAGCATGGCGGTGAGCAGGTTCGCCAGGCGCGGCGACGCATCGCCATTGCCCCAGCGTGTGAGCACGCGCTCCACGTCATGATTGGAGATGGCCCAGCACGGCCAGCCTTCGCTCATCTGCGCTTCGAGCTGTTCTACCGTGCGACGGATGTATGCGGCACTGAAGTCGCTGCTCAGCAATTCGAAGCTGTAACCCATGTGCAGGCGCTGGCCGCGCGTGTATTCGGCCATCGTCGCGAGCGAATCTTCCGAGGAAATTTCGCCCAGCGTCACGGCGGCCGGGTAGCGATCGAGCAGGGTGCGCAGCTCGCCGAGGAAGTCGAGGTTTTCCGGCTGGGTGTTGTTGTACAGGTGATATTGGAAAGCATACGGGTTGTCCGCGCTGAAACCGCGGCCAATCCGCTTTTCCTTGGGCTTGGGCGGATTGTCGCGCAAGGCACGATCGTGGAAGCAGAAATTGATCGCATCCAGGCGCAACCCATCCACGCCCTTGTCCAGCCAGAAGCGCACATTGTCGAGCACGGCGACGCGCACATCCGGATGATGGAAGTTGAGGTCCGGCTGGGAGGCCAGGAAATTGTGCAGGTAGTACTGGCCGCGCCGGGGCTCCCATTGCCAGGCGGAGCCGCCGAAAATCGATAGCCAATTGTTCGGCGCGCTGCCATCGGGCTTCGCGTCCGCCCACACGTACCAGTCGGATTTTGGGTTGTGCCGATTCTCGCGGCTTTCCTTGAACCAGGCGTGCTGGTCGGAGGTATGGCTCAATACCTGGTCGATCATCACCTTCAAGCCGAGGCGATGGGCCTTGGCAAGCAACTGCTCGAAATCCTCGAGCGTGCCGAACAGCGGATCGACATCGCGATAGTCGGCGATGTCATAGCCGAAATCGGCCATCGGCGAGCGGAAGAACGGCGCGATCCAGATCGCATCGACACCCAGGCTCGCGACATAGTCCAGCCGCTGGATGATGCCGGGCAGGTCGCCCACGCCGTCGCCATTGGTATCCAGGAAACTGCGTGGATAGATCTGGTAGATGACGGCACCGCGCCACCAGGATGCATCGCTCATGAAAAACCCCACTGTAAGCGGCCGGCTTCCGTAGCCGTCCACTGCGAACGGTGTGCAGCTTAGCCGCTGCCCTGCAACGGATCGCAGAGGTTTGCATACGTATTCATTTATGCTGCGATTGCGTCAAAAAGGCGGAGCGTGCAAGTCCCGCTTCGTTTCCCGGCTATCGCCCGAGACTGGAAAAACGCGATAATTGCCGACTTTTCCCGCGGTTTTACCATCGTCACGGCAGATCGCGCGAACGTCATGTTGCAATGCGACGACCGCGGCAGGGGTGCGGTTATGAATACGTATGCGTGAAGTGGTTTGCACCGAAATGCACGCCCTACCATCCGCTCACGCGCCGGCATGATCCGTCTGCGTGCAAGCGGCCAGGTTATCGAACGAGCCATGGCGGCTGGCGATCAAGAACGAGGCGACTACAAATTTTTTTGGGGGAGGGGAACACGTGATTCTCAAGCGCAATTTGCTCGCGGTGGCATTGGCAACGGGACTGTGCACGGCATTCGGCGCGCAGGCGGCAACCGGCGATACCGGCCAGACTGTGCCGGGCTCGACCGCGCAGACCAGTGCGGCCGGTACCACCACTACGGCCGCGACGACCAATGCCGATACCAGCACCACCACCAGCAACCAGAAGAGCCAGCAGCAGCTCGCCAAGAGCCTGTCTACGGTGACCGTTACCGGCTTCAGCGGCAGCGTCGAGAAATCGATCGACTATCAGCGCTACGCCGATACGATCCAGAGCGTGGTGACCGCGGCTGACATTGGCGGCCTGCCTGACCAGTCGATCGCCGACGCGCTGACCCGCCTGCCGGGCGTCTCGGCCGAGCGCATCGCGGGCCAAGCTTCGCAGATCAACTGCCGCGGCCTTTCCGGCAACTTCATCGAAACCACGCTGGATGGCCGCGAGCAGCCTTCCACCAGCGGCACCAACTACATCCAGTTCGACCAGTATCCGTCCGAGCTGATCAACATGGCGACGGTATACAAGACCTCGCAGGCTTCGCTGATCGAAGGCGGCGTGGGTTGCACCATCGGCATGGAAACGGCCAATCCGCTGGACAACAAGAAAGACCAGTCGTTGAACGTCGACGCGCGCGGCAGCTATGACGGCCAGGCGCACGACGTAACCGGCGCCAACGCGATGGGCTACCGGATGAGCGTGGCCTACCAGGGCAAGTTCCTCGACAACACGCTTGGCGTGGGCCTGGGTTTTGCGCAGATGTACCAGCCGCACGTGTCCGAGCAGTACGTGGGCGAAGCGTCGAACGGCAACTATGCCTACCTCAACCAGCCCGCTGCGAGCGGCCCGCAGGCTTATATTCCGTCGGGCCTGCAGTTGCAGCAGAACGGCGGCGAGGAGCGCCGTACCGGTTATCTGGCCACGGTGGTGTGGCGTCCTGACGACCACTGGCAGATTACCGGCGACACGTATTACTCCAGGTTCGACGATACTTCGTTCGGCTACGGCTTCCGGTCGCAGACCTTCAATGGCGGCAGTGCCATCGTTACCAATCCGATCTACGGTCCGGGCAACACGTTGACCGGCGGCACCGTGACTGGCGCGGGCACGCAGTTCTCCAACGAAACCACGGCGGACAACGACACCACCGATACCGGCGTGTTCTCCGGCGGCTTGAACGTGAAATGGAACAATGGCCCATGGCACGTGGAAGCGGATGCATCGCTGTCGCATGCGATGAGCAACGACGTCAACGTGGATACCACGGCCGATCCGTACAATGGCCTGGGTACCGCAACGCCCACGCTGATGAACCAATCCACCAACTTCGCGTTCAACGGCACGAAGATTGGTTCGGCGTCGTTCGCCAACCCGGGCATGTATACCAACCTCAATGACATGGGGCTGGCCGAGTACGGCGTGTATCCCTACGTTTATCACGACCGCGACAAGGGCTTCCGCACCAGCGTGCAGTACGACCTGGAAGACAATTCGATCTTCACCGACCTGCAGGCCGGCGTGTACATCAATAACCACGCCTATGAAGCCGATCGCACGGCGTGGGTCTACGGCGCGGAATACACCGGCGGCGGGACGAGCCAGCCGGTGCTGCCGCTCAGCGGCAGCGATACGTCGGTGGTGTGCTGGAGGGGCTCGTTCAGCGGCTTCCCCTGCTTCCTGAAGATCAATGCGCCGGCGGTGCTGGCGGCTTACGGCCTGAAGCCGAATCCGCAGCTTGACCTGAATCCGAACGGCCAATCCTGGACGGGCGTGGAAAGCGGCACCGTAAGCGAAAAGGTGCGTGACCTGTTCTTCCAGGCCGACATCGACACCACGCTGTGGGGCCACTCGCTGACCGGCAATATCGGCCTGCGCGCGTCGCACACCTCGCAGTCCAGCTCCGGCCTGGAAGAAGTGCCTACCGGCACCGGCGTACCGATGACGGATGGCTTCGGCTATACCTCCACCAGTTACGATCCGATCAACCTCGGCATGAGCTACACCAAGTGGCTGCCGTCCTTGAACCTGATTTATCACTGGGACGACAACGACCAGACCCGCTTCGCGGTCTCCAAGGTGCTGTCGCGCCCGACCATCAACTACATGCTGGCCGGCGCCGGTTCCTATGAAACCAATGGCACCACTTTCAACGTGTGGGGTGGCTACAGCCCCTTGCTGCGGCCGTTGACGGCGATGACGTATGACCTGGATTACGAGCATTACTTCGACAATTCCAGCGGCCTGTTCACTGCCGGCGTGTTCGCCAAGCACGTCAACACCTTCATCGAGCAGGTGACGTACAACCAGTTCAACTTCGCGTCGATCGGCATCAGCGTGCCGATCAATCCGGCGACGGGACAGCCGTACCTCGACGGCTCCTACAGCACGGCCTTCAATGCGCCGGGTACGACCTTGCGCGGTTTTGAAACGTCGTTCCAGAAGACCCACTTCCTGCCGGGCATCTGGTCGAACCTGGGCTTCGGTGCGAACTATGCGTTCACCCAGAGCCCCTACGGCAGCACCACCAACCTCGGCGGCCCGAACGTGGTGACGGCGTTGCCGGGACTGTCGCGCAACGTGGCCAGCGCGCAGGTGTTCTACGACAACGGCACGTTCTCGGGCAACATCACGGGCACCTACCGCTCGAAGTTCGTCTCCGACTCGCAGATCGCCGTGACCAACCAGCTGGTCTACTTCGACTCGGAAACCACCTATGACTTGCAGACGGCTTATAAGCTTACGCAGAACGTCAGCCTGCTGTTCCAGGTGCTGAACTTGACCAACACGCCGACCCGCACTTACTTCGGCGTGCCCTCCAATACCGGTACGCTGCAATACTTCGGCCGCACGTTCTACGCCGGCTTCAACCTGAGCCTGTAATCCCCGCCGCCGGCATTGTCGCGGTGATGTCGGCCGGTTTCCTCTGCCCGGTTTCGTGCTTCCACGAAGCCGGGCTTTTTTTCTGCCAGTCTCCGGATGAAACAGCCGCCACGGACGGACCGGGCTGAGCCCATGCTGGAGCTATGTCGTATCGCGGCGAGCGATTCCTCACCCCGGGAGATCGATCCATCATGTTCACGCTTCAAGTCCTGTTCCGTCGCGCCGCCCTCGTTGCGGCGATGGCCTTCTTTTGCGCTTCGGCGCTGGCGCAACCACCGGCCACGCAGACCGCCGCACCGGCCTCGGGCGTCTACTACGAAATCTTCGTGCGCGCCTTTTACGACAGCAACGGCGACGGCATCGGCGACCTCAACGGCGTCACCGCCAAGCTCGATTACATCAAGTCGCTGGGCGCCAGCGGCATCTGGCTGATGCCGATCAATCCGTCGCCGAGCTATCACGGCTACGACATCACCGACTACGAAGGCGTCAATCCGCAGTACGGCACGTTGCAGGATTTCCACCGGCTGGTCGAGCAGGCGCACAAGCGCGGCCTCAAAGTGGTGATCGACATGGTGATCAACCACACCAGCGACCAGCACCCCTGGTTCAAGGCGGCGCTGAATCCGAACGACCCGCATCACAACTGGTATCTGTGGGCCACCCCGAACACTGACCTGCACGCCATCAGCGCGGTGGGCGGTCCCGCCTGGCACCGTGCGCCGAACGGGCAGTACTACGAGGGCACGTTTACCGGCGCCATGCCCGATCTCAACTACGACAATCCGGCGGTGCGCCAGGCCATGATCGACGTCGGCCGCTTCTGGCTGCGCGAAGGCGTGGACGGTTTCCGGCTGGATGCCGCGCAACACATCTATGACGACTTGCGCACGGACATGGATAGCCCGGTCGCGCTCGAAAAGAACCTCGCCTGGTGGACCGAATACCGCCATGGCCTGGAAGCGGTGGATCCCAAGGTGTGGCTGGTCGGCGAAGTGGCGCGGCAGAATCCGGATGACCTGACGCCCTACATGGGCCCGTTGAGCACCGTGTTCAATTTCCCGGTTGCCACGCAATTGATCGACAGCGTGAAGCAGGAGCGCAACCTCGGCATCGGCCGCGGCTTGCAGTACACCTATGCGGCCTACCGCGCGCATGCGAACGGCGCTTTCGACGATGCGCCGTTCCTGTCCAACCACGACCAGGACCGCGTGATGAGCCAGCTCGACGACAACGTGGCGCACATGCGCGTTGCCGCCGCGTTGCTGCTCACGCTGCCGGGCCATCCGTTTGTCTATTACGGCGAGGAACTCGGCATGCAGGGCAGCAAGCCCGACGAAGACATTCGCGAGCCGATGCGCTGGTATCGCCACGGCAAGGGTCCGGGCATTGCCAGCTGGAAAGGCTGGAGCAGCAAGGATGGCGCGGATATTTCCGTGGAAGCCGAGCAGGCCGATCCCGCCTCGCTGCTCAACCTCTACCGCAAGCTGATCGGCTGGCGCGAGCAGGTTGGCGCGCTGCGCGATGGCGTGCTGCGCAACGTGCCGCTCGACGATCCGCATCTGCTGGCCTATACGCTGCAGGATGCGCAATCGCGCGTGCTGGTGGTGCACAACCTGTCGCGCGATACGCGCCGCGTCGTACTGGATGCCGGTGCAAAGGTGTCTTCGGTGCTGGGGCAGAGCAAGCCGGGCGTCGTGCTGGCCTCCGGCACGCTGACCCTGCCGCCGTATGCGAGTGCGCTGCTGCATTGAACGGGGTCGGCCGAGATCGTTGCAGCGCGGTCCACACATTTGTCCCCGTTGCGAATGACAGCGGCTATATTCGGGCGATTCCTCCGCTGTCCCCTTGCCAGCAAGGCGGCGGGAATCCTGCAATGAAGAAGGATGGTTGGATGACAATATTGCGCAATCTGGCCATGTGCGGCCTGCTGTTGGCGCTCGCTCCGGCAATCCATGCCGCGCCTGCCAGCTCTGGCGATTCGACGTTCCAGCTGGGCCGCATCGATGCGAGCGGCCTCGAACTGGTGCATGGCAAGGATCGGATCACGCTTCGCCTGGTCGCGCCGAATGTGTTGCAGATCCATGGCATGCCCGGCGGTTTGGCGACGCGGCCGGGCATCGTGATGGATCCGCATGCCGCGCGCGCCATGCTCGCGAACCTGCGTGTCAGCAACCGGGACGGCCAGGCCACGGTGGCCAGCCGCGCGCTGGCGGTCAGCTGGGATGCGCATACGGCGCGCCTGGCGATCGCGGATGCGCAAGGACATGTGGTGCTGCAGACCGATCCGGCCGACCTGATGAAGGGCCGCATCGACCTGCAGCACGCTGCCGCCGACACGCTGTACGGCATTGGCGGTTACGATGCGTTCGAGCCGGCTAAAGGCGGATTGACGCGCAGCGGCGTGCTGATTGCCAAGGCCGGCGAGCAGGGCTATCCCGGCGGGCCGTTCGTGTGGAGCACGCACGGCTATGGCGTGCTGGTCGATACGGTCGGCGCCAGGTTCGATCTCGCCAGCGGGCACATCGAGGTCAGCGGGATCGACCGCCAAGACATCAGCTACGACGTGATCGTGGGCGCGCCGCGCCAGATTTTCGCCGCGCTCGCCGATCTCAGCGGTGCGCCGCCGATGTTCCCGAAATGGTCGATGGGGTTTACCAACAGCCAATGGGGCATCGACCAGCAGGAACTGCTGGCGATCGTGCATGGCTATCGCGCGCGGCATATTCCCATCGACAACTTCACCTTCGATTTCGACTGGAAGGCGTGGGGCGATGACAACTACGGCGAATTCCGCTGGAACGCAGCGAAGTTCCCGGGCGGTCCCGGCGGCGCGCTGAAAGCCACGATGGACCAGCTGGGCATGCACATGACCGGCATCATGAAGCCGCGCATCCACGTGGACACGGTCGAAGGCCGCTACGCGCAGCAGCATGGCTTCTGGGCGGCCGGTCGGCCGCAGACCACGGACTATTTCTCGCTCAAGCCGGTGCGCGAGGTCGACTTCGACCAGGCCGCGGTGCGCGCGTGGTTCTTCAACCCGGCGCTGAAGCATGCCTTCGATACCGGCATCGTCGGCTGGTGGAATGACGAAGCGGACGACACCAACAGCAATACCCAGTTCCTCAACATGCAGCGGGCGCTGTACGACGGCCAGCGCGCCCATGCGCCGGTCCGCGTGTGGTCGATCAATCGCGATTTCTATCTCGGTGCGCAGCGCTATGCCTATGGCTTGTGGTCCGGCGATATCGATACCGGTTTCGACAGCATGGCCGCGCAACGCCAGCGCATGCTCAGCGCGATCGACGTGGGCGAAATGAAATGGGGCATGGACAGCGGCGGTTTCAAAGGCCATCCCGATAACGAGAACTACGCGCGCTGGATCGAGTTCGCCGCCTTCGTGCCGATTTTCCGCATGCACGGCACGCTCAACGAAAAGCGTCAGCCGTGGCTGTACGGCGCGGCCGCCGAGCAGGCGGCGAGCGACGCCATCCGTCTGCGCTATGCGCTGATTCCGTATATCTACAGCTACGAGCGAGCGGCAAGCATCGAAGGCGTGGGGCTGGTGCGTCCGCTTACCTTCGACTATCCGGACGACCCGCAAGTACGCAACGACGTCGACGCATGGATGTTTGGCGACCACCTGCTGGTATCGCCGGTGGTGGTCAAAGGACAGGCGGAGAAAGACATCTATTTGCCGGCCGGGCAATGGACCGATTATTTCACCGGCAAGGTCTACCAGGGCGGGCAGGTGATCCACTACGCGGTGGATAGCAAGCGCTGGCGCGATATCCCGCTGTTCGTCCGCGAAGGCGCGATCATTCCCACCCAGCCGGCGATGGACTATGTCGGCCAGCGGCCGGTGAGCGAATTGACGGTCGACGTCTTTCCCGCGCGCCAGGCCACGCACTTCGATTACTACGATGACGATGGCGACACCTACGCCTACCAGCATGGCGCTTTCTTTTCGCAGCGACTGACCACCCAGCGCAACGGCGACGATGTGCAGTTCGACACCGACGCCGCGCACGGCAGCTTCAGGCCGGCGCTGACGTATTACCTGGTGAAAGTGCATGGCATCAGGGCGGCCGAGGTGAATGCTGGCGCCGAGGCGCTCAAGCCCTACGCGGATGCCGCCGCCTTGCTGGCGGCAGCGGGCGAGGGCTGGGCGGTCGATCACGATCGCTACGGAAGCGTGACGCTGGTACGGTTGGCTGCCGCCGGGGCGCGCAAGGTGACATTGCGGAATACGGCCGGGCACTGAACCACGAACCACTTGCCGCGAGCGATGGATCCCGCAGTCGGCTGCTTTTTTTCCTGGCTGGTTCGAGCGCGGTCGATACCAGCGGGTTGCGGATATCATCGATACGCGGAGTGTGCATGCTGAGCGTTGTGCTGATGGCGGCGTTGGCCGCGAGCGTCCATGCCGATGCATGGCGCGACCAAATGGCCTGGCGCGGCGAGCAGGTGCGCATGAGCGTCGTGGCCGGCGGAGGCTACCGCTTGAGCGGACCCTTCGGCCGGCGCGATATCGGCGCCCAGCGCATGCGCGCGGCTACCGCCAGCCCGCTGTTCGATGGTTTGTTCGCACTGGCACAGGACGACCTGGCGCAGGATTCGGTCGCCGCGATCCGCGACGACGCCTTCGACCATGGCCGGCCGATCCCATGCACTTGCTTCGTGACCGGTGCGAAATGGCCTTATGTGTGGACGCGCGACTTGTCCTATGCGGTCGATTTGGGCTTGTGGCGGATCGATCCGCTGCGCGCGCGCAACGGCCTGCGCTTCAAGCTGTCGGACGTGCGCGATCCATCCTCGCCGCAAGGCCTGTACGTGATGCAGGACACCGGTTCGGGCGGGAGCTGGCCGGTGAGTACCGACCGCATCGTGTGGTTCCTCGCGGCGCGGCACCTGCTCGATGACCAGGCGTTCGCCGGTGACGTGTATCGCGCCTTGAACGACACGCTGGCGCAGGATCGCCAGTATGTATTCGATCCCGCCTTTGGCCTGTATCGCGGCGAGACCTCGTTCCTGGATTGGCGGCAGCAGAGCTATCCGGCCTGGACGGCGGCCAACGTAGTGTTTATTGCACAGTCTTACGCGCTTTCCACCAACGTGTTGCATTACCAGGCGCTGCAACTCGCCGCGCAATTGGCCCAAGCACACGCGGACGCTGCCGGCGCCAAGCGCTACGGCGAACAGGCCGCCGCGCTCAAGGCGGCGATCAACGCGCGGTTCTGGCGTGCGGACCGCGGCATGTACATGAGCTACCTCGGCGGCGACGGCACGCCTTACGACACTTACGACTTGCTCGGCACGTCCCTGGCCGTCATCAGCGGCGTAGCCGAGGGCGAGCGTGCGCGCCAGGCGCTCGCCCATTATCCGGCGTGGCCGGCGGGCAGTCCGGTGATCTGGCCGGAGCGGGTCGACCAGCCGATCTACCACAATCGTGCCATCTGGCCGTTCGTGAGTGCCTATGCGCTGCGGGCCGCCAGGACGGTGGACGATCCCGTGCGTATCGACCACGAGTTGCGTTCGATCATGCGTGGCGCGGCGATGGCCGGCTCCAACATGGAGAACTATGAGCTGATCACCCAGTCCACGCATGTCGACGACGGCAAGCTCAGCGGCCCGGTGGTCGATTCGCCGCGCCAGCTGTGGTCGGTGGCCGCCTATCTGGACATGGTGAGCGAGGGCGTGTTCGGCCTTGCCGAGGATGGCCGCATCGAGCCCAAGCTGCCGGTATCGCTGGTGCCCATGTTGTTCGGCGAGCGCGACAGCATCAGCCTGAACATGCCCGGACGCACGATCACATTGCGTCGCCCGCGCACGCTGCACGGCAACTTGCTGGTGGCTGGCGCGATCCGTCAGCGCGGCGCGGAAACGGTGGTGACCTTGAAAGCCATCGAGGTGCCTGCCATGCCCTTGCGCACCGACGCGCCGCTGTACGCGCCCGTCGCGCCGGATGCACCGGTGGTGGTTGCTGCCGATAACGGTTGGCGTGTGCAGGTGGATGGCAAGGTGGTGCTCTATGCCGATGGCCAGCGCGTAGGCGATATCGATGGCAGCACGTATATCGCGCAAGGCGGGAAACCGCCTTGTGTCAGCGCCACGCGCAAGGGGGAACAAGGCATCGAATCACTGCATAGTCCGATCGTTTGCGCCGGCGATCCGGTCACGCTCGGCGACGGCTGGCCGCGCACGTGGACGGTGCCCGCATCCGGCAGCTACCGCGTTGCGCTTCGCTACGAGAACCGTCACGGTTCGATCGAGACGGGCATCACCGCTGCGGTAAAGATGCTGGTGGTGCGCTGCGACGGCGATGCGCCGCAGCGCCTGCCGATCGTGATGCCGCATAGCCTGGGCGAGCAGCTTTCGACTTATGGCATCGTCACCGCGAAGGCCGGCGCGTCTTGCCGGTTCGCGCTGGAGCAGGGGTTCAATATGAGCGACCTGAGCCATTTTTCGCACTACACCGGCGGCAAGGGCGGCAGCGACGGCCCGGTCGACGATGCGCTCATCGGCGACCTGTTGATTGCGCCGGAGACGCGCGCGCCATGAATCGCAAACCCCATTTGTCGTTCTGGCAGATCTGGAACATGTGCTTCGGCTTCCTGGGCATCCAGTTTGCCTTTGCGCTGCAGAACGCCAACGTCAGCCGCATCTTCCAGACGCTCGGCGCGAGCGTGGGCGACATTCCCATCCTGTGGGTCGCCGCGCCGCTGACGGGCCTGATCGTGCAACCGCTGATCGGCCATGCCTCCGATCGCACCTGGAGCAGACTCGGCCGGCGCCGCCCTTATTTCCTGATCGGTGCGCTGCTGACTACGCTGGCGCTGTTGTGGATGCCCAATTCCAGTGCGCTGTGGATCGCGGCCGCGTTGCTGTGGGTGATGGATGCGTCGATCAACATTTCGATGGAGCCGTTCCGCGCCTTCGTGGGCGATCAGTTGCCGAGCGGCCAGCGTCCGCTGGGCTACGCGATGCAGAGTTTCTTCATCGGCGTGGGCGCGGTGGTTGCTTCCTTGTTGCCTTACGCGCTGGCGCATCTGGGCGTGAGCAATGTGGCCGCGCCCGGCGGCATCCCCGCCACCGTGCGCGATGCGTTCTACATTGGCGGCGCGGTATTGCTTGCCTCGGTGTTGTGGACGGTGCTGTCCACCAAGGAATATCCGCCGGAACAACTGAAGACGTTCGGCGACGCGGTAACACCGGTCGAGGTTGCGGTAGATCGGTCCCGCGCATGGCGGCATGGCGTGCTGTGGCTGGTGGCCGGCGTGGTTGGTATCTGCCTGGTGCGCGCTTACCGCCTTGAGCACGAGCTGTATCTGCTCGCCGGTGGCCTGGTCGCGTTCGGGTTGTCGCAGCTGTGGCTCAGCATGGCGCGACATGGTGGCATCTTTACTCAGGTGATGGCTGACCTGCACGCCATGCCGCAGGCGATGCGCCGCCTGGCCTGGGTGCAGCTGTTTTCCTGGTTCGCCATGTTCGCGATGTGGATCTACACCACGGCCGGCGTGGCGCAGGTGCATTTCGGCAGCACCGATCCCGACTCGGCGGCGTATAACGATGGCGCCAACTGGGTCGGCGTACTGTTCGGTGCCTATAACGGATTCGCGGCGCTGGCCGCGCTGGTGATTCCGCTGATGGTGCGGCGCCTGGGCCTGCGCATCAGCCATCTGGTGAATCTCTGGCTGGGCGGTGCCGGCCTGATCGCGTTCTTGCTGATTCGCGATCCGCACTGGCTATTGCTGCCGATGCTCGGCGTAGGCTTTGCGTGGGCGTCGATCCTGTCGCTGCCGTATGCGCTGCTGTCGGACAACTTGCCGGCGCAGAAGATGGGCGTATACATGGGCATCTTCAATTTCTTCGTGGTGATTCCGCAGTTGCTCGCCGCCAGCGTATTGGGCGTGCTGCTGCGCGTGTTCTTCCACGGCCAACCGATCTGGGCGCTGGGCCTGGGTGGTGTCAGCTTGCTGCTGGGCGGCCTGTGCGTGCTGCGCGTGAGCGAGCCGGTGGCTGCGGGAGCCTGATACTCCCGCTTACCTGCGTTGAACGGCTGCATCCTTGCAGGCAGTGGCGCGTTGTTGCAGAAAGTTGCGTTCGCGCGTGTTGCGTGCCAGCGCGGCGGCACGCTCGAATTCATGGCGTGCCTCGTCGTGGCGATGTGCGACCAATCGGTGCCCTCGGCGGTGCGCGCTCGCGCATGGCAGGCGGCGATGGCTGCTTGCAGCGCATAGGGGCCGGCCGAGCCGCCGAGTTGTTCGATGCGTTCGAGCGCGGCAAGGCCGCGACGGATCAACAACGGATCCCAGCGGCACCGATCTCGGTCAGGCAACAGGATCGGTTTGCCCGTGGACGTGGCGCGCGCGCGCAGCAGGCGGCGAGTGCTCAGCGTTGAACGCTGGCGGGGCAGAACTGGCTCGACCGGCGCACGACCAGTTTCACCGGCAACAGGCGCGTTTCCACCGGCTCGTTGCGGATCAGCCGCAGCAGGTTGTCGACCAGTGTTTCGCCCGCCAGCTTGGTGTCCTGCAATACGGTAGTCAGCGGCGGATTGAGGAAACGGGCCATCGGGATATCGTCGAAACCGGCCACGGCGACCTGTTCGGGCACTTTGATGTCGTGGTCGGCCAGGGCGCGCATGGCGCCGATGGCGATCAGGTCGCTGGCGGCGAACACCGCGTCGAACGGCACGCGGCGTTCCAGCAGTTGTTCCAGCGCCGTATAGCCGGCCTGTTCGGTGCTTTCGGCGGCATCGACCTGCAAGGCGCTATCCGCCTGCACGCCGCCTTCTTCCAGCGCCGCGGCATAACCGCGGTAGCGGCCGAAGAATTCGGGGTAATGGCTTGAAGCATCGCCCAGGAAGGCAATGCGCCGGCAGCCCCGTTCCAGCAAATGCGCGGCCACGGCATGGCCGCCCTGGAAGTTGTCGCAGCCGATGGAAACGTCCGGCTGGTCCGGCAGCACCGCGCCCCAGCGTACCGAGCGCGTGCCTTGCGCGGCCAGTTTCTGCAATTTGTCGAGGTAGGCCAGGTAATCGCCGTAACCGAGCAGGATGATGCCGTCGGCTTTCTTGGTATCGGCGTAGTCCGCATGCCAGTCGTAGGACAACTGCTGGAACGAAATCAGCAGGTCGAAGCCACGCAGCGCGCAGGCGCGGGTGATCGAGCCGAGCATGGACAGGAAGAACGGGTTGATGTGCGAATCGTCCGCGGTGGGATCTTCGAACAACAGCAAGGCGAGCGTGCCCGAATGCTGCGAGCGCAGGTTCGAGGCGTTTTTGTCCACCTTGTAGTTGAGCTGGTCCGCCGCCGCCTTGATGCGCTGGCGCGTTTCCTCGCTCACCAGCGGGCTACCGCGCAGGGCGCGCGAGACCGTGGATTGCGACACCCCCGTGAGATGGGCGATATCGAACGAAGTGGCTTTCCCTTTGATCTGCACTGCGCAGGAACTCATGTGGACGAACGGCGGGCGGCAGCCGCTCCATAACGCCATCCTAACGGTTGGCCTGTCATCTGTCCTGACGCAGGGCAAGAAAAAGCCCCGAGAGCTTAGGGGGAGCTCTCGGGGCCGGTGGAAGCGGAACCCAGGGGAGAGGTCCGATTCCGGTTTGGCAACCCAGGGAGGTGGGTGCCGGGGGATGCCGTTGCGTGCATCCGATAGGTTGGAAAGCGATCCAGCCTGAAAGTTGCAGCCGGCGGAACTAAAGTCCCGAATTGGTCAGCCGCGATTCATCTGAATCGGCCGGACTCTGTCCCAGATATTTGCCTAAAAAGGTTTGCAGGTGTTGCAGGAAATCGGTGTTGTCGGTTTCGCTGTAGAAACCGTGCAGCTCCTTGGGCTTTACCAGCCATTCGTAAGGCTTGCCGGACTTCTGCAAGGCATCGCGCAGTTTGGTGGCGTTTTTCAGGGGCACCCGCGGATCCTCCTCGCCATGCACGATCAGCACGGGCACATTGAACTGGTCGAGATGGTAGAGCGGCGAAATCGCCTTGATCTGGGTGGTGTCCATGCCGAGCGCCTGATGGAGGTAATTGCGTCCGCGCTCGGTGTGCTCGATGTCGCTTTTGTCCTGCTCGATCGCAAAATCGCTGATCCCGGCAAAATCGATCGCGCACTTGAACATTCCCGGTGCGCGGATCGGCGCCATCAAGGCCGAATAGCCGCCGAAGCTGGCGCCGAAAATGCAGACGCGGTCCTTGTCCGCGTAGCCCTGCGCCACCGCCCAGCGCACGCCGTCGAGCAAATCCTGCTGGATCCCCGTGCCGAATTGCCGGTAGCCGGCGAGCTGGAAGGCCGGCCCGCGCCCAGACGAGCCGCGATAGTTGACCTGCAGCACGGCATAGCCACGGCTGGCCAGGAATTGCGCCCAGGCGTCGTAATCCCACCTGTCGCGCAGGCCGATCGGCCCGCCGTGCGGAATCAGCACCAGCGGTAGCTTGCCGGCGCTGGAGGGCAGGGTGAGATAGCCATCCAGGATGGTGCCTTCGGTGTTCGCGAAACGGATCGGCGTGCGCGGCGCCATCCGTGCGGGATCGATCCACGGCGCCATCTTGAACAAGGGCGTGAAGCTCACCGGGTTGAGCGTGAACAGCGCGTACAACCCAGGATCCCGGTCGCTGTCGGCCTGCACCAGCACGCGCGTGCCGTCATCGCTCATGGCGGCAAAGCGGAGCAGCAGGCCGGGGAACTGCTCGCTCAGCGCTTTATGGATGGTGGCGCTGGTGTCGTCATCGAGGTAGATGGTTTTCGGATGACCGGTGTCGATCGTGACTGCGAAGGGCTTGCGTGGGTAGGGCGTCCACATCACCTCGCCCACCGAACCGAAACTGTCCGACGCCAGGATCTTCAGGCCCGAAAGATCGAAGTTGCTTTCCGCCAGCGCATACGGACCGCCGTCGACGCTGTATTGCCAATAGACGCGCGTGCCATCGTCGCTGATCTGCAACGGGATCATGCTGCGCGCGTGGACATCAAGCTTGCGCCATGGTTGATCCTTGCTGTCGCGTTCGAACAGCACTTCCTTGTTCTGGTCATCGATGCCATAGGCAATGCGGGCGAGGTCGTCGTGGGCGAACAACTGCATGCCGTCGTCGTTGATGCCGCCGAGTGATGCCGCGATACCCGTCTGGGCATCGACGTCGTAGAGGTCCGATCTTCCCTCGCTCACTTTGTCCGATGGATTGCTATGTATCGTCCAATAGAAATGCCCATTCGGCCTGGGCGGCAGGCCGCTGAATACGCCGGGGCCGATGGGCAGGCCGTGTGCTTGGGCCGCCCGCAAAAGGTTGTTCATGCTCCGCTGGTTGCGGCCGTCATAGTCGACGGTAAAAAAGTCGCCCGTGCGCTGTGGTTCGTCGAGCCAGCCCAACTGGAGCGCGGGTATCACGATCAGCCGGGTATTGCTGACCCATGCGATCTGGGCCGGCATCGTCTTCCGCGGCATGTCCATGCGGCTGACCGGCTTCATGTCCGGCAGATGGAATACGCCGACCTCATATTTGTCGTCTTCGGCGGCATCGGCTTCGTCATGGACAGAGACGGCCAGGTATTCGCCATTCGGCGACATGCTTGGCACGCCGTACAGCGAATGCCTGGCGAAATCCGCCACCGGTATGGGCGGCGGCGTTTCAGCGCATCGCGACGCGGTCAACCAGCCCAAGCCCCCTACGACTACCAGCACCTGCATGCCGCGCCATGTCATCCCTGGCTCCCCTTGCCTGATGCGCCATTATGGGCATGGCCGCGAGCTATGGAAATAGCGTGTACCCGGCTTTGAGGAGCGAGGAAGGCAGACTGGCTGTCTGTCGAGACGATGGACCGCAGGGATGCGGACAGACAGAGCTGGCCCCGACATGTTGAATTTAAAGCGATGGGGTGATGCCCAGAAGGCTCGCAAAGTGCGCCGCGCGGCTTGGCAAGACGGCCAGTCTTCCCGGCGCCGCACAACACACTCTGCAAGCCTTCTGGACATCATGCCGCCTGCGTAGCATGGATCAGAGCATCCCTAGTGCGCCTCGTCCCAATTCTTGCCCACGCCGATATCGACGATGAGCGGCACGCGCAACTCCGCGGCACCGGCCATGCGCGCGCGGATCGCCTCGCGCACGGTATCGACGGCGTCGGCGCGGACTTCGAAGACCAGTTCGTCGTGCACCTGCATCAGCATGTGGGCATCGTCGCGACCCTTCAGCCAGGCGGCCACGGCAATCATCGCGCGCTTGATGATGTCCGCGGCCGTGCCCTGCATCGGCGCGTTGACCGCGGCGCGCTCGGCGCCGGCGCGCAGGGCCTGGTTGCGCGCGCTGAGGTTATCCAGGTAAAGGCGCCGGCCGAACAGCGTCTGGACATAGCCGTCGCGATGCGCGCGTTCGCGCGTGGCTTCCATGAAGGCGTGCACGCCCGGATAGCGCGAGAAGTAACGCGCCATGTAATCGCTGGCTTCGCCGCGATCGACGCCGAGCTGGCGCGCCAGGCCGAAGGCGCTCATGCCGTACATCAGCCCGAAGTTGATCGCCTTGGCGGCGCGGCGTTGGTTGGCGGACACCGCTTCGGGCTCCAGGCCGAACACCTCGGCCGCGGTGGCGCGATGGACGTCGCCGCCCTCCTGGAATGCGCGCACCAAGCCTTCGTCGCCCGAGAGATGCGCCATGATGCGCAGCTCGATCTGCGAATAGTCCGCCGCCAGCACCCGCCATTCTTCCGGCGCGATGAACGCCTGGCGGATGCGCCGGCCTTCTTCGGTGCGCACCGGAATGTTCTGCAGGTTCGGGTCGGCGGAGGAAATGCGCCCGGTTGCCACCGCGCCCTGGTGATAGCTGGTGTGCACGCGCCCGGTGCGGGGATTGACGATCTCGGCGAGTTTCTCGGTATAGGTCGAGCGCAGCTTGGCCAGTCCGCGGTAATCGAGGATCAGGCGCGGCAGGGCGTGCTGGTCGGCGATGGCCTCGAGTGCTTCTTCGTTGGTCGACGGTTGTCCGGTCGGGGTCTTCAGCTTTGCCGGCAAGCCGAGTTCGTCGAACAGGATTGCCTGCAATTGCTTGGGCGAATCGAGATTGAATTCATGGCCCGCCGCTTGCCAGGCTTCCTGCTGCAGCTCGTGCATGCGCTTGCCCAACTGCTGGCTCTGCTTGCGCAGCTCGCCCACGTCGATCAGTACGCCGCGCTGTTCCATGCCGGCGAGCACCGGTACCAGCGGTATTTCGATCTCTTCGTAGACCTTGCGCAACGCCGGCTGCCCTTCCAGCAGCGGCCACAAGGCATGGTGCAGGCGCAAGGTAATGTCGGCATCTTCGGCGGCGTAACGGCAGGCTGTTTCCAGGTCCACCTGCGAGAACGAGATCTGCTTGGCCCCCTTGCCGGCCACTTCCTCGTATTTGACGGTGTCGTAGCCGAGGTACTTCTTTGCCAGCGAATCCATGTCGTGGCGTGTGGCGGTGGCGTTCCACACGTAGGATTCGAGCATGGTGTCCTGCTGCAGGCCCTGCACCGCAATGCCGTAGTGCGACAGGATATTCATGTCGTACTTGGCGTGCTGGCCGACCTTGGGACGGGCCGGATCTTCGAGGATCGGCTTGAGCGCGGCGAGCACTTCTTCGCGCGGCAGCTGCGTGGGCGCGCCGGGATAATCGTGCGCCAACGGAATGTAGCAGGCCTGGCCGGGTTGCACGGACAGGCTGATGCCGACGATGTGCGCCTGCATCGCGTCCAGGCTGGTGGTTTCGGTGTCGAAGGCGATCAAGGGCGCATCGTGCAGGCGCACCAGCCATTGTTCGAATTGCACCTGCGTGGTGACCAGTTCGTATGCAGCGGCCAGGGCCGGCGCCTGCGGTTTGGGTTCCGGCAAAACGGCCGCGGAGGTTTGCGGCGCGATGGCTTGGCCTTGGCGGCCGATGCCGGTTTCCGCCAGCGTGGTGCCGGCCGCGCCCTCGTCCAGTTCCTTCAGCGCCGCCTTGAATCCATAGCGCGTAAACAGTTCGCGCAGTGCTTCGACGTCGCGTTCGCGCAGCATCAGCTGTTGCACGGTGACATCCAGCGACACGTCGGTCTTGATGGTCACCAGCTGGCGCGACAGTGGCAGCGTCGGCAGTGCCTCGCGCAGGTATTCGCCGATCTTGCCGCCGACTTTGCCGGCGTTGGCGATCACGCCATCGAGCGAACCGTATTCGGCCAGCCATTTCGCCGCGGTCTTGGGGCCGCACTTGGTCACGCCCGGCACGTTGTCCACCGTATCGCCGGTCAGGCTGAGGAAGTCGATGATCTGCGCGGGCGTCACGCCGAATTTCTCTACCACCGCGGCATCGTCCATGGTGGTGTTGGTCATGGTGTTGATTAGCGTGATGCCGGGACGCACCAGCTGCGCGAGATCCTTATCGCCGGTGGAAATCAGCACGTCGATGCCATGTTCGTGCGCCTCAAGGGCCAGCGTGCCGATCACGTCGTCCGCTTCCACGCCGTTGACGCGCAGGATGGGAAAACCCAGGGCGCCGACGATTGCCAGCATCGGCTCGATCTGCGCGCGCAATTCGTCCGGCATCGGCGGGCGATTGGCCTTGTATTTGTCGTACATCGCATTGCGGAAGGTCGGCCCCGATGCATCGCTGACGAAAGCCACGTAATCGGGTCGCGCCTTGAGCGTGGTACGCAACATGTTGACCACGCCGAACAGCGCGCCGGTGGGCTCGCCATTGGCGTTGCTCAAGGGCGGCAGCGCGTGGAAGGCACGATAGAGATAGGACGAACCGTCGATAAGCGTAAGGTTTGGCATGGCGGGAGTTTATAGGGGAGCGCGCAAAAAGCGGCGAAACAAGCGCCGGTGCGGCGCTCGCATGGCGTGCTCCATGCTTTGGGGGCGCTTGCGCGCGAGCATGCGCAGGGACTTGGGGCGGCGCGGTCTTTACGTTCCTTGATCCGTTCTACGCCTCGCCGCTGCTATGCTTGCCCCCAAAAAGGTGCCCTCCATGAAACAAGCCGCCTGCCTGTTCGTCCTGTCTGTCCTGGCCGCTTCGCCGGTCGTTGCGCAGACCTCCTCCTCCTCGACCGCGGCACCGCATTTCGCGCCCGTGCCGCCACCGCCGGGGATGGACGATCCCGGGGTCAATCCATCCAGGGAGCCGATGTCGGCCAGTTCAGCCGCGCCCGCGTCGACGCCAGCCGAACTCGAACCCAGCCAGTTGCCCGGCAAGCCCATTCCAGCGCCCAAGCTGCCCGGCGCGCCGGCCGGCCATGACGCCAACGGCCAGCCGCCGCCGGAGGTGTCGGTGCGCCAGGAGGGCGAGAACACCATCCAGGAATATCGCCAGAACGGCCGCGTCTACATGGTGGTGGTAACGCCCCAGCACGGTCCGCAGCAGATCTACAACGTCGATGCGGACGGCCACATGCTCGATCCGCATGGACAGCCGCCGGTGAAGCCGGTGATGTACAAGATCATGCAGTGGGGCGGTAGCAAGCCGGCGTCGTCATCGTCGGCGGAAGGCGACGGGTCCTGACCTTCTTCCCCGCATGGGCCGCAACGTAAAGCACCCGCAGGAAAACGCTGTTTTCTGTTGGTGCGCGTTACGGCTTCCGATTCGCCACGCTTGGGTCGGCACACGATGAACCTGCGCGAAAGCTGGCTGTTGTTTGCCCTCGGATCGGCATTCTTCGCGGCGCTGACGGCGTTGTTCGGCAAGTTGGGCGTGGCGGGGATCAATTCCAATCTCGCCACCTTTATCCGCACGCTGGTGATCCTGGCGGTCACGGCAGGCATCCTCAGCGTGCGCTCGGAATGGGCCAGGCCTTCGGGCTTGCCGTGGCATAGCTGGATGTTCCTGGTGCTTTCCGGTATCGCCACCGGCCTTTCATGGTTGTGCTACTACCGCGCGTTGCAACTGGGCCCGATCAGCAAGGTGGCGCCCATCGACAAGCTCAGTGTTGCGATAGTGATCGTGCTCGGTTTGCTGGTGCTGGGCGAGAAGCCTGCTTGGCCGGTGCTGATCGGCGGCTCGCTGATCGTGGCCGGTTCGCTGGTGATCGCCTTGTTTTGACTGCCCGGCGGCTTTCTTCCTTGCAAGGAAAAGCGATCACGCTGTCGGGTCCAGTTCGGGATAGTGGCGAAAGATGCCATCTTCGTTGAACGGGATGCGTCGTGGCGATGCCAGGTACGCGGCGATATTCGGCCGTTCATCGATACGCTGGGCAAGCGCCCGCAGGCGCCTGGTGCGCGTTTGCAGACGACGCATGGCATTGGGAAAGGCGTAGTCCAGTCCACTGATCAGCTGGAACAGCGACAAGTCCACATACGAATGACGCGAGAGCGCTCGCTGGCCGTTGCCGCGTTCGAGCACCTGCTCGAAGTAACCGAGGAATTTGGGCAGGCGTTCATCGCGGAATGCCTGCGTTCGCTTGCGCGCAGCCGCGCGCTGGTCTTTGTAATATTGGCTGCTGGCGATAGGGTGATGCGTGTCGTGAATCTCCGCTACGAAATCGGCAATCGTCAATTGCAATTGCTGCGCGTAGATCTCGGCGGACTGTCCACCCGGAACCAGGCCCAGGCGTGGGCCGAGATAAGCCAGGATGATCGAGGTTTGCGCAATCACCAGGCGGCCGGCCTTGAGGAAAGGCGGGGCGAAAGGCAATGCGCCTTCCTGCTTGCCGTGCAGGAACGGCATGATCGCTTTATCGCCGCGCTTGCGGGCGACATCGATGTAATCGGCGCCCGCATCTTCCAGCGCGAGCCGGACGAATTCGCCGCGGCCCTGGATGCCCGTCCAGTAATAAAGCTCGTAGCGCATGCTGGCAGCTCCGCCGGATGACGCTTTAGCTTAGGAACCCCGCGTTCAATGCGGCGTGAGCGTACCGGTCTTCGCCAGTTCGCGCAGGCGGTTCCACACCAGGGCTGCCAGCGGTGACAACGAGCGTTGGCGGCGATGGATCAAGGTGACGGCGCGCTGTTCGGCAGGGGTCAGCGGCCGTATGGCGAGCGTGGAGGGCGGTGACGACAACGCCGGCGTAATGGTGACGCCCAGCCCGGCCTCGACCATGCGGAAAGCGGTATGGGTATGGCCGGTCTGCTGCACTACGTGCGGATCGACACCGTACTTGAGCAAAGCGTGATCGATCAGGCGCCGGCTGCCGGAGGAATAATCCAGCAGGATCAGCGGTTGTCCTTGCAGCTTTTTCCACGACACGCTCTTTTGCCGCGCCAGCGGGTGATCCGGGCGGCAGGCCAGGCAGAACGGATCGCGCATGATGGTTTCGGCATCGAAATCGCCGCTTTCCGGCGGATCGATGGCGATGCCGAAATCCACTTCGCCGCCGCGCACACTGTCCAGTACCAGCGTTTGCGCCTGATCGTGCAACTGGATGGTCAGTTCGGGATATTCGCGCGCGCAGTCGGCGATGCACGCTGGCATCAGCCCGGCGGACAAGGTCGGTACCGAAGCGATGCGGATCTTGCCGCGCCGCCGCTCGCCCTCCGAATGAAGGTGCCCCAGCACGCCCTCCAATTCGTCGAGCACGCGCTCGATCGCGCTTTCCAGATAGCGCCCGGCCTCGGTGGGGACCACTTCGCGGGTGCTGCGATCGAACAGGCGCACACCCAGCTCGGCTTCGAGGTCGGCGATATGCCGGCTCACGGCCGGCTGGCTCAGATGCAAGTGCTCCGCCGCGCGCCGGAAATGGCGCTGTCGCGCCACGGCGAGGAAGGCACGTAGCTGGCGCAGGCTGATATTCATGCTCATATGGCATCAATGCATACAATAAAGTGATTTGATTTATCAATAGGCGAGGCGTGAAATAGCGCGCATCCCCGCTTCCCTACGCCTTTTCGCCATGCCAGTGCGCCGCTTGCTGCCGGATAACTTCACGCTTTGCCTGATCGCCACGGTGATCGGCGCCAGTTTGTTGCCGTGCCGCGGCGCGGCCGCCGACGTGTTCGAATGGCTGACCAAGCTGGCGATCGCGCTGTTGTTTTTCCTGCACGGCGCCAAGTTGTCGCGCGAAGCCGTGGTGGCGGGCCTGACCAACTGGCGGCTGCACATCACCGTGCTCGCCAGCACTTTCGTGCTGTTCCCGCTGCTGGGCATGCTGCTGAAGCCGGTGCTGACGCCGCTGGTTACGCCCGCGCTGTATGTCGGCATCCTGTTCCTGTGCACCTTGCCTTCGACGGTGCAATCGTCGATTGCCTTTACCTCGATCGCGCGCGGCAATGTATCGGCGGCGGTCTGCTCCGCGTCGGCGTCCAGCTTGATTGGCATCGTGGTGACGCCTTTGCTGACGGGGCTGGTATTGCAAGCGCACGGGCAGGGCGCGATGTCATGGCACTCGGTAGGCGAAATCGTGCTGCAATTGTTCGTGCCGTTCGTGGCCGGACAGGTGGCACAGCGCTGGCTCGGCGGCTGGGTGCAGCGTCATCGCCCGCTGGTCGGGCTGGTCGACCAGGGTTCGATCCTGCTGGTGGTGTACACCGCGTTCAGCGCGGCGGTGCTGCAAGGCTTGTGGAAGCAATTGCCGCTATCGGTGCTGGGCGGCCTGCTGGTCGTCAATGCGGTATTGCTTGCCGCGGCGCTGCTGGTAACGCGCTACGGATCGCGGGCGCTTGGTTTCGATCGCAAGGACGAGATCACCATCGTGTTCTGCGGTTCAAAGAAAAGCCTTGCCAGTGGCGTGCCGATGGCGAACGTGCTGTTTCCCGCGCACGCCCTGGGCATGATCGTGTTGCCGCTGATGCTGTTCCATCAGATGCAGCTGATGACGTGCGCGGTGTTGGCGCGCCGCTATGCGGAACGCGCCGACAAGTACGAAGTGGCGGCCACGGTGGACAGCGCAACCGTCGACTGATTTATCAAGTGCGCACCGCAGGACGCGGTGCGCGATGCGAAGTCTAGTGGCGGAAGTGGCGCATGCCGGTGAACATCATCGCCATGTCGTGTTCGTCGGCAGCGGCGATCACTTCGGCATCGCGCATCGAACCGCCCGGCTGGATCACGGCGCTGATACCGGCGGCAGCGGCCGCATCGATGCCGTCGCGGAACGGAAAGAAGGCATCCGATGCCATGACCGAACCGCGTACTTCCAGTTTCTCGTCGGCGGCCTTGATGCCGGCAATGCGCGCGCTATAGACGCGGCTCATCTGGCCGGCGCCGATGCCGATGGTCTGGCGATCGCGCGCGTAGACGATGGCATTGCTCTTGACGTATTTGGCGACCTTCCAGGCAAAGATCAGGTCATGGACCTGCGCTTCGGTCGGTGCGCGGCGGGTGACGATCTTCAGGTCGTCCGCCGTCACCATGCCGCGGTCGGCGGTCTGGATCAGCAGGCCCGAGCCGATGCGGCGCGAATCGTTGCCTGGGTGCGCGCGGCTGAGGTCGCCATGCGCCGGCGGCGGAATCTGCAACACGCGCACATTGGTCTTTTTGGCGAATGCCTTCAGCGCGTCATCGGCATAGCCGGGTGCCAGCACCACTTCCACGAACTGGCGCTCGACAATCGCGCGTGCCGTGGCGCCATCCACCTCGCGGTTGAAGGCGATAATGCCGCCGAAGGCGGAAGTGGGGTCGGTCTGGTAGGCAAGATCGTAGGCGCGGCCGATGCCGTCGAGGCTCACGGCGACCCCACACGGGTTGGCATGCTTGACGATCACGCAGGCCGGCTTGCTGAAGCTGCGCACGCATTCCCACGCGGCATCGGAATCGGCGATGTTGTTGAACGACAGCTCCTTGCCCTGCAACTGGCGGAAGGTGGCGAGCGTGCCGGGTTCCGGATGCAGGTCGCGATAGAACGCAGCCTGCTGATGCGGGTTTTCGCCGTAGCGCAGATCCATCAATTTTACGAAACGGCCATTGGTTTGGCCGGGGAAGGCGTCATGGCTGGCGATGGCATCCTGTGCGTCATTGAGCTGCAGGCCGGACAAGTAATCGCTGATCGCGCCATCGTAATTCGATACACGATTGAAGGCGGCGACCGAGAGCCTGAAACGTGTCGCGCGGCTGAGGCCGCCATGCTGTTCGATTTCGGCAAGTGCGTCCTCGTACTGGTCGGGCGCGGTGAGCACGCCGACGTCGTTCCAGTTTTTCGCGGCCGAACGCAGCATGGCCGGACCGCCGATATCGATGTTCTCGATCGCCTGCTCCAGCGTGCAACCGGGCTTCGCCACGGTGGCTTCGAAGGGGTAGAGGTTCAGCACCAGCAGGTCGATGGGCGCAATGCCCAGTTCCGCCATCACGGCGTCGTCGGTACCGCGCCGGCCGAGCAGGCCGCCATGCACCTTCGGGTGCAGGGTTTTCACGCGGCCGTCCATGATCTCCGGAAAGCCGGTGACGTCGCTGACGTCCTTGACCGCGATGCCCGCATCGCGCAGCGCTTTGGCGCTGCCCCCGGTGGAAAGCAGTTCAGCTCCGGCCGCGACCAGGCGTCGTCCGAGTTCGACCAGCCCGGTCTTGTCCGAAACGCTGACCAGGGCGCGGCGAATGGGAGTGATGGCGGGTGCGGACATGGCGGCTTCCGGAGCGGTAAAGCCGTGCATTATAGCGCGGCGCCGCAGGCGCTGCCGTGGCCCGAAAGGAAACTGTTTGGACGGCTAAACGAGTGTGACGGCGCGAGGCTGGCGATGCTTCACAGCAGGCCGTGGGCGGCAAGCTTCTTGCGCAGCGTGGCGCGGTTGATGCCGAGTACGGCCGCGGCGCGGCTCTGGTTGCCGTCGTGGAACGCCAGTACTTCGCGCAGCAGCGGACCCTCGACTTCGCGAATCACCAGTGCGTGCAGACCTTCGTCGCACGGGGTGTCGCCGATGTCCGCAAGATAGCGGCGCACGGTGCGACTGACGCATTCACTCAGTGCGCTCTGTGACGAGGTTTCGCGAATGGCCTCGTTGACAGGCAGTCTGACGGCGTTCAAGAACATTCCCCTCACGTACTTACGCAACGGCTGCATGGGCCGTCACCCTGTTTATGGCAGTTACCGCGTGTGCGGCGGATCGAAAGTCGCGCTTTGTCTGCGCGAGGGGACCGAGTGTACTCGCCGCCGGGGACAAAATTAAGAGCCTTCGGGCCGGAAAATCATAAGCCCATGCCGAACAGGGACTAAGCGCGACTTGTGCGCGTGGCTTATTCAAAGCCGAGGTCGAAGGCGACGGCGCGATGGCCCGGATCCTCCACTTCGAAGACCAGTGCCGTGCTCGCACCGGCTGCAAGACCGCGGTGCAACGCATCCGTATCGTCGAGGTATTCCTCGGGGTTGAGTCTGCGCATGGCGATCACTTTGCCGTCGCCGTCGGACAGGCGAATGACCACCACCGGCCATGGCTGCGTGAAGGATGCATCGTTGCGCAGCGTCGCGCTGATCAGCAGCGCACCGGGTACCGCAGGATGTGTTTGCACGTCGCGTGCCAGCCATCGAAGCTGTTCGATATCGCGTACCGGCGGCAGTTGGCATGACAGCGCGGCACAGGCCTGTCGCAGCAAGGCTCCGGTGGTAGCGTCGGCGACCAGGCTGTCGCGCAAGGCCCACGCAAGCTGCGCGGCAAGGCCCAGCAACAGCAACAGGCATGCGGCGATCCACGGCCAGCGGCGGGCACGGTCGGTACGCCGGTCGCGTGCGAAACGGGGTGTGACGACCAGGTCGGCGAAGTCATCGCGCAGCTCCGGCGCAGGCTGTTCTTCGGCGGGCGGCGCGACGGTTTTCGATGGCGGCCGGTACACCACCAGCTCGATATGCGGCGGTTCCACGCCAGGTTCGTGCGAAGGCAGTTCGATGAAAGGTTCGGCCGGCAGTTGATCCGCCAGCGTGGCGATGCAGTCGAAGCCCGCGCCGCAATATCCACACATGACAAAGCCGTGCGCCTGCGCAAGCGTGCGCGCGTCCACCGAAAACACGGACAGGCATTCAGGGCACTGCGTATACATGCGTGAGAATGGCTCTTTGCATTCGCGTCTTCGTGTGCGCTTGCGCGTTCAGGGGCGAAACAGGGAGTGGCAGCGGGTCGGCTCAGTGCGAACGAGCCTGGGTCGAAGCGTACTTCGAATCACCCCGCGCAAGAAGGCGGCTGCCTCTCAGCTTTCAGGCGGCCGGGTTGGCGTTGCGATACCCGCTGATGCGCACCCAGTCCTCGCGGCTATCCACGCGCAAGCCCTCGAACCATTCGCGGTAGCGTGCGAGCAGTTCGTCGTGTTGGCCTTGCAGGATGCCGGAGATGGCAAACGGTGCGCCGGGCCTGGCCGCGGCCGCGAACGCGGGCGCCAGTTCGCCCAGCGGGCCGGCCAGGATATTGGCGACAAACACATCGGCCGGTTCGCCCGCGAAATCCTCGGGCAGGAACAGCGCCAGCCGATCGGCGACCTGGTTGCGCTCGGCGTTATCGGCGGAAGCGGTGAGCGCCTGCGGATCGTTATCCACGCCCATCGCCAACGCGGCGCCCAGCTTGAGCGCGGCGATAGCCAGGATGCCCGAGCCGCAACCGTAGTCGATCACGCGCTGGCCTGCGAGCTGGAGGCCATCGAGCCATTCCAGGCACAGCGCGGTGGTCGGATGCGTGCCGCTGCCGAAGGCCAGGCCGGGATCCAGGCGCACGATCACGCTGTCGTCTTCCGGCGGCTCGATGTTCCATGGATAGATCCACAGCCTGCGCCCGAACGGCATCGGCTTGAATTGATCCATCCAGGCGCGTTCCCAATCCTCGTCGGCGACGTCACGAAAGCTCAGTTGGTCCGGTTCCAGCCAGGGCAGCAGGTCGCCCAATGCCTCGGCCAAGCCCCGGCGATCGGTGTGGGCCTCGAACAGCGCGTTCAGGGTGATCGTCGGCCATAGCGGCAACTCGCCCACGCCGGGCTCGAAAATAGCTTGTTCGTCCGGCGTTTCCGCGTCGGCGTCCTGTAGCGTGATCGACAGTGCGCCGAGGTCGTCCAGCGCTTCTTCCGCGCGAGGCTGCTGTTCGGCGCGGACGATCAGGGAGAGTTCGAGCCAGGGCATATCGAGTCCGAGAAGCGAAGATTCACCGCGATTTTCGCGCTCGCCTTCGAGAGCGGAAGGGCTGAGCAGCCAAGCCGGCGATAAGGTTCAGGCGAACTGGCTTCGAGAGCCGTTGCCGCATGCCTGCCTCTCGCCCTCGTCCTCCCTTCTGCGGAGAAAGGAGGCGAACGCGAAAGGCATGTTGCTCAATGGCCGCCATGCGGATGTTCTTTATGTTCCGCCATGCGTTTTTCCAGATAGTGGATGTTCTGCCCGCCTTGCTGGAAGCCAACGTCGGACATGATGCGCTGCTGCAGCGGGATATTGCACTTCACGCCTTCGATCACCGTCTCGGCGAGCGCCAGGCGCATGCGGGCGATCGCGGTTTCGCGGTCCGGCCCGTGCACGATCAGCTTGCCGATCATCGAATCGTAGTTCGGCGGAATCTTGTAGCCGTCGTACAGATGCGTGTCGACGCGCACGCCGGGGCCGCCGGGAGCCTCGAAGCGCTTTACCGTGCCGGGCGAGGGCATGAAGGTGTCGGGATCTTCCGCGTTGATGCGGCATTCGATCGCGTGACCATTGATCTTGATGTGTTCCTGCCGGATCGACAATTTTTCGCCGGCAGCGATCAACAGCTGTTCGCGGACCAGGTCCACGCCAGTAATCAGTTCGGTCACCGGATGCTCGACCTGGATGCGCGTATTCATCTCGATGAAATAGAACTGGCCGTTCTCGAACAGGAACTCGAACGTGCCCGCGCCGCGATAGCCGATGCGCAGGCAGGCATCCACGCAGACCTTGCCGATCTGCGCGCGCAGTTCCGGCGTGATGCCTGGCGCGGGCGCTTCTTCCACCACTTTCTGGTGACGGCGCTGCATCGAGCAGTCGCGTTCGCCCAGGTGGATGGCTTGTCCCTGTCCGTCGGCGAGCACCTGGATTTCCACGTGGCGCGGATTTTCCAGGAATTTCTCCATGTAGACCTGATCGTTGCCGAACGCCGCCTTGGCTTCCTGCTTGGTCATGGTGACGGCATTGCCCAGGTGCGCTTCGGTGCGCACCACGCGCATGCCGCGTCCGCCGCCGCCGCCGGCCGCCTTGATGATCACCGGATAGCCGATCTCGCGCGCGATGCGCATGTTCTCTTCGACGTTGTCGCCGAGCGGGCCGCCGGAGCCGGGCACGCACGGCACGCCCGCGGCCTTCATGGCGCGGATCGCCTCCACCTTGTCGCCCATCAGGCGGATCACGTCGGCGGTCGGGCCGATGAAGATGAAACCGGACTGCTCCACCTGCTCGGCAAAATCGGCACGTTCGGACAGGAAGCCGTAGCCGGGATGGATGGCGTTGGCGTCGGTGATTTCCGCGGCCGCGATGATGCGCGGGATATTGAGATAGCTTTCGGCCGAAGGCGCGGGGCCGATGCAGATCGCTTCGTCCGCCAGACCGACATGCTTCAGGTTGCGGTCCGCGGTGGAATGCACGGCGACGGTCTTGATGCCCAGGCTGTTGCATGCGCGCAGTACGCGCAGCGCGATCTCGCCGCGATTGGCGATGACGACCTTTTCGAGCTTCTGCATAGTCGTAAGGTCGCTCAGGCAATCACGAACATGGGTTGGTCGAATTCGACCGGCTGGCCGTTGTCGACCAGGATGGCTTGCACGGTACCGCCCACGTCCGCTTCGATCTGGTTGAACATTTTCATCGCTTCGATGATGCCCAGGGTCTCGCCAGCCTTGACCTGCTGGCCGACTTTCACGAACGCCGGCGCGCCGGGACTGGCGGATGCGTAGAAGGTTCCGACCATCGGTGCTTTCACCACGTGCCCGGCCGGCAGGTTGCTGGCCGGTTCGGCGGCGACCGGTGCGGCAGCTGCCGGGGCGGGTGCCAGCACGGGCGCCGCGGCAGCGACGGTAACGCCGCCCTTGGGTACGCGCGAGAGGCGGACGACTTCCTCGCCCTCCTTGATTTCCAGTTCGGCGAGGTTGGATTCCTCGAGCAGGTCAATCAGTTTTTTGATCTTGCGCAGATCCATAGGGCTTGCCTTCTTAGGGTCTGGGGGCCATCAGCTTGGTGGCCATCAGGTGAAAAGAACTGGTATTGATGAACTAGCCGGCAGGCTTCGGTTCAAGTTTGGCGATGGCGGCATCCAGCGCCAGCCGGTAGCTATCGCTGCCGAAACCGCAGATCACGCCTACCGCCAGATCCGACAAATAGGAATGGCGACGGAACGGCTCGCGGGCATGCACGTTGCTCATATGCACTTCGGTGAACGGGATGGCTACCGCGGCCAGCGCGTCGCGCAAGGCGACGCTGGTATGGGTGAAAGCGCCGGGATTGATCAGGATGTATGCGATCCGCTCGTCGCGCGCCTGGTGGATGCGGCCGATCAGCTCATGCTCGGCGTTGGACTGGTACCAGGCCAGCTCATGGCCCGCGCCCTGGGCGCGCTGCGCAAGCTGGCTGTTAATGTCGGCCAGCGTCTCCCGGCCGTAGATATCCGGTTCGCGCACACCCAGCAGGTTGAGGTTGGGTCCGTGCAGGACCAGCAGCTTTGCCATGATTGGCTCCAGGCCGCCCCCGGGCGCCTCGGAATCCGCGCAGTGTGCGCGGTGCTGCGAATATTGTCCAGTTCGGCGCAGTTCGGCGATGTTTGGCGGAGAAGTGGCGCCTGCACCGTGCGTCAACGTATGTAGGCACGAAACCGCGTCAGGGCGCGCTTGCCGGAGAAAGCCAGCGCGCCAGCTGTGCTTTGCCGAGCGGGCCGCGCTGGGTCGCCAGGACCCGGCCGTTCCCATCCAGCAGCACGCTGAAAGGCAGTACTTCATCGACGTCGCCCAGGCGCAGGGACGTGCTGGGCGATTCCAGCCGGCCGACCAGCACAGGGTAGGCGGTCGGATGCGCAGTCAGGTAGGCACGCATACGCGATGGTTCATCCATGGCGATACCCAGCACGATCGCCCCTTGATCGCCGAATTTGCGCTGCGCCGCGTTCAGTGCCGGCATCTCGGCCAGGCACGGTACGCACCAGCTGGCCCAAAAGTTGATGAGTGTCCGCTTGCCATGGAATTCGGACAGGCGACGTTCGTGCCCTTGCGGATCGAGCAAGGCGAGGTCCGGACGAACATCGCCGACGCCAGCAACGCGAACGCCGGCAGGCACGCGCGCCAGCCGGCTTGCATGCTGCAACCAGCCGCCCGCGGCGGCAACGGCGAGGGCGAGGCCGAGAATGAATAGATTGCTGCGGCTCAACATGGCTGCGAGTCCATCTTCATCTCGCGCTGTTCGCCCGTTGCAGGAAAGGTGCGAGCCACATGAATGGCCATTATTTCGCCGCCTCGGTCAAGGCTTCTTCTACCAGCGATGACGTCAGCACGGTCGGCAACTGGCGGCCTGGACCGCCATGTTTCGGGAACACCACATACAGCGGTACGCCCGGCGAGTGGTATTGCTGCAGGAAGGCCGAAATGGTGGGATTCACGTCAGTCCAGTCGCCTTTCATATAGACGGTGCCGGTGCGCTTGAGCAGCGCCTGGAAGCTGGCGCCGCTGAGTACGGCGTGTTCGTTGGCCTTGCAGGTGACGCACCAGTCGGCAGTCATGTCGACGAAGATCGGCGTGCCGGCCTTGCGCAGTTCGGCCAGCTTGGCCGGCGAATAGGCGATGGTGCCATCGTCGCCGCCGGCAAGCGGCGCTGCCGGCAAGGTCGTCAGGCCATACAGCGGCAGCAGCGTCAGCAACGCCAGCAGGACCGCCAGTCCGCGGCTGGGCAAGCCATGTCCACGGCTGCGCTCGAACCACCACAGGGTCATGGCCAGGAGCACGGCGGCGACCAGCAACAGGCCCACCGCGTCGGCGCCGCGTTGATGCGCCAGCACCCAGGCCAGCCACGCGGCCGTCAGGTACATCGGAAAGGCCAGTACTTCCTTCAACGTCTCCATCCAGCGGCCGGGGCGCGGCAACCAGCGCGACAAGGCGGGCACCAGGCCCACCGCAAGGAACGGCAGCGCCAGGCCCAGGCCCAATGCAAGGAACACCGAGAGGGCGCTCAACAGCGGCGCGACCAGGGCGTATGCCAGCGCGGTGCCCATAAAAGGGGCGGTGCACGGGCTCGCCACGACCACGGCCAAGACCCCGGTAAAAAAATCACCGAGCGGGCCGCTGCGGCTGGCCAGCGCACTGCCCGTGTTGCCCAGGGACGCGCCGAACTGCACCACGCCCGACATCGAAAGCGCCACCGCCAACATCACCAGCGCCAGCAGCGCAATCACCAATGGACTTTGCAGTTGCGCGCCCCAGGCGGTCTTAAGCGCAATAACGATCGCACCGAGCACGACGAAACTGATCAGCACGCCGGCCGTGTACATCAGCGCATGCAGGCGGCGGCGCGCCGGATTTTCTCCGCTTTCCAGCAATCCGATGGCCTTGATCGATAACACCGGCAAGACACACGGCATCAGGTTCAGCACCAGTCCGCCGCCGAGCGCGAGCAGCAACGCATACCCAAGGCTTACATCGAATGAGCCGTCCTTGATTCCGGGGGGCGGCATTTCGGGCGCCGGATCGGGCGCCGCCTCGCTGGTTGCCGCGCTGCCGCCGGCAAGCTCGATACGTACATCGCGGGTCATCAGCGGATAGCACAGGCCGCCATCCTGGCAGCCTTGGAAACTGGCGGCCAGCGCGAGCGATGTCAGGCCGGATACATCACCGTTCAGCGTGACCGGCAAGGTCAGTTCGCCGAAATACACGGTGGTGTTGCCGAAGTGCGCATCCCGATGCAGGGTGCCGACCGGCCAGTTGGGTGTCAGCGAAAGTTGCGGCGCATGCTTGAGCGACAGCGTGGTCTGGTCGCGATACAAGTAATAGCCTTTCGGCAAGCTCCAGCGCAGCAGCAGATGGTGTGCATCCTGCGCGATGGCATCGAACGGAAAGGCCTGTTCCGCCGGCAACGCCGCGCCGCTGCTTTCGCCGAGTGCCTGCGCATGCGCATCGAGCAATGCGCTCAGCTTGTTGTTGGCTGGAATAGTTCCAGCCGGTAGCGGCAGATCCAGTTGCTCGGTATGCGGTGGATAGCAAATCTTCGGATCGGTTTCATGGCAACCCTGGTAACGCACGCTGAGCGCGAGCCTGGTGGTGCCGGGCGCGAGCGTATAGGGAATGACTGCGTCGATGCGGTGGTGATACGTCTCCACCGGACCGAGATACGGATCATCGTGCTTCTCGCCGTCGGGAAGTTGCGCCGTGCCCAGGCTGACGCCTTCGCCGCCCTTGAAATTCATGCGGCCGCGATAGAGGTAATAGTCTTGCGCGATCGTCCAGTGCAGTTTCACCACGCCGGGCATGCTGCTATCGGCGGTGAGTTTGTAGGCCTCGGTAACCGGCAGCAGATTGCTGGTGTCCTGTGCGCACGACAATGCCGGTACGCCAAGCAGCACGGTGAACAGGACCAGCAGCCAGGCGGCCGCGCGGCGATGATGGAACGAGTACATTCCGGCTCCAGCTTGGGGTCGCGCAAGCGCGAAGGGAGGAATTATGGCCCAGCTGGCTTGCAATGCCCGAACAGACCCCTAAGTTTTTTCCGCCGCGATCCGTGCGGGCACGACGGCACGAGGGCGCACCATGCCGGTGGCCAGCGCCACGCCGAGCAGGATGACCGCACAGCCGCCCGCCATCGCCAGCGTGATTTTTTCGCCCAGGAACATCGCACCCCAGGCAACGCCGAATACCGGAATCAGATACAGCACGGTCATGGCGCGCGACGAACCGATGCGGGCCAGCAAGCGATAGAACAGCACGTAGGCGAGCGAGGTGCAGGCAGCGGCCAGCCCGAACATGGCGAACCACGCCTGCGGGGTCGGCATCCGCGCGGGCCACAGCCACACGGTGAAAGGCAGCAGCATCACGGCTGCGGCCACTTGGCTGCCGATGGCTACGGTAAGCGGCGAAACGCTTTGCATGCGCCGGTGGCTGTAATGCGCGCCGAAGGTGTAGCAGACATTGGCGCCGACGCAGGCTGCCATGGCCCAGCCGGACGATGCGCCGCCATGTCCGAGGCCCATGCTGCCGCCGATCAGCCAGACGACGCCGGCCAGGCCGATCAGCAAACCGCCGGCGCGCGGCGCGTCGAGACGTTCGCCCAGCCACAGCCAGCCGGACGCGGCCACCAGCAATGGGGCGATCGCGTCGAAGATGGCCGACAAACCCGACGGCAAGCTCTGGGCCGCGTAGGAAAACAACACGAACGGCAACGCTGAATTGCTGAGCCCGATCAGGATGATCGGCCACCCGTTCGCGCACATTTCCGCCAGGCGCTGACGCGAGGCAAGCAACGGGATCGAACAGATGGCCGCACCGATTGCCCGCATCCCGGCCAGCGGCAGGCTGCCGAATTGAGCCGCGCCCATGCGCATGAACAGGAACGACGCACCCCACAAGGCACCTAGCCACAGCAAGACGGCGACATCGGATTTCTTCATGGCGGATAGATTCCGGAAGGCTGGCGAGAACCTTAGTGGACGGGAGTGACAGAACCTGTCAGCAGCGTGGTCGCGACCGTTGTCGTCCGCACGCGCTATGCGCGCGTCGCGGGGTTTCCGTCCTGGCCGAACAGCACGCGCCGCTCTTGTTCCGACATGGCCGGCTGCTGTGGCGCATAGACATTCGCAACGCCTTCGTAAGTACGAAGCGTGGCCGGCCTCGAGGCCATGCTCTCGAACCAGCGCTTGAGGTGGGGAAAGGCGTCCAGATCCTGGCCATGTGCCGCATGCGGCACGATCCATGGATAGCAGGCGATATCGGCAATCGACAATTCGCCCGCCACGAACGCGCGGTCGGCCAGCCGCCGATCGAGCACGCCGTAGAGCCGACTGGTCTCGCGCGTGTAGCGGTCGATCGCATACGGTACTTTTTCAGGCGCATGGACATTGAAATGGCCAATCTGCCCGGCCATCGGTCCCAGCCCCGCCATCTGCCAGAACAGCCATTGCAGCACCTCGGCGCGGCCGTGGGTGTCCGAAGGAAGATAGCGGCCGATCTTCTCGGCCAGATACAGCAGGATCGCGCCCGATTCGAATAGCGTTACCGGTGCCCCGCCACCCGCCGGGGCGTGATCGACGATGGCCGGAATCTTGTTGTTGGGCGAAATGGCAAGGAACGCCGGCGCGAACTGCTCGCCCTTGCCCAGGCTCACCGGCAGCACGCGATAGGGCAATTGCGCTTCCTCGAGGAACAGCTTGGTCTTCAGCCCGTTGGGGGTGGCGGCGAAGTAGAGATCGATCATGCGGCACGCCTTGGATTCACAGTGAGTGGTGCCCGCATCCTAGGCGCCTCACCGGCCTGGCGACAGGTCCAGATCCGGCAAAATCCATCGGTCCAATCGCTCGCCAAGGGTTATGGCACTGAAGGAGCCGAGCCCGCGCCGCGCACCCAGTCCAGGTAGGCGCCATGGCCGAGCTCCACCGGCACGGCGATCAATTCCGGCAGTTCGTAGGGATGCAGGGCCAGCAGGCGTTCCTTCAGGGCTTCGAACTGCTCGCTGGTGGTCTTGATCAGCAGCAGTTCCTCGGAGTCTGTGGTGACCTCGCCTTTCCAGCGATAGGTCGAGTGGATGCCGGGAACGCGGCTCACGCAGGCGGCCAGTGATTCGCCGACCAAGGCATTGGCCAGGTGCTGCGCGCTGGCGGCATTGGGACAGGTGCAATAGCAAAGCAGCACATGGCTGGCATCGGACATGGCGGTTCTCTCCCGGTGGCCTCAGGCTGAGGCGGAGCGTGCCGCCATCAATCCATAGTTGCCGAATTTTTCCAGCGCCTGCGTGACTTCCGCGTCGCTCAGCACAACCGGCTTGCCGGCCTGCAGCGCCAGCGTGTACTGGCGCGCCAGCGCTTCCACTTCGACGCCGCGCCACATGGCCTGCTCCATGGTGGCGCCGGTCGCGATCATGCCGTGATTGGCCATCAGGCAGGCGAAGCGCCCTTCCAGCGCCCGCAACACGGCGTCGGACAATTCTTGCGTGCCATAGGTGTAGTAATCCGAGCAACGGATCGAATCACCGCCGCTGATGGCGATCATGTAATGCACGGCAGGAATGTCCAGCCGGCAGATCGCCAGCCCGGTGCTATATGGCGGGTGGGCATGGACCACGGCATGGACGTCCGGGCGGGCGGCGTAGATATCGCGATGGAACCGCCACTCGCTGGAGGGGCGCAGCCGATGCCGGTAACTGCCGTCCAGCGCAACCTGGACCACGTCCTCGGGACCGATTTCCTCGTAGGGCATGCCACTGGGGCTGATCAGGAAGCCGTCGCCGGAGCGAACACTGAGGTTGCCCGAGGTGCCCTGGCTCAGTCCGCTCGGTGCCAGCTTCAATCCGTAGGTGACGATTTGCTCGCGTAATGTCAGGTCCATGTTCACCAGCCAGCTGGCCATAGGCATGCGGTCCATCATCGTTATCGTTCTTGCGTTGGGTGTCGAGAGGGCATGGCGCCCTTGAAAGCCATCCGGCCTGCCCCATCTCGAGCGGTACGACCCGTCCGCCCCCTGTTGCAGGGGTTTTTTTGGCGGCTAAAATTGGCACTCACGTACCCTGAGTGCTAACAACGCCTTCCAAGGCAGGTCCGGGGTCCAACAACTTTTCCATCCCTAGCCATTAGCTGGAGTTCGTCCCATGAGCAAACTGCGTCCGCTGCACGATCGCGTCATCGTCAAGCGCCTGGAAGAAGAGCGTGTCTCCGCCGGCGGCATCGTCATCCCCGATAGCGCCACCGAAAAGCAGACTCGCGGCAAGGTCATCGCTGCCGGTACCGGCCGCATCCAGGAAGACGGCAAGGTCCGTCCGATGTCCCTGAAGGAAGGCGATGTCGTGCTGTTCGGCAAGTACGCCGGCCAGGAAATCAAGATCGACGGCGAAGAGCTGGTGTTCCTGAAGGAAGACGACATCGTTGCTGTTATCGAAGGCTGACGGATGTGACGGTGCGAAAGTTAATGCCGCACCCGTCGCCTTCGGCTCCTTCCGCAGTTTTTTCGCAAGATTTTCCGCACTTAATTTAATTTTTTTGAGGCAAAAAAATTATGGCAGCTAAAGAAGTCCGCTTCGGCGAAGACGCCCGCGCCCGCATTCTCAAAGGCGTGAATACGCTGGCGAACGCCGTCAAGGTCACCCTCGGTCCGAAGGGCCGCAACGTCGTGCTGCAGAAGAGCTTCGGCGCTCCGACGATCACCAAGGACGGCGTCTCCGTCGCCAAGGAAATCGAACTGGCCGACGCCTACGAGAACATGGGCGCGCAGATCGTCAAGGAAGCCGCTTCCAAGACGTCCGACAACGCCGGTGACGGCACCACCACCGCCACCGTGCTGGCGCAGGCGTTCATCCGCGAGGGCCTGAAGGCCGTCGCCGCCGGCATCAACCCGATGGACCTCAAGCGTGGTATCGACAAGGCCGTGATCGCCGCCGTCGAGGAGCTGAAGAAGCTCTCCAAGCCCACCGCTGACGACAAGGCCATCGCCCAGGTCGGCACCATCTCCGCCAACTCCGACGCCGCCATCGGCGACATCATCGCCACCGCGATGAAGAAGGTCGGCAAGGAAGGCGTGATCACCGTTGAAGAAGGTTCGGGCCTGGAGAACGAACTGGACGTGGTCGAAGGCATGCAGTTCGACCGCGGCTACCTGTCGCCGTACTTCATCAACAACCAGCAGTCGCAGCAGGTCGAGCTGGACGATCCGTACATCCTGATCCACGACAAGAAGATCTCGAACGTCCGCGAAATGCTGCCGGTGCTCGAAGCCGTCGCCAAGGCCGGCAAGCCGCTGCTGATCGTCGCCGAGGAAGTGGAAGGCGAAGCGCTCGCCACGCTGGTGGTCAACACCATCCGCGGCATCGTCAAGGTTGCCGCCGTGAAGGCGCCGGGCTTCGGCGACCGTCGCAAGGCCATCCTGGAAGACATCGCCATCCTCACCAATGGCCAGGTCATCTCCGAGGAAGTGGGCCTGCAGCTTGAGAAGGCCACGATCACCGATCTGGGCCGCGCCAAGCGCGTGGTGATCACCAAGGAAAACACCACCATCATCGACGGTGCCGGCGAAGCTGCCCGCATCCAGTCGCGCATCGGCCAGATCAAGGCGCAGATCGAAGAGACCTCCTCCGACTACGACCGTGAGAAGCTGCAAGAGCGCGTGGCCAAGCTGGCCGGCGGCGTGGCGGTGATCAAGGTCGGTGCCGCGACCGAAGTCGAAATGAAGGAAAAGAAGGCCCGCGTCGAAGACGCCCTGCACGCCACGCGCGCAGCCGTTGAAGAAGGCGTGGTTCCCGGTGGTGGCGTGGCGCTGATCCGCGCACTGAAGGCGGTCGAAGGCCTGAAGGGCGACAACCACGAGCAGGACCTGGGCATTGCCATCACCCGCCGTGCACTGGAAGCCCCGCTGCGCGAGATCGTGTTCAACGCCGGCGCCGAGCCGTCCGTGATCGTCAACCAGGTCAAGGAAGGCAAGGGCAACTTCGGCTACAACGCCGCCACTGGCGAGTTCGGCGACATGGTCGAGATGGGCATCCTGGATCCGACCAAGGTCACCCGTTCGGCGCTGCAGTACGCCTCCTCCGTCGCTGGCCTGGCGATCACCACCGAAGCGATGGTGGCCGAGCTGCCGAAGAAGGAAGAGCACAACCATGGCGCCCCGGGCGGCGGCATGGGCGGCATGGGTGGCATGGACTTCTAAGTCCTGCGCTCAAAAACGCAAAGTGTTGGAGAAAACCCCGCGCGAGCGGGGTTTTCTCTTCTGTTCGGCAGAGTAGCGCCGGCTTGAAGGTGATGCTGTTTGCTTGCGGCGGGGAAACGGAATGCCTTGAAATCACGTCCGCGAACTCGTCAACGCTACGGGGGATATGGCCGCCAGGTGAGAGGCCTTACAACACCGCGAGATAGGGATAAGGATCCACCTGCTTGCCATCGCGATGTATTTCGAAGTGCAGGTGCGGGCCGGTAGAACGGCCGGTGGATCCGACTTTGGCGATGGGGTGTCCGACCTTGACGCGATCGCCGACCTTCACCAGCAACTGCGAGTTGTGCGCATACAAAGTGCGATAGCCGTTGTGGTGATTGATGACCACGAATTTTCCATACGTTCGATCGGTGGCGGCCTTGACGACCGTGCCATCGGCGACCGCCTGCACCGGTGTGCCTTTAGGTGCCGCCATATCGATACCGCGGTGGAAAACGTGGCCTTTCCCAAACGGATTGTTGCGCTGTCCGTAGTTCGAAGTGATACGCGCGAGCGCGATTGGCATGCCCGTATCCACGGCATGAAACTTCGCGATCTCATCGTGCAGCGGCTTGGCGGGCTTGGTTGCCTTGGCGGTGTCCGCCGGGGCGCGGTAGATACGTGTCAACGCATCGAGATAAGGCGAGGGTGCGTTCGAAGCGATGCCGGCAACGAAAGGCTTTTCAGCGAAGGCGCGAGGCAGGAATGCCGGAGCATCCGGGACATCCTGCTGATGGTTCAGCGCATGCCTCGAAGCTTGGCTGACAGGCAGCGGCGACGGAGCGGTCAATGGATCGGCGTGCTTTTCCAGCACCGTGGCGGCGCAGGCAGTCAGCACGGCGGCGAGCGTTCCGCCGAGCATCGCTCGCCAGCGAAATCGTCGGGCATGGGCGATAGCGAAGCATCGATCGATAGCGAACATCAGCTTTTCCGGCACGCGGATACACGAGACCCGCTTCCTGGGTGCCTCGTCATCCTGTGGGGAGAATCGGCGGGAATTCCCTCATCCCGCGGCAAATGTGCGCGTGGTAGGCACCTGCTTATTCGGCCAAAAAAAGGCTATGGGAAGTATCGGATCGGGCTTAAAAGGGAATTGGAGTAGCGCAATTTCCTTACGATAAAGTTAAGCATTAATGCTTGTGCAAGGGTCTTCACATAAAAAAACTGCGCCCGGCCGGACGCAGTTTTTTATGTGAAGGCCTGGGGCTTGAACGCAGGCGACTTCAGCGATGAATACCCATGGCCGCCGATGCCGGAGCCTCTTCCTCAGTATCGTCCTGCGTTGCCACGGCGGTATTGGCGGGCAGCAGGTTTGCCGGCAGCCAGTGATCCAGTTTGCCCTTCATGCGCAGCACCGCGATGCTTGCCATGTCGTTATCGAACTGCTGTTGCTGCGCGTCGAGGGGTACGGGCGGCGCGCCGGGCGCCCGTGTCAGGCTTGCCAGCGACGGGGCGAGCACCTGGGTGATGGCGAAATAGGCGTCGTCATGGATGCCCGCGCGTTCCAGCAGCAGGCCGGGCAGCATCCAGGAGGCCATGTCGATGCGCTGCGGACGACCGGGATTGCGCGGATCGATCAGCAACCAGGTGCCGGCCTGGCTCAGCATGTCCTGGCCATTGACGAAACCGGTCTCGCGGTAAGCATCGTTCAGGCCGGGCAGGTGATCGCCGTAGAACAGCAGCAAGGTTGGACGATTGCGCCTGGACAGCAGTGCGGCAAGGCGGCCGAGTTGCTGATCCGCGTGCTGCATGTGATAGAGGTAATTCTGTACTTGCCGCTTGTCCTTGGCATCGATAGCGGACGGCACCGGGGTGGCGTCGCGCGCGGACGGATCCGACGGCGTCACGTCATACGGGCCGTGTGCTTCCAGGCTGATCGCGAACAGGAATTGCGGCGGGCCGGAGTCTTTCAATTGCGCCATGATTTCGTCGGTCATCGCGCTATCGGCCATGTACTTGCCATCCATCGCCGCATTGGCCGGAAAGCCCGACTGCGAGACGAACCGATCAAAGCCCAGTGCCTTGAAAGCCGTGTTGCGATTCCAGAACGTGGGATCGTTGCCGTGGATGGCGACCGTTTCATAGCCATGCGAACGCAGCACGCGCACCATGCTCGGTACCACCTTGTCGTTCAATTGCAGGTACGGGAACTGCATCGCGCTGAAATAGCGCAGCGACAAGCCGGTCAGTACTTCGAATTCGGTACGGATGGTGCCGCCGCCGAAGGTGGGCACGTGCAACGGGCCGCTCATGCCTTCGCCGGCAAGACGATCCAGGTTGGGCGTGAGCCTGGCGTTTTCGTAACCGCGCACGATGCTCGGATCGAAGAACGATTCGCTTTGCACCACCACGATGTCAGGCAGCGCGGTGCCCTGGTCGACGGGAGCCTGCATCCGCGCCCGCACCGCGTCACCCGTCGTTTGCAGCAGCTTGCTCACCGCTGCCGGATCGGCTTTTTCTTTGGTGCGTCGATCTTGCAGATGAAACATCACCAGGGAGCTGACCAGCCCGGAATGGTTGGTCGTGGCCGCGGCGGACCACGGTTCCAGCCAAAGCTTATGGCCGTTGTAGAGATTGCCCCAGCCGGGCACGCCAATCAGCAGCGTGCCCAGCGTGGCGCCGAGCAGCGCGCCGGCAACGATCCGACGGCCACCCGTGCGGCGCGCGAACAGCGGCGGTTCGTAGCGCCACATCGCCACGACCACGGCCACGCCACCGAGGATCACCAGGTAAGGCCATGGGCTGTGCGGCAGGTAGCTGCCCAGCACGTGCAAGCCACCTTTGCGCAGTTGGCCCGCCATGCGGAAATCCGCTGGCAGCAAGGGCGTGCCGAGATTGGCCACTTTCAGGGCGTTGATGCCATACATCAGGCCCTGCAGCAGGTACGCCAGGCCAAACGAAAGCAAGGTGCGCCGGGTGAGGGCCAGCAACAGCAGCGCCAATAGCAATCCAGGCATGGCATTGGCCAGCGGGAACACCGGCTGCGTGAGCAATTGTGATGGCGATACGCCGTCATGCCCGTCGAGCAAGCCGGTACCCAGGACGAACGCGATCATCATCGCGAACGCCAACGCGGTACGGGTGGCGACCGTGCGTCTCGAAAGCCAGGTAGAGGGAGCCAGCGCCATGCAATCCGTCATTCGTCATCTTGGGAGATGAGAACTGTAACGTTACCGACATGAATCGGTTGTCAGGCGACTGGCGAAACGGCGCGACGGGAGGCTTTGCGTAAGGGTTAACTCACGGAAATTTCGCAAGAAAATCCGGGTTGGCGCAACCGGGCTGTGCTATGTCACGCCGCGTCAGCCAGGGCGTTGGAAATACCTGAATGCGGGGGCGTCGGGCCAAGCAGTTCGCCGTACCAGTGCAGCGCGGGGGCGAAGTCCGCTACCTCTCCAAGGATCAGCAGGGCCGGCGCGCATACCGCGTGGTGGCGGGCAAGCTTCGGCAGGTCGCCCAAGGTGCCGACCAGCGTGCGCTGGCCCGGCAGCGAACCATTCTCGATCAGCGCGAACGGCGTGTCGGACGGACGTCCATGTGCCAATAACTTCCCGGTGAGTTCCTCGAGCTTGCCCACGCCCATATAGACGGCCAATGTCTGTCGCTCGCGAGCCAGCTCCACCCAATCCAGCGTATCCAGCGAATGCTGGCAATGCGCTGTCACCAGCCGTACCGAATGCGCGTGGTCGCGGTGCGTCAGCGGCACGCCGCCGTGGGCGGCGCAGGCGAGCGCGGCGGTGATGCCTGGGATCACTTCGTAGGCAATGCCATGTTCGCGCAGGAAGGCCAGCTCTTCGCCGCCGCGGCCGAAGACAAAGGGATCGCCGCCTTTCAAGCGCACCACCCGGCGTCCGGCCTGGGCATGTTCGAGCAGCAATGCGTGGATCGCCTCCTGCGGCGTGTGCGTGCCGCCGCCGCGCTTGCCGACGGCAAGCTGCAAGGCATCGCGGCGGGCCAGCTCCAGAATCTGCGGGCTGATCAATTCATCGTGAAGAATGACATCGGCTTCATTCAATGCACGCAGCGCGCGCAAGGTCAGCAAACCCGGATCACCGGGGCCGGCGCCGACCAGGGCGACCGAACCCGATCCTCGCGGTGGCTCGCGGTCGGCCAGTGCGGCCACCAACTGCTGCTCCGCGCGCATCGGATGGGCGGCACGCAGCAACGCGCTGACCGGTCCGTCATGCAGCCAATCATAAAAGCGGCGACGTGCACCGAGATCGGCATGGCGGGCGCGGATGCGCGCGCGGTAGCGTTGCGCGAGTTGCAGCAACGGACCCAGCGCGGGATCGAGCAGGCTCTCGATGCGTTCGCGCAGGCGGCGCGCCAGCACGGGCGCCGTGCCGCTGCTGGAGATCGCCACCAGCAGCGGCGAACGATCGATCACCGCGGGCACCTGGAAGCTCGACAGCGCAGGATCATCCACGACATTGACCAGCCGCTGCCTGGCGTGTCCGTCTGCGGCGATGCGCGCGTTCAAGCGGCGTGAACGTGTCGCGGCGATCGTCAGCCACATGCCATCCAGCCATTCGGATTGATAGGCGCACGCGCGATAGGTAATGCGTCCCTGCTGCAACAGTTCGCGCAGCTCCGGGCCCAGGACCGGCGCGCCCACCGTCACCCTGGCGCCGGCGCGCAGCAGCATCGAGGCTTTCCTGGCCGCCACGTCGCCACCGCCCACGACCAGCGCCGGACGGTTACTCAGATCGGCGAACAGCGGATACAGCTGCATCGGCAGCTCCAGTAGGCCAGGGCTTTGGCTCGTCACGGTAACCCTGCGGCAAATGCGACGGAAATGGCTGCTGGTGCCGAGGATATGGCGTTATGGCATGGGCCTTTTCATCACACTTCAAAGACAGCTAGATGTATAGACGTCCAAATAACGCTGTGTTAAGGTCCGGAGACAACCGGTATCATGCCGGTGCGGAGAGCATGATGAAACGCCGTCCAGGGTGGTTCGTGAGCTGTATGTGCTGCGCCATGCGCAACGCACAGCCCTGCACGCGACCCATCCTGGAGCCGATCTCATGACCCTCACGCAACTTCGCTACATCGTCGCCATCGCCGACGCCGGCCTGAATATCACCCTGGCCGCCGATAACGTCCATGCCACCCAGTCCGGCATCAGCAAGCAACTCAAGCAGTTGGAAGGGGAGCTGGGCTTCCAGGTATTCACCCGCCGCGGCAAGAGCCTGGATGCGATCACGCCCGCCGGTGCGCAAGTGCTGGAGCGGGCGCGCAGCATCCTACATGAGGCACGCAACATCCGTGCGCTGGCCGCCAACCTGCGCGAGGAAGCCCACGGCGAACTGTCGGTAGCCACTACCCATACCCAGGCGCGTTTCGTCCTGCCCGAGGCGATCGCGCGATTGAAGCAGCACTATCCCGAGCTTGGCGTGCACATCCGCCCGCAGGGCGAGGGCCGCATCATCAGCTTGTTCGAAAGCGGCGAGGTGGACCTGGTGCTGGTCAGCACCAGCGGCCAGCCGCCGGAAGGCGGCATCGCCGTGCCGCTGTTCCGCTGGTACCGCCGCGCGATCGTGCCGCTCGGTCATCCGCTGGCCAAGCTTGGTCGACCGCTGCGGATCCAGGACCTGGCCGAATATCCGCTGGTGAGCTACGAATCCTCGCTGCAGCCCGAATCCTCGCTGCGTCGTTCCTTCGCCGCGGCCGGGCTCGTGCCGCGTATCGCTTGCACCTCCGTCGATGCCGATCTGATCAAGACCTACGTGCTGGCGGGATTGGGCGTGGGCATCCTGGCCGAGATGGCCGTGGGCGCCGCCGATGCGCGCGAACTGGTCACGCTCGACATCGACGACCTGCTGCCGGTTTGCACCAGCTGGCTGGTGCTGCGTCGCGACCATGTGCTGCGCAGCTACGTGGCGCAACTGGCCCGATTGGTGGCGCCCCAGATCGATGAAGCGGAACTGCGCCGCGTCGTTGCCGGGCATGCCGAGCCGCATTGGCCGGAGCCGCCGTTGTGGAACGAGTTACCGCAGCGCGGAGTCCGGCGTACCACATCGCGGGCAGCCTGAGTCGGGCAGCCCGTGCATCCGAGGCGCTTTTCCTGCGCCGGGCCAACGCGCCGGCAGGCGCATGCGGCGACGCTGACGGACAATCATTTAAGCCAAGCCTGAAGGCGGGCCGCATGCCGTCGTGACACGATGGGTTGCGCATCTCTAACGCGCAAACCACGCAGTCGTGGGGCTATTCGGGGATGAGTAGCTCCATCTTATTCATGGAGAGATATGTATGACGCATGCAACCCGTAATCCGACGAAGCTCGTCCGCCGTGTGCTGGGGGGATGTTTCGTTTCCGCCGCGTTGCTCGGCACCGGCGCCTCGCTGGCCCAGCAGGCTCCTTCAGGTCTGGAGAAGGCCTCCACCATCGCCGCCAAATGGGTGGTCCAGGCCGATGCCGGCCAGGCCGACGCGATGTGGAAGAGCAGCAGCCCGACCATGCAGAAGAGCGTGAACCAGGCGGACTGGGCCAAGTATGTCGCCAATCTTCGCCAGCAACTGGGTGCCGAGCAGAGCCGTCAGTGGATTGGCGTGAACAAGGTCGACAATCCGCAGGGCATGCCGCAGGGCGAATACCTCAACGTGGTCTATTCGACCCAATATGCCAAGCTCGCGACCTTTGAAACCGTATCGTTGAGCAAGAGCGGAAGCGGCTGGCTGCCGGTCGGGTACGTCGTGCGGCCTGCGCAGGCCGCGGCGGGCAACGCTGCGCCAAAACCGGCGGCAGGCGGCAAATAACGGCTCGCAACGAATATCCCGCATGCAGGGGAAGGCGGCCGCTACGGGCTCCATGGCGCGGCTGCCTTCCTCTTGTCGAGCAGGTCGGAGATCTGCTTACGCCAGGTCCTCCGCGCGCAACCATGCGATGACACGTTCGGCCGCCTCGTCGACGCTCACCTGGCTGGTGTCCACGCGCAGTTCTGGCGATGCGGGCGTCTCATAGGGATCGTCGATACCGGTGAAACCCTTGATCTTGCCCGCGCGCGCCGCGGCATAAAGCCCCTTGCGATCGCGCGCCTCGCATATTTCCAGCGGGGTAGAGACGTGGACTTCCACGAAACGCCCCTGCGTCTGCACCAGTTGCCGCGCCTCGGCACGCGCGCCGGCATAGGGTGCGATCGGCGCGCAGATCGCAATGCCGCCATGTCGCACCACTTCGCTGGCGACGTAGCCAATGCGAGTGATATTGGCATCGCGGTCCTCGCGCGAGAAACCCAAGCCCTTGGACAGATGCCGCCGCACTTCGTCGCCGTCCAGCACGGTCACGGGCCGGCTGGCAGTTTCCAGCAGGCGCGCCAACACCGCTTGCGCCAAGGTGGATTTGCCCGAGCCGGAAAGGCCGGTAAAGAACAGCGCAAAACCCTGGCGCGCGTTGGCCGGATGGCGCTCACGCAGAATCCTTGTCACGTCGGGGAAGGTGAACCATTCCGGGATCGCTTCGCCGTGATGCAGGCGCCGGCGCAGTTCCGTGCCGGAGATGTCACGGATTTCATCCTGCGCATCCACTTCATTCTGCGGCAGATACGCATCGCGGTTGGCGGCATAGACCATCGCCGGAAACGGCACGATGCGAATACCCAGCTCATGCTCATGCTGGGCCAGCAGTTGCTGTGCGGCGTATGGATCGTAGAACGGGTTGCCGTGCGCATCCTTGCCGGGACCGGCGTGATCGCGCCCGACAATGAAGTGACTGGCGCCATAGTTCTTGCGGATGATCGCGTGCCAAAGCGCCTCACGCGGGCCACCCATGCGCATCGCCAGCGGCAGCAGCGACAGCGTTGCATGCTCCTTCGGATAATGTTCGAGCAGCGCGCGGTAGCAGCGCACGCGCGTGTAGTGATCGACATCGCCCGGCTTGGTGCGTCCGACCGAAGGCTGGATCAGCAACTTCGCTCCGACCTGCCCGGCCGCGCGCAAAGTCAGTTCGCGGTGCGCGCGATGCATCGGGTTGCGCGTCTGGAACGCCACGATGCGATACCAGCCATGCTGGCGGAACCAATCGCGCAATTGCCGGGGACTGTGCCGCAGCGCGGTGAAGTCGTAATGCGCCGGCGGCTGGATGCCTTGCAGGCGTCCGCCGAGGTAGACCGACCCGGTGCGATCCAGCAGTTCGGCCACACCCGGATGGGTGCGGTCGGTGGTGCCGAACACGGAGCGTGCTTCGGCGATCCGATCCGGAAAATATACGTCCTGGACAGTGAGCACGGCCAGCGGCGTGCCTTGCGTATCGTTGAGGCTGACCTGTGCATGGTCCGGCAAGCTGGCGGCGAATGCCTCGTCCACGTCCAGCGTGATCGGGATCGGCCACAAGCTGCCATCGGCCAGCCGCATCTCCGCGACGACGCGATCGTAGTCGGTGCGTACCAGGAAGCCCTGCAGCGGCGAAAAGCCGCCATTGAGCAACAGCTCCAGGTCACACAGCTGGCGCTGGTTGAGCGTCCACTGCGGCAGCGAGGCACTGTGCCGCTTGAGCGCTTCGGCTTCCGCAGAAGGAAGGTAGAGTTCGCGCAGCACGCCGCCATGTGGCGCGACCAGCGCATCGTGTTCGGCCGAGGCGGTCTCGGCGGCAAGGGCTTTCATGCGGTTTCCTTATCGGGGTCGTTCTTTTTGGGTGACGTTTTGTTATGGCGTGTTGCCGACGGCTACACGTCCAGGTGCAATCCGCATTCGCGCTTGAGGCCGAAAAAGCGGGTGTCCTCCTCGCGCATGCCTGGCTCCCAGCGGCGTGTGGTATGCGTATCGCCGATCGATACGTAGCCCTTGTCCCACAGTGGGTGATAGGGCAAGTCGTGGCGGCGCAGGTATAAGCCAATGTCGCGATCGGTCCAGTCGATGATCGGATGAAGCTTCCAGCGACCGTGGCGATGATCGATGACCGGCGTCGCCGCGCGACTCAACGATTGCTGGCGGCGCAGTCCGGCGATCCAGGTGCTTGCGCCAAGTTCGGACAGCGCACGCTGCATCGGTTCGACCTTGGCCAGGCGGTTGTAATGGTCGAGTCCGTCGCGGCCCCGGTTCCACAGTTCACCGTGGCGAGCCTCCAGCCACGCGGGCGACAGTACGGGACGGACAATGTGCAGGTTCAGCGACAGCCGCTCGGTCAGCTCATCGATGAAACGATAGGTTTCGGCAAACAGATAACCGGTATCGACCACGATGACCGGAATGCGCGGCAATCGCTGCGTCAGCAAATGCAGCGACACCGCCGACTGCGCACCGAAGCTCGACGAAAGCACATGCAGGCCCGGCAGTTGCTGCAACGCCCAGTCCACGCGCTCTTCGGCAGTCAATGCCAGCAACCAGGCGTCGAGCTTGACCAGCGCACGCGCATCGCGGGCAGCTTGCTCGGGGGTAGGCTGGCTCATGCGAAAACGTCCACATCGATGGCGTGAGCGGCCGCAGGTAGCGTACCGCTGCGCACGAGAAAATCGCCAAAGTGCTCCTGCGCTTGCCGTTCGGCGGCGTAGCGTGCGAACAGTGCATCCAGTTCGGTCAGGATGCCCGCTTCGTCGATGTTCTCGCGCAACGTGCGGTTGAGCCGCTGCCCGGCGAAATCCGCGCCCAGGCGCAAGTCGTAGCGGCCTATGGCGCGGCCGACCAAGGCGATCTCGCCCAGGTAAGGACGGGAGCAGCCGTTCGGGCAGCCGGACAGGCGCAGCAGGATCGGTTCGTCGTGCAAGCCGTGGCGATCGAGCAGGGCTTCCAGCTTGGGCAGCAACTGCGGCACGTAGCGTTCGCTCTCGGCCATCGCCAGGCCGCACGTGGGCATTGCCACGCAGGCTACGGCGTGACGGCGGATGCCGCTGAGATGGCGATAGCCGTCCAGCTTGTATTCGGCCGCCAGCGCGTCGATAGGTTCGCGCTGCGCGGCCGGCACATTGGCGATGATCAGGTTCTGGTTGCAGGTCAGCCGGAAATCACCTCGATGTTGCTCGGCGATCGCGCGCAGGCCGCTGAGGTGTGGCCGGTCCGGCAGGTCGGCGAGCCGGCCCGATTCGATGTGCAAGGTCAGGTGCCAGCGCCCGTCATCGCCTTCCGTCCAGCCGTAGCGGTCGCCGGTGTGCTCGAAACGGTAGGCGCGCGAGGATTGCAGCGCAAAGCCGATACGGCGTTCAAGTTCAGCCTTGAAGGCAGCCAGGCCCATGCGATCGATGGTGTATTTCAGGCGCGCGTGCTTGCGCTCCTGGCGATTGCCATGATCGCGTTGGACCTCGATGATGCCTTCGGCGGTGCGCAGCAATTGTTCCGGTACCACGAAACCGATCACGCTGCCCAGCCGTGGATAAGTGCTCGGGTCGCCATGGCTCGCCCCCATGCCGCCGCCAATCGCGATATTGAAGCCAAGCAATTCGCCATGCTCGATGATGGCGATCAAGCCAAGGTCCTGCGCGAATACATCCACGTCATTGGTGGGCGGCACCGCTACGCCGATCTTGAACTTGCGCGGCAGATAGGTCGGTCCGTACAGCGGTTCGCTCTCTGCTTCGCCGCCGGCAACCAATTGTTCGTCCAGCCAGATCTCGTGGTACGCGCGCGTCCTGGGTTTGAGGTGTTCGGACAGGCGTTCGGCCCAGCGATACGCCACGCGATGCGCGGGAGTCGATACCGGATTGGCGCTGGCAACGACATTGCGGTTCACGTCGCCGCATGCCGCGATGGTGCTGACCAGGGCGTCGTTCATCGCCGCGATCGAACGCTTGAGGTTGCGCTTGAGCACGCCATGCAACTGGAACGTCTGCCGCGTGGTAATGCGCAGCGTGTGATTGGCCCAGGTGCGGGCGATATGGTCGAACGACAGCCATTGCGCGGGACTGAGCACGCCGCCCGCCAGGCGCGCGCGCACCATGAACTGGTACGCCGGCTCCAGCTTTTGCTTGCGGCGTTCCTCGCGCAGGTCGCGATCATCCTGCTGATAGCTGCCATGGAACTTCAGCAGCTTGTTATCGTCATCGCTGATCGCGCCGGTGACCGGGTCGGCCAGGCTCTCCACCAGCGTGCCGCGCAGGAAGCGGCTGTTGGCCTTGATGCGTTCAAATTCGGAAACCGTGCTATCGCTCATCGTAAGGCCTCAATACACGTCGCGGGCGTACCGGCCCTGCTGGATCAACTGGTTCAACCACGCCTCGGCATCTTCTGCCGTGCGGCCGCTCTGTCCGGCGACGATCGCGATCAGTGTCTGGTGTACGTCTTTCGCCATCCGGCTGGCATCGCCGCAGACGTACAGATGCGCGCCGCTATCGAGCCATTCGTACAGGCGCCGGCCTTGTTCGCGCAGGCGATGCTGGACGTAGATCTTGTCGGACTGGTCGCGCGAAAACGCGAGATCGAGCCGGTGCAGCTGGCCGTTCTTCAGTGCTTGCTGCCATTCCACCTGGTACAGGAAGTCCGAATCGAAATGCGGATTGCCGAACAGCAGCCAGTTGCGCCCGCTCGCGCCGCGTTCGGCGCGTTCCTGCACGAAGGCGCGAAACGGCGCCACGCCGGTGCCGGGCCCGATCATCACGATGTCGCGCTCATCCGCCGGCAGGCGGAAACGTTCGTTGGCCTCGATGAAGACCGGTGCGGTGTCGTTTTCGCTGCGCCCGGACAGATAACGGCTGGCGGCGCCCCAGCGAGCTTCGCCATCGAGCGCGTAATCGACGTGGCTGACGGTAAGGTGTACCTCCTCGCCGACCACCGCCTGGCTGGAGGCAATGGAATAGAGGCGCGGCGCCAAGGGACGTAATGCAGCGACCAGCGCATCCGCGGTCCATGGCGCGGGATGGTGGCGCAGCAGATCCAGCACCTGCCAGCGGGAGAACAAGGTCGCCAATGCATCGCGCGAGGCGGGCTGCAGCAGTTCGCGCAGCGCAGCGTCGCCACAGCGTTCGGCGTGCGCGGAAAAGAACGGGCGCGTCAGCTGGGTCAGTTCGCGGCGATCGCTCAGCCATGCGCGCAATGGACGTTCTTCCTCCGCCACCCGCACGGCCATCTCGCCATCAAGCTGTACGGCGCGCAGCAGCGCATCGACCAGGGCCGGCGACTGGGTCGGCCATACACCCAGCGCGTCGCCCGGCGCATAGCGCAGTCCGGAACCTTCCAATGACAGTTCCAGATGGCGCACGTCGCGATCGCTGCCGCGGCCGGTAATGCGCTGATTGAGCAGCACGGGTGCCTCGAACGGCTGCTCGCGGTGCCAGGCGGGCACGCTGCGCGCCGTGCGCAACGGCGTGACTTTGGCCAGCGGCGTGGACGTTTTCAGTTGTTCGCGCGCATGTTGCAGGGCTTGCTCCAGCCACGGCTGCGCCACCGTTTCCACGTCGACGTCCGCTTCACCCGCCGGCAGCAGGCGCTGCGCGTTGAGCGCGGCGAGGCGTTCATCCAGCTGGCGGCCGATGGCGCAGAAGTCCGGGTAGCTGGAATCGCCCAGGCCAAGCACGGCGTAGTGCAAGCCATCGAGTTTCGGGGCGCGCTGGCTGCCGAGGAATTCGACCAGGGTACGGGCATCATCCGGCGGTTCGGCGTCGCCTTGCGTACTGATCACGATGTAGAGCAGGCGTTCCTGCTTGAGTTCACGCAGCGGATACACATCGGCGCGAACCACGCGCGCGACCAGCCCGGCGCTGCTGGCGCGGCGGCCGAGTTCCTCGGCCAGACGCTTGGCGTTGCCGGTCTGGCTGCCATACACGATGGTCAGGCGGGCCTGCGTTTCCGCGACGGAGACAGGCTCGGCTGGCGCGGGCCTGCCACCGCCCTGGCGCTGTACCGCGACACCCGCCAGGTAGCCGGAAAGCCACTGCAGGGCCGGCGCTTCCAGTCCGTCGATCAGCCGCGCGACCAGCGGCTGCTTGTCTTCGGGCAGGGGTGATACGGTGGCGGCCGTCATCGCTGGATCGTCCTTGGACGTATAGACGTCCATATGATTCCAAGGATGTTAGAACTTCGTTTACCGGCGAAGAAATGATGGGGCGGCATATCCGCATGCCGTTCGCTCCTTTCTTTGCGCAAAACAGGCCGGGCAGGATGGAGTCAGGGCGCCGTTTCCCCGGGCGCTCCGATCAGGGGCTTTTCACCTATTCATCATGGGCGCCGCGTGCGGCGGCGCCGGAGCTATGCATGCCGCGAAGATCGAAGCTTGCCCACGTCATGATCACCTTGGCCGCATGGTCGGCGATGACCCTTTGGGCTGCCGGTGTCGCCCGGGCCGGCAACGATGACTGGCTCACTGATTGGCCCACCCACGCGCAACTGAGCGATGGCACGGATATCGGCCTGATCTTGCGCTATCAGTACGATGTGAACGACTTTTCGCACGACGACGGCAAATTCACGGATGCGCACACCAACCGGCGCAAATACCTGGGTCTCTATGTCAAGAAACCGGGCGTCTACGATGGCACGCTGTATTACGACTTCCAGTCCAGGCAGTGGCAGGATGCTTTCCTGCGCCTGCAGACGAAGGCCGTCACCGGTGACGACGATTTTGGCGCGATCCGATTCGGGCAAAGCAAGACGCCGGTGAGTTTCGAAGGCGTCACGACGTCGACGCAAACCACCTTCATCGAACTGGCGCTGCCCTCGCAGGCGGTCTACGAGAATCGCCGGATCGGCGTGGACTGGGCTATCCAGCGCACGCATTGGTTGGCCAGCCTGGGCTATTACAGCCACAACATGCAAGGGAAGGATCCAGGGCATACGCTGGCCGCGCGGGCCGCGTGGGTGCCCATCCATCAGGCCACGCATGTGCTGCACCTGGGCCTTGCCGTCTCGCGCGAACATCCTTATGGACTGGTAAATGCGCTGGGCGTGCAGCAGCCGGCCACGGCCAGCTTCAAGACGACGCCGGAAGCGGGGCTGACCACGGTGACGCTGGTCAGTTCGGGCACGCTTAGCGGCGTGGATCATATCGATCGCCTGGGCCTGGAAGGACTGTGGATCGACGGCCCCTGGTCGGTGCAGAGCGAATACCTGCAGGCGCAGACCACGTTCGACACCGGCAAGCCGCACTACGACCTCAGCGGTTATTACGTCTATGGCACCTGGGTGCTGACCGGGGAATCGCGCCAGTACCACGACGGCAACGTCAGCAACGTGATTCCCTCGCGTCCCTGGGGCGCGGTGGAATTTGCCGTGCGCTACAGCGAGCTGGACCTCAACGACGGCACGGTGCTGGGCGGCAAGGAGCATGACTGGACCGCCGGCGCGAACTGGTATCTCGGCACCCATCTGCGGTTCCAGGCGAATTACATCCGCGCCTTCAGTGACCGACGCGGCCTGGTGATTAATCCGCAAGTGGTGGAGTTGCGTGTGGAAGTCTTCATTTAAGGGACCATCCATGCTGCATGCGGCGAAAGAGACTCGGCATGTCGACAGCGGCCAGTGTCGCGGATTCTCGCTCGGTCATCGGAACTGATCGGCACTATGCATAGGACGAACCGCGATTTCGGCCATCCAGCCGTCCAAACCTATAGTCCAGCGTGGGTGTTCTCGCTCTGCTTACGGAGGTCGTTACGCATGAAACGAACATGGCTCATGCTTGCCGCGTTGCTTACCATGGGAGTTGGCCATGCCGTTGCCGCGGACACCAAGCTGCTGAATGTGTCCTACGATCCGACCCGTGAGTATTTCCAGGACGTGGATGCCGCCTTCAAGGCGCAATGGGCCAGGCAGGCCGGACAGAGTGTCACGGTCACCACGTCCAATGGCGGTTCGGGCAAGCAGGCGCGCGCGGTGCTGGATGGCTTGCAGGCGGACGTGGTGACGTTGGCGCTGGCCTATGACATCGACGTGCTGGCGGACAAGGGCCTGCTTGCCGAAAACTGGCAAACGCGGCTGCCGAACCATAGCTCGCCTTATACCTCGACCATTGTATTCCTGGTGCGCAAGGGGAACCCGAAGAAGATTCGCGATTGGCCTGATTTGGTCCGGCCCGATGTGCAAGTGATCACGCCCAATCCCAAGACCTCCGGTGGCGCGCGCTGGAATTTCCTGGCTGCCTGGGGCTGGGCTGCACGCCAGTCGAACGGCAACGCCGATAAGGCGCGTGCTTATGTCACGGCGTTGTACAAGAACGTTCCGGTGCTGGATTCGGGCGCACGCGGCGCCACCAATACCTTTGTCCAGCGCGGCATCGGCGACGTGTTGATCGCGTGGGAAAGCGAGGCACTGCTGACTTTGCAGGAATTCGGCAAGGACAACTACGAAGTCGTCGTGCCGTCCACGACGATCCTGGCCGAGCCGCCGGTAGCCGTGGTGGATTCGGTCGCCGCCAGGCACGGCACGCAGAAGGTTGCGCAGGCTTACCTGCAATTCCTGTACAGCCCGGAAGGCCAAGCCATTGCCGCCAGGCACTTTTTCCGGCCGCGGCTGGCGTCGGCCGTGGCCCATTACGCGACGCAATTCCCGGCAGTGAAAACCTTCACCATCGCCGAGCAATTCGGCGACTGGCGCAAAGTGCAAGCGACTTATTTTGCCGACGGCGGCGTGTTCGACCAGATCACCGAAGGGGAGCATTAGGCGCCGTGGGCCGTCATCTGCTGCCCGGATTCCGTCTCAGCACCGGCTATACCTGCGCGGTGCTCGGCAGTTGCGTGCTGGTGCCGCTGGCCGCGCTGCTGTGGACCGCGTGCGAACTCGGGCCCGCCGGCTGGTGGGCACAGATCGGCACGCGGCGCGTGCTGGCATCGTTGCGCCTGAGTTTCGGCGCCGCGTTGCTTGCTGCCAGCATCGACGTATTGCTCGGCCTGCTGGTGGCGTGGGTGCTGGTGCGCTACCGCTTTGCATTTCGCCGAGTGTGCGATGCATTGGTCGATCTTCCGTTCGCCCTGCCCACCGCGGTGGCCGGCATTGCGCTGACCGCGCTGTATGCACCCAATGGCTGGCTGGGCAGTCGCCTGGCGCCGTTCGGCATCGAGGTGGCGTATACGCGGCTGGGGGTGCTGGTGGCGATGGTGTTCGTGGGTTTGCCATTCGTCGTGCGCACGTTGCAACCGGTGCTGGAAGGCTTGGAAAGCGACCTGGAAGAAGCGGCCTATACCTTGGGTGCCTCGCCGTTGCAGCGCTTCTTCCGCGTCGTGCTGCCATTGCTGCTGCCCACTTTGCTGGCCGGCTATACGTTGGCATTGGCACGCGCCATCGGCGAGTACGGCTCGGTGGTATTCATTTCCGGCAACCGGCTGTTTCGTACCGAAATCGCGCCTTACCTGATCGTGCAAAAGATCGATTCGCAATACGACTATCGCGGCGGCGCCGCGCTAGGCACCGTGATGCTCGCGGCGTCCCTGGTGCTGCTGGTGGCGCTGGCCGTGCTGCAACGCTGGACGCGCCGCTGGGCGGTGTTGCGCTGATGGCGGTGGTCGCCGCCTCGCTCGGTGGCCGTCCCGCCTGGACGGTCCGCGCGGCGCGCGGCGCCCTGGTCGGCGCTGCGTTGATCGTGATGGCGTGGCTGCTGGTGCTGCCGCTGCTGGCAATTATCGCCGAGGCCTTTCGCCAAGGCGTCGCCTTCTATATCGATGCCATCCGCCAGCCGGACACGCTTGCGGCGGTCCGCCTCACCTTGACCATCGCCGCGATCGCCGTACCCCTGAACCTGGTCTTCGGGCTGGCCGCGGCCTGGTCGATGACGCATTTCGACTTTCGCGGCAAGGCCTTGCTCGGCGCCTTGATCGACCTGCCGTTTTCAGTATCGCCAGTAGTGGCAGGCATGATGCTGGTCCTGGTCTACGGCAGATACGGATGGTTCGGGCCATGGCTCGAAGCACATGGCGTACAGGTGATTTTCGCCATGCCCGGCCTGGTGCTGGCTACCGTTTTCGTTACCTTGCCGTTCGTGGCGCGTGAGTTGATTCCGCTGATGCAGGCGCAAGGCTCGGAACAGGAAGAGGCCGCGCTCACGCTCGGTGCTGGCGGATGGCAGATTTTCTTTCGCGTGACCCTGCCGAGGATACGCTGGGCGCTGCTCTATGGGGTGCTGCTGTGCAATGCGCGCGCCATGGGCGAATTCGGTGCGGTCTATGTGGTTTCCGGTCACTTGCGCGGCCTCACCAACACGCTGCCGCTCCAGGTCGATCAGCTTTACGAAGAAAATTTTTCCGCCGCCTTTGCAGTGGCTTCACTACTGGCCCTGCTTAGTGTGTTGACGCTTGGCATCAAGCGCCTGGTGGAGTGGCGGCATGGCAGCGTATTGCATGCGGTTCGCTAGGACTGCTGAGGAAGCGCGGAAACATGGGTATCGAGATCTCCCGTTTGCGTCGCCAGTTCGGTCAGTTTGCCGCGCTGGACGACGTCAGCTTGAACATCGCCGATGGCGAATTTGTCGCCGTGCTCGGTCCGTCGGGCTCGGGCAAGACCAGCCTGTTGCGTATCCTGGCCGGCCTGGATCATCCCGATGCCGGCAATGTACGGCGCGATGGCCAGGATCTGCTCGCGCTGGATGCGCGATGCCGCGGGGTGGGTCTGGTGTTCCAGCACTATGCGCTGTTTCCGCACATGACCGTGGCGCAGAATGTGGCGTTCGGCTTGCGCGTGCGGCCGTGGCGATCGCGGCCGCGCGCAGCGGTCATCAAGGCCAAGGTGGAAGAACTGCTGCGCCGGGTGGAGCTGGCCGACTTCGCCCACCGTTATCCGGCCCGGCTTTCCGGCGGCCAACGCCAGCGCGTGGCGTTGGCGCGCGCGCTGGCGATCGAGCCGCGCTTGCTATTGCTGGACGAGCCCTTCGGCGCGCTGGATGCACAGGTGCGTGTCAATCTGCGCCGATGGCTGCGCGAGTTCCATCGTTCGCTCGGTATCACGACGTTGTTCGTCACCCACGATCAGGAAGAAGCGCTGGAGATGGCCGATCGCGTGGTGCTGATGAATCGCGGCCGCATCGAGCAGATCGGCACGCCGGAACAGATTTACCGTCAGCCCGCCACGCCGTTCGCTTCGCGTTTCATCGCGCGCGGCCAGCCGCTTCCCGGTACGGTCGAGGATTCGACCTTGTGCATGCTCGGCCAGGCATTACGCCTGGAAGGCTGGGTCTCCGATGGCGTACACGATGTGGCAGTGCACGTCAGGCCGGAAGATATCCTGCTGATGCCGCCGCAGCATGGAAGCCTGTCCGCACGTTTGCTGAGCCTGCGGCATGTGGCCGGCAGCGTGCGCGCGGCACTGCACCTGGATGGCGTGGAACAGCCACTGGAAGCCGAGTGGAGCGAGCGCGACTGGGACCGGCATGGCGGCGTGAACGGCGAGGAAGTCAGCGTGCATTTTCAGAAGCTGACCGTCTTCGGCGAAGACGCGGATGGCCGCGTGCGTGTGCATGTGCATTGCCATCCGCCGCATTCGGATTCGCCCGTGACGATAGGGCCATGGCGCCGCGCCGAAGCGTGAATGCGAAGCCGGTGGAATGGTTAGCCCGATGTGCCCGATAAGGCGGGCGTCCATCGCAGCGGCTGCCACGGGCCAGACTCACCGGATTCTGCTTTTCCAATAGGATCGATAGGCAGGGCGGCGTGGCGCAAGGCCGCTGCTGTGGCCTGGGCGATCGGGCCATAATGCGCCATGGCCGTTACTTCCATTGTTACCGAATCTTCCGCGCTGCGCGCGCTGATCGATGACCGCTACGCGCAGCTGGTCGCGCGCTGCCGTGCCGCAGGCGTGCCGTTGCACGATGATGCGGGCGTGGCCGAACGTATTCGCCGCACCCTGCTGGCCAGCGATTTCGCGTTCGAGACATGGCGCAACCAGCCGCAGTTGCTTGCGCCGCAGGGACTCGAACGCCTGCGTTCGGGCAGCGATGCAGCAGCACGCATCGACGCCTTGAAGCTGGACGCGGATGAGGCGGCCAGCATGGCCGCCTTGCGCAGGTTCCGCCACGCCGAAGCCCTGCGCTTGGTGTTTCGCGACGTAAACGGGTTGGATGAGCTGCCGGAGATCCTTTCCGCCACCAGCGTGTTGTACGAAGTCCTGCTTGGCAGCGCACTGGAATGGTCCGAGCATATGCTCGCCACGCGCTACGGTCATGCGCGCGCAGCGGACGGCACGTTGCAGCGGCTGGTGGTGATCGGCTTCGGCAAGCTCGGTGGCAGCGAGCTGAATTTTTCTTCCGACATCGACCTGGTGCTCGCTTATCCGCATGGTGGCGAGAGCGATGGCGCGCGTGCGCTGGATAACAGCGAATATTTCGTGCGCATGGGAAGGCAACTGGTGCGCCTGCTGCACGAGCCGACCAACGACGGTATCTGTGCCCGCGTGGATTTGCGCCTGCGTCCGTTCGGCAGCGCCGGGCGCCTCGCGCTGCCTTTCAGCGCGATGGAACAGTATTACCAGCGCGAAGGCCGCGACTGGGAACGCTACGCATGGATCAAGGCGCGCACCGTGGCCGGCGATCACAGCGCGGGCAAGCCCTTGCAGGAAATGCTGCGGCCATTCGTGTATCGCAAGTATCTGGACTACACCGCCTTCGCCGGCTTGCGCGAGATGAAAGCGCTGATCGATGCCGAGGTGGCGCGCAAGGACCTGGCGGACAATCTGAAACTGGGCCCTGGTGGCATCCGCGAGATCGAATTCATCGTGCAACTGGTACAGCTGATTCGCGGTGGCCGCGAACCGGCGCTGCGCGTGCGCGGCTTGCTGCCGGCGCTGACCGCATGCCAGGCGCGCGGCCATATTCCGGCGGCGCGCGCGCGCGCATTGCGTGAAGCGTATGTATTTCTGCGCCGGCTGGAAAACCGTGTGCAAATGTTGCGCGATGCCCAGACCCACGATTTGCCGGGTGATGCGCTTACTCGCGAGCGGCTGGCGCTGGGGCTGGATTACCCGGCGTGGGAACCCCTGGCCGAAGAGCTTGCCAGGCACCGCGAGATCGTCGCCACCGAATTCGCCGCCGTGCTGATGCCCGAGGGCGGTGCCAAGGCCAGCGTGCCGGCGGGCGATGCGATCTTGTGGAAGCGCGCGTGCGACGAATCGCTCGATGCCGGCGTGCTCGAAAGTTCGGGTTTCATGCCGGGCGCGGACGCCGCCGAGGCCCTGCTCAAGCTGCCGCAGGCGCCGCAGTTGCGCGCGATGTCGGCGCGCGCGCGCGCGCAGCTCGATCACCTGATGCCGCAGTTGCTGGCCGTGGCTCGCGGTACTTCCGCGCCGGTAGCATGCCTGCTGCGTCTGTGCCGGCTGGTGCAGACCGTGGCGCGCCGCCCTTCCTATCTCGCCCTGTTGGAAGAACAACCCGCGGCGCGCAAGCGCCTGGCGCAACTATTTGCCGACAGCGCCTTTCTTGCCGAGCGCGTGATCGCGCAACCGCTGTTGCTCGATGATGTGCTCGATCCGCGCATCGACCAGCTGCCGCTCAAGCGCGCCGACATCAGCGCCGAGATCGCGCACGTACTGGCAACCCTGGACGAGCGCGAGGCCGAGGCGGAGCTCGAGCGCATCAATGAATTCAAATCGAGCATTGCGTTCCGGCTGGGCCTGGCTTTCAACGACGGGCGCGCCGATGCGGTCGCCACGGCGCGCCGGCTTGCCGCGCTGGCCGAAGCGGTGGTCAATGCGGTAGCCGCGCTGGCCGAACGCGAAATCGCGGCCCAGCATGGACGGCTGCCAGGCGAGGGTTCCGGTTTTTCGATCCTCGGTTACGGCAGCCTGGGTGGCGAGGAGCTGGGCTTTGCGTCCGACCTGGACCTGGTCTTTGTCTTCGACGGCCAGCGTGCCCAGTTGATGAGCGATGGCGCGCGTCCGCTGGAAGGTTCGCGCTGGTACCAGCGGCTCACGCAGCGGGTCATGAACTGGCTGACCGTGCTGACCCGCGCGGGCCGCTTGTATGAAGTGGATACACGGCTGCGGCCGGACGGTTCCAAGGGTTTGCTGATCGGCAGCCTGGAGGCGTTCGTGGCCTACCAGGAAAGCCGCGCCTGGACCTGGGAGCACCAGGCCTTGCTGCGAGCGCGGCCGGTGGCCGGCGACACGGTGTTGAATGCCGAACTCGCCGACGTGCGCCGTCGCACGCTGGCGGTGCCGCGCGAGCGCGCGGCGGTACTGGCGGAGGTAAGCAACATGCGGCAGCGCTGGCGTGCCGAACGCGATCGTTCGAGCGCGTCGCTGCTTGATCTCAAGCAAGGCCGCGGCGCCTTGCTCGATATCGAATTCGCATTGCAGGGCCTGGTGCTGGCGCATGCCGCGAACTCGCCGGCGTTATTGTCGATGACGGTCAATGCCGGCCTGATCGAAGCCTGCCGCGATGCGGGATTGCTGGATAGCGCGCAGGCGACGTGCTTCGTGCGCGCGCACGCCGAGTTATTGCGGCGCGCGCTGCTATGCACGCTGGATCTGCGTTCGCGCATTGCGCCGCGCGATGCCACGTTGGAAGCCCTGTGCGGCGAAGTCAGCGTCATAACGCATGCGCTGGGCTTTGCGTTCTGAGTTGTCCGCAAAACATCCCTAGGCCGCGAGCATGTGCCTGCGCAAGGCATCGGCGATCGACGCGGTTTCGCGCAGCGGGTGCTGGCGGGTTGGCGCTTGGCTGCGTAGATCGTGCAGCAGGCCTGCATCGCGCAGGCTGCGATGAAAGCGCGCGAGCTTGGCCGGCAGGGGCGTATCGACCAGCGTTTGCACCGCGCATCCCACGGCGCAGGCTTCGCTGAGCATGTTCACCGAATCAGGCGTTACCACCAGCCGGTCGGCCCAGCCGAGCACTCCGGGATAAGGATTGCTGCCGTCGTCGGGTCCGGTCCACAGCAAGCCGGGAATGTTGTGCAAGGCGGCGCGCATGACCTGCGCCACCGGGCCTGGCGTGCGGCGCGAGGTCAACACCAGCAGGCTGCCGCCGTCGACGCGCTGGCGTGCGAGCAGCAGGTCGGCCAGGCGTTGGGCATAGCCGGCATCGATGCGCACGCCCGTGCGTGGACCGCCCAGCAGCACGCCGATACGTGGACGCGGCAGATCGCTCAGCAGTGGCGTGGACTCGCGGCCGTCTTCCAGCCATGCATCGTCGACCGGATTCAGCGAGCCGAGCGGGGTCAGCACGTTGGGGCCCGTCAGGCCGTCGTGGCGCGGCGCGATGACGGTGTCCCAGTGCACTGGGTCGATGCGCGGATCGAGAATCTGCACGGTGTAGCAGTGGTGGTCGGCAAGTGCTCGCAGCATGCGGGTCAGCAACGCAGCGCTACGGCCACAACCGATGGCGACGGCCGGCCACGGCGGCGCGAAGCTGGCGCGTTGTGCCGCGGGCAGGGCGAACCGGCCACCGGCGGTCAGGCGCGGCGACAGCCACGACCACGGCGCGCGGGGCGACACCACCAGGTGACGCACCGGCATGCCCAGCCGCTCGGCCAGCGCCAGGGCCTGGCGCTGGTTGCCGGCGGCGTCGTCGGTGATCGCCCAGCATTCGCCCTGCGGCTTTGCGGCATTCATGCCATGTCCGTCGCGATTGTCGTCGGATCGTGCACAGTACGTTTCGCCTCGTTCGTCTCTGTTCGGTCCGGCTTGCGCTTACACTCTGCGCTGGTTGCGCCGCCCAGGCGCTCTTCATGCAGAGGATACCCATGAGCGAGAAGCTTGCCGAGGCAGCATTGGACCAATTGTTCCGCAGCGCGCGCACCTATAACGCCTTCCTGCCCAAGGAGGTGGACGACGAGCAGTTGCAGGCGCTGTATGAACTTGCGAAGTTCGGTCCGACCAGCGCCAATTCCTCGCCGATGCGCCTGGTATTCGTGAAGTCCGCGGCGGCCAAGGAAAAGCTCAAGCCATATCTCTCCGAAGGCAATCGCGCCAAGACGCTGGCCGCGCCAGTCACGGCGATCGTGGCCAACGATCATGCGTTCTACGAAAAGCTGCCGCAGTTGTTCCCGCATGCCGATGCCCGCAGCTGGTTCGTGGGCAACCAGGACCTGATCGATCGCACCGCGTTCCGCAATGCGACCTTGCAGGGCGCTTACGTGATCATGGCCGCGCGTGCGCTGGGCCTGGGCTGCGGCCCGATGTCGGGCTTCGACAATGCGGGCGTGGACGAGGCGTTTTTTGCCGGTACGTCGATCAAGTCGAATTTCCTGATCAACATAGGTTATGGCGATGCCAGCCGCGATATGTTCCCGCGCAGCCCGCGCCTGTCGTTCGGCGAAGCCTGCCGCGTGGAATGAAGCGGCTGCCGATGGCCGGCATGCGCTTCTCGGCTATGCTGACGTGATGATCCAACCGCTCGAAATCCTCTTGCGCCTGGCCCTGGCCGCGACGTTGGGCGCCGTGATCGGCCTCAACCGCAGTCGCAACGAATGGGCCGCCGGCATGCGCACGCACATGCTGGTGAGCGTGGGTGCGGCGCTCGCGATCATCGTATCCGCGTTCGGCTTCCGCGATGTGCTGGGGCAGCCGGATGTGGTGCTGGACCCGTCGCGTATCGCGGCCCAGGTGGTCAGCGGCGTGGGCTTCCTGGGCGCGGGCACGATCCTGTTCATGCAGCGCGAGCAGGTGGTGCGCGGGTTGACCACGGCAGCCGGCCTGTGGGCAACCGCATCGATCGGCCTCGCCGCCGGCAGCGGCCTGCTTGCCGCCGCGGTGATCGCCACCGGGCTGATCTGGCTGATCCTGGCCCTGCTCAAGCCACTGGAGCGTCGCCTGCTGGCATGGCGTCGCCGCGAAGGACCGAAGCTGCGCCTGCGCCTGGCCGACGCCACCGCGCTGGGCTCGGTCGAGGCGATCGTGACGCGCCAGCATTTGCCGTTGCGGAAAATGGTCCTGCGCCGCCAGGAAGATGGCGACGACCAGCTCGAATTGTTGTTTGGACCAGCCATGCGCACCGACCAGCTGACTTCGCTGGCGGACGAATTGCGTGAGTTGGAAGGTTTGCAGTCCGTGTCATTCGAGTCGGCACCGCAAGCGCCGCTCGTTCCCCCAACCGATTAAGGCAGGAGACTTTCCATGCGTACCCTTCGCTACGTGATGTTGGCCGGATTGCTCGGCGCGGCGGTGTCGGCCCAGGCCGCGCCGGTGACCTACAAGCTCGATCCCGGACACACCATGGTGCTGTTCAGCTGGAGCCACTTCGGCTTCTCCCATCCCACCGCCGATCTGGGGATTGCCGATGGCACGCTGGTGTTCGACCAGCAGCATCCGTCCCAATCCTCGGTGGAAGTGACCATGCCGCTGAGCAACCTGGATACGCATGTGCCGGCGCTCGACCAGCACCTGAAGCAGCCGGACTTCTTCAATGCGGACAAATATCCCGAGGTAACCTTCAAGAGCACCAGCGTGCAGCCGCTGGGCGGCAAGCGTTACAAGGTGACCGGCAATCTGACCGTGCACGGCGTGACCCGACCGGTGGTGCTCGATGCCACGCTCAACAATATCGGCACGCATCCGATGACCGGCCAGCCGGCGATCGGCTTCAATGCCACCGGCACGCTGAAGCGTTCGGATTTCGGCCTGGGCGCCTACGTGCCGAAGGTCAGCGACGAGATCCAGCTGAACATCACCACCGAGGGATCGGTGCCGAAGGCCGGCGCCGGGCACTGATGCAGGATGCCTCCCCGCCTTTCCGTGGAGAGGCTCCGGGTGAGCGGAACGTGTTGATGATGGATTCTCTTCGAGCGTTGCTGCGCGAGGAGGCCGTTGCGCCGAGCTGGCCCGCTCGGCGCAATCTTCCAATGACGAGCGGCAAGCGGGGCATCGCCCTGCTAACATTGCCAGCCCCAAGTCTTGCCCGGAGCTACACCCCATGTCGGGTTCCTCTGCCACCGCCACGCCCATCCTGGCGAATGCCGAAAATCGTTATGAAGTGACGCGTTCGGACCTGCCATTGTCCTGTCCGATGCCCGGCATGGCGTTGTGGAACTCCCATCCGAAGGTCTATCTGCCGATCGTCGAGGATGGTGGGGAGTCCGTATGTGCCTACTGCGGCGCACGTTACGTCTTGCGCGACTGAGCACTGGCCGCCATGCTGGCGCGGAAGGCGCCGCACGGCACGATTGGTGCTTGGTTTTTATGGATGAGAGTCGCGAATGAGGGAACCATGTCTGTTGCCGCCACGCCGGCCAGGGTGCTGACTGTTGTGCAGCTCATCCCTGCGCTCCGCGCGGGGGGAGCAGAGCGCTCGGTGCTGGAGATGGGACAGGCGCTGGTGCAGGCCGGCCATCGCTCGGTGGTGATCTCGGCGGGCGGGCGCATGACGGCGCAGCTGCAGGCCGAAGGCAGCGAACACATCACGCTGGATCTCGGCCGCAAGTCGTTGCGCACGCTGGGCCGGCTCGGCCGCTTGCGGCAGCTGTTGCGCGAATTGCAGCCGGACATCGTGCACGTCCGCTCACGCCTGCCGGCCTGGATGGGCTGGTGGGCGATCAAGGGCATGTCGCCCAAGCCCCATTTCATCACTACCGTGCACGGGCTCAACTCGCCGGGGCGCTATAGCGCCATCATGCTGCGCGGCGAGCGCGTGGTGGTGGTTTCGCAGACCGTGCGCGACTATCTGATCAGCCATTACCAGAAGCTGGATACCGCCCGCATCCGCATTATCCCGCGCGGTATCGATCCGGCTGCCTTCCCCTATGGGCACCGGCCGGACGAGGCCTGGCAGAAAGCCTTCTTCACGCAATATCCCGATCTGGCCGGCGCGCCGTTGCTGACCTTGCCCGCACGTGGCACGCGCCTGAAGGGCCATCACGATGCCGTCGGGCTGGTGGCTGAACTCAAGCAGCGCGGTATCGAAACGCGCCTGCTGCTGCTGGGCGTGATCGAGCCCGGCCGCGAGGCATACCTGCATGAACTCGAACAACTGGTGGCCGCGCGCGGCGTCGCCAGCCAGGTGGTCATGACCGCGCCGCGGGAAGACGTGCGGGATATCTACGCCATGTCTGCGCTGGTATTGCAGCTGTCGAACAAGCCGGAAGCTTTTGGCCGCACCGTGGTGGAGGCGCTGTCGCTGTGCCGGCCGGTACTTGGCTATGCCCATGGCGGCGTCGGCGAGCTGCTGGCCGAACTCTATCCGGCAGGCCGCGTGCCGCCGGGCGACCGGGAGCGCCTGGTCGAACGCGCCGCCGAGCTGCTGCGCGTTGCGCCACCCATTCCGCCGTTGCAACGCTATCGCCTGATCGACATGCAGCGCGCGGCGCTGGCGTTGTACGAAGAAGTCGCCGGCTAAACGTCCGCCGGTCGCGGCGCCTACAATGCGCGGTCGCCGTAATGGATCCGCATGAACGCCCCACTGAAACGCCTGTTGCGCTCATCGCTGCTGCCGTACTGGCTATTCGTGGCATTGCTCCCGTTCGGGCGTAGCGCCGAGCTGGTCACCTTGCTATGCCTGGTCGGCGTGCTGGTGGTCTGGCGAAACGATGGCCCAGGGTGGCTGGCCCAGCCCGGTGCGCGTTTATGGTTGTCGCTGCTGGCGTGCTACATCGGTGCCGCCTGGCTTTCGGCATTTACCGCAGTCGTGCCCGGCAAAAGCTGGAGTACGGCGCTGGCGTTGCTGCGCTATTTTCCGCTGGGCTGGTACGTGTGCTACGCCTTGCGCGGCGAACGACGCCTGCATGGGTTTTATCTTGCGCTAGCGATCGTTATCGCCGTCTGGGTGCTGGATGCGTGGATGCAGATGCTGACCGGCTGGAGCTTGCGCGGTCATGCCGAGGCGGAGCGCATCTCCGGCCTGTTCGGGGCGGATGACCCCAAGCTTGGCCCGACCCTGGCGATGCTCTCGCCATTCGTGTTGTGGGCGGCACGACAGCGTTGGAATACACGTGGCCTCGTCGTGGCCTTGCTGCTTTTGTTGGGGCCGGTGATGCTGAGCGGTTCGCGCGCGGCATGGATCTGCTTCGGCCTGGTCGCGCTGGCGTTCATCTGGCGCGAAGCTGGCTCGCTCGCACGCTTTGCCGGCGCTTGTATCGTGGCCGTGGCGATCGTGCTTGCCGCGGGGGGCATAGCCTGGAAAACCTCGACGCGGTTCGACGTGCGCATGCAGCGTACCCTGGCCGCCCTGGGCGGTAACGAAAGCGACATGAACGAAGCCACTACCGGACGCATCGACATCTGGCGCAACAGCCTGCGCATGATCCAGGCGCATCCCATCACGGGCGTGGGCGTGCGCGACTTCCGCTATGCCTATCCGCACTATGCGCCGGCGAACGACCATTTCATCGTCGCCGAGCACTGCGGCGAGGGCGAAGGGGCCTGCCATCCGCACCAGCTCGTACTGGAAATCCTCACCGAGACGGGCGCGGCCGGCTTGCTGCTATGGCTGCTCGGTCTGACGTTCGCATGGCGCGCGTGGCGGCGCGTCGACGCCCGCTGTCGCGCGGCCGCGTTTCCGGTGACAGTGGCGCTGGCGGTCATGCTGTTTCCGATCAATACGCATCTGGCTTTTTATTCGGCCTGGTGGGGCTTGTTGTTCGCCTGGCTGCTGGGATTATGGTGCGCGGCATTGTTTGCCGCGACGAAGGAGCCGTGCGATGGCGCGTGAACCGCTTTCGGTCGTGCTGATCACCTACAACAATGCCGACACGCTGGATGCCTGCCTGCGCGAAGTGGATTGGGCCGACGAGATCATCGTGCTCGATTCCGGTTCCACCGACAGCACGGTGGCGATCGCGCGCACGCATGGCGCGCGGGTGGAAGTGCATCCGTTCGACGATTACGGCCCGCAGAAACAGCGCGCCTATGAGCTGGCGCGCAACGACTGGATCCTGAACCTCGACGCGGACGAAATACTCTCGCCCGGTACCCGCGCCATCATCGAGCGTGCGCTCGACGATCCTTCGCATGCCGGCTTCCGCCTGCCGAGGCGGGAGCGCATGTTCTGGACCGTGCAGCATCGGTGGAGCCATCGCAATGGCCACCTGCGGTTGTTCAATCGCCAGCGCGGCGGCATGAACGACGTGGAGGTGCACGCCGCCGTCGAGGTCAAGGGGCCGGTCAAAACGTTGTGGGGCGCGGACTTCATCAATAACGGCGATGGCGAGGTGGCCGCGCGCGTGGAAAAGATCAATCGCTACAGCAGCGGCATGGTGGCGCACAAACTGCGTCGCGGGCAGCGTTTTACCGGTGTGCGCATGGTGATCTACCCGCCGTTGTTTTTCCTGCGCCAGTTCGTGCTGAAGCGCTATTTCCTCAGCGGCTGGGCGGGGTTTATTGCCAGCGTGCTCGGCGCCTTCTATGTATTCCTCAAGTACGCCAAATTGCACGAAGCGCGCAGGGCGAAAGGGCCGGCCTCCTCTTCGCTCCGAGGAGAGGATTGATGAGGAGGGGTGCATCCGCGGCCAAGTCGCATTGTTGCAAGGTTGCGCACGGCCGCCAGCCTTCTCAATGGAGTGAGCGGTCAGCCATTTCCGAGCAAGCGTACAAACTCGCTCGCGATCACGCGCGTGCTGAAGTGACTGTCGACGAAATCGCGCGCCGCGACGCCCATCGGCTCACGCACTTGAGCATCGCACAAGCGCAGGATCGCGTCGCGCCATGCGGCGACGTCGCCGGGCGGCAATAGCAGACCGGTAACCCCAGGCGAAAGCGTTTCGGGAATGCCACCGATGTCGCTGCCGAGTACCGGTGCGCCAGCTGCCTGCGCTTCGACGGATACACGCCCGAAGGTTTCGGTAGCGATCGACGGAAAGGCCAGCATCGAGATGGCGCTGTAGTAGGGATGCACCTCGTCGATCCAGCCCAGCATGTGATGGCGGTGTGCGAACGGTCCCGCTTCGATGCGTTCGCCCAGTGCCTGTGAGTCCGGACCGTGGCCAAGCCACATGCAATGCAGTCGCGGTTCCTGCGCCATCGCGCCGTCCATCGCTTCGAGCAGCGTATGGATGCCCTTGCTGCCATGGATACGGCCAAAGTAGCCAAGCACGATCACATCCCGCGGCATGCCGAGCCGATGCAGGATTGCGTTGCGCCGCTGTGCATCGGGCCGGCACAAATTCATGTTCACCGGGTTGTACAGCACGCGGACGAGTTGCGCCGGCACGCCGCGATCGAGATAGGCCTGGCGGGCATGCTGGGACACGGCAAAAAAACGTTGCGCCAGGCGGGGCAGCAGATAGCCGGAGATCCGGCTCATCGCCGGAGTGCGATGCCGGAACAGGGCTACCGGAATGCCCAGCAGGCGACCGATCAGGATCAACGGCCAATATTCCTTGCCGAAATTGCCGACCAGCCAATCCGGGCGAAGCTCGCGCGCGGCCTTGAAGGTGGCGCGATAACCGCGCAGGTCGAACACGTTGCGGAACTTGGCCGGATACAGACGCACGCCCGAATGAGCCAGGCTATGGGCAATCAGTCCATCTGGAAAGACCACCGCGCTGACTTGATGGCCCGCTTCGACCATGGCCTGGGCGAGTGCCACGAAGTGCGTGGCCGCCCCGGTGTTTTCCGGGTTGGTGCCGACAAAAAGGAATTTCATCCGTGAACGCTCGCTCGACGTCGATGTTCGTGACGCCTGTTTTCATAGTCGGTGAAAGCGCGCATGGCGAACTGCGGCAACACATGGTGTCGCGCAACCTGTACGCGCGGCAGCCGCCACAAATCCATGCCGGCCGTCGCGCGACCGCGCTGGGTGGTGGTCGCGGCGGCATAGCCCGATGCCTGGGTGAATGCGGCCACGCGGTCGTCCATGTCGCCGTAGGGATAGCAAAATTGGGTGACAGGCGCGCCGAGCTGATCTTCCAGTTCCGTCTTGCTGCCGGCGATCTCGTCGCGCAGTTGCGCGTCGCTGCATTGGGTCAGGCGCGGATGGCTGCGAGTATGCGCACCGACTTCCATGCCGCCGTCGTGCCATGCGCGCAATTGCGCGGCATTCATCAGCGGCTTTTCGATACCAAGCTTTTCCGCGTCCCAGCTGTTGCAGCGGCCGATGCCGCCGCTGACCACGTAACAGGTGGCCGTGAAGCCGTGGCGTTGCAGGATCGGTAGCGCGGACTCCAGGTTGTCGACGTAGCCATCGTCCAGCGTGATCACGGCGATGCGCCCGTGCCGTTCGCCGCGCAGGTAAGGCATGGCATCGTTCATCGACAGGCCGGTGTAACCCCATCGCGCGAGCAACCACATCTGCCGTGCGAAGGCGCCCGGACTCACGTACAGGCTGCGCCAGCGCCGCAGGTTGCGCGGCGCCCGGGCGATGTTGTGGTACATGAAAATCGGGCAGGCATGCGCCCTGGACTTTTCGCTCGGACTCATGCGGCACGTCCTGCCGGCTGCGCACGGAAGCTTGCGGCAATCGACGTTGCCGGGCGGCGTGTTGACCGGCGGGATGGGCGGTGGTTGGGCATGGAGACAGGCGCGAGCAAAAAGCCAGCGTGCTATCTACCGGGCAAGGCTGTCGTTGGCCTGTCGAGGCAAGCGCCCGTTCGCACTATTCGCGTAACCCGCGTTAGCGTTGGGTGGGTGCCAGGCCGTAATGCGCGGCGCAGGCTTGGCGTGGCAAGTCGTGCGCTGCCGCATGGCGGCCACGCAACGCCAATCCGAAGGGCCATGTTTGTTGCCCACCAGAGGGCGTCGTCATTCGGTCGTGTACGAAAGTACACGCCCTTGTTCTTTCTTGCCTGGCGAGCAAACAACCCCCCCGGCGCGGGCCACGCGAATAGTGTGGACAGGCCCTAATAGATCGGGGGAGTTCCTGGTGGCTGCGTCTTGAAACGCTTGTGCACCCACAGGTATTGCTCCGGCGCTTCGCGCACCATGTCCTCGATGCAAAGATTAATGCGCGCCGTATCGGCTTCGGCGTTGCCGCTGGGCAGGTTTTCCAGCGGAGCGCCCAGGCGCAACACATAGCCCTGGGCGCCAGGTAGCCGTCGATGGAAGAACGGAATGACCGCCGAGCGCGACATCCGCGCCAGGTGATGCGTGCCGGTAATGGTGGCCGCGGTGACGCCAAAGAAAGGCACGAAGGCATTGTCCTTGCTGCGCATATCCTGGTCGGGTGCGTACCAGAGCGTGCCGCCGCTGCGCAGATACTTGACCGTGCCGCGGATATCGTCCTTGTCGAACATCGCTCGCGCATAGCCCAGGCGTGCACGCAGTACCGTCCATTCGAACACCGGGTTATCCATGCGACGGTACATGCCGGCGATGCGGATGCGTTGCGAAACCAGCCGTGCGCACAGTTCCAGGTGCGAGAAATGTCCGCCGACCAGCAAGACGCCGCGTCCCTCGGCGTGTGCGGCCTGCAGGTGCTCGAGCCCTGCAAATTGCACCGGAATTTTCGCGATGGCGCGGTCGGAGCCCATCCAGCCGAGCGCAAATTCGATCAGCATCATGCCGATATCGCGCAAGTGCGCGTCGACCAGCCGCGCCTGTGCCGCGGCGTCCAGTTCGGGAAAGCACAGCGCGATATTGGTGGCGGCGACCTGGCGCCGTGGCGAGGGAAAGCGTTCGATCGCCGCGCCCAGGGCACGGCCGATCGCCATCAGTGCCGCGAACGGCAGCATGGCGATCAGCTTCATCACGCCCACGCCGATCCACGCGGGCCAGAGGCGTGGCGAGAGCAGCGAGCGGGTAAAGACAGGGCGGGGCGTTCCGGGCATCCGGCGCATTGTACCGGCAGGGAACGCATGGCGGATCATGGCGGCGCGGCCTGTCCACCTCCACAGGCGATGGGCGGCGCCCTTTATACTTTCGCGTCCCAGGCAGGAATGTCCATTGCGCTATCTGTATACGATCCTGATGTATCTCGCCACGCCGATCATCGTGATGCGGCTGCTGACGCGCGGCATGCGCTATGGCAATTATCACCAGCGATGGCCGGAGCGCTTCGGTATTTTCAAGGCGCCTGATCTGCGCGGCAGTATCTGGGTGCATGCCGTATCGGTGGGCGAAGTGAATGCCGCCGAGCCCTTGATCAAGGCACTGCGCGAGGATTATCCGAACGCTCCGCTGGTGGTCACGACCGTGACGCCGACCGGCTCGGCACGGGTGCAGCAGCTGTTCGGCGACAGCGTGTTCCATGTGTATTTGCCGTATGACTTGCCCTTTTCGGTACATCGCTTCCTGACGCAGGTACGGCCGCGGCTGGCGCTGATCGTGGAAACGGAGATCTGGCCGAACCTGTATTTCGGCTGCTATCGACGCGGCATTCCGCTGATGATCGTCAACGCGCGCCTGTCCGGTCGGTCGCTGCGCGGTTATGCGCCGATGCGTGCACTGCTACGTTCGGCTTTGCGCTGCGTTCGGCAAATCGCCGCGCAGTCGCGCACGGATGCGGCGCGCTACCGGCTGCTGGGCGCCGATCCGGCCATCGTTACCGTAAGTGGCAATCTCAAGTTCGATATGCCGGTGCCGATGGGCGCCGTGGAAGGCGGTGAAGTTTTCCGCGAGCAATGGGGACGCCTGCGGCCGGTATGGATCGCCGCCAGCACCCATGAAGGCGAAGAGCTGGCGGTGCTGGAAGCGCATCTGGAAGTACTCAAGCGACTGCCCGATGCCTTGTTGCTGATTGCTCCGCGTCATCCCGAACGCTTTCGCGTGGTCGAGCATTCCGTGCGCAGCCTGGGATTTACGATGGCAACCCGCAGCGCGGATTGCATTCCCGGCGAATCGCATCAGGTTTTCCTGATCGATACGATGGGCGAACTGATGCCATTTTTCGCAGCTTCCCATCTTGCGTTCGTAGGCGGCAGCCTGGTGCCGATCGGCGGCCATAACGTACTCGAGCCGGCGGCCTTGGCCCGGCCGGTGCTGGTCGGGCCGCATACCTTCAACTTCGAGGAAATTACCCTGACCCTGATCCGCGGCGGCGGCGCCAAGCGGGTGCTGCAGAACGATGTGCTGGGCGCGGAGGTACTCGAGCTGTTGCAGGACGAAGCCCGCTGCAAGCAAATGGGGCGGCAGGCGAGGGTAGTGTTCGACAGCGAGCGCGGCGCGGTGGGCAGGGTGATGAAACTGATCGATCGCATGCTGCAGGAATGAACGCCCGGGAAGCCGCGAGTCACGAAAAAGGCCGGGAAAATCCCGGCCTTTTTTTTGATCCTGTAGCGTGAATTACTGCAACAGTGAATTTGCGTATTCGAGGTCTTTGTAGTCGATCGTGCCGGCCGATTGCCTCAGCAAAAGACGATTGAGCACCAGCTGATGGCGTGCCACCGAATAGGTGCTTTCCGCCTGGGTAAGCGTCTGGATGGCGGTCAACACGTCCAGCATGATCTGCGTGCCGACCTGGAAACCGGCCTTGGTCGCGTCCAATGACTTTTGCCCGGCGTCCACGGCGGCTTTGCCCGATTCCACTTCGCTGATGCCGGCCATGACCGAGTTGTAGTAGTTCAAGGTGTTCTGGGCGGTCGCACGGCGCGTGGATTCCAGGGAGTCCTGCGCCTCGTCGCGCTGGTAGATCGACTGGCGGACCCGCGACTGGATGGCGCCACCGGAGAAGATCGGCACCGAGAGCGTCACGCCGATGGTATTGCCGTAGCGGCCGTTGCCGATGACGTTGTAACTGCCGTTTTCCAGCCAGCTGCTGCTCTTGGCGCGGCTCAGGCTGGCCGTGATCGTCGGCAAGTGGCCGGCGCGCGCGGCATTGATGCTGTGTTCGGCCGAATCGACCGAGAATTGCGCCGCAAGGATGTCCGGATTGTTCTTGAGCGAGCTATCCACCCAAGCCTGGGGATCGGCCGGTACGGGTGCGTCCATCGGCAAGTCGGGCCGTAGCTTCTTGAGTTCGCCGACCGGCTTGCCAGTGATGACGGTCAGCGCCTGGCGATCGTTGGCCAGGGTGTTTTCGGTACTGATGGTGGTGGCCTTGGCCGACTCGTAGAACGATTTGGCCTGGTAGACGTTGGTCACGGCGGCAATGCCCACCTTGTACTGCTGCTCGGCCTGGTCGTAGGTGACCCGGTAGGCTTCTTCGTTGGCCTTGGCGTAGGTCAGCTGGTCCTCATCGTTGAGGATGGTGAAGTACGCCGTGGCAACGCGGACGAAAAGATCCTGGGCCGCGGCCTGGTAGGTCTGTTCCTGCGCATCCGCGGTCGAGTGCGCGGCCTGCAAGTTGGCAATATCGGCCAGGTTGAGGATGGTCTGGTCCAGCTCTACGCCAACCGAGCGGGTGCGTATATGACCTGGATTCAGCGTGGGAGATGCGTACCCTTCATTGGAAGCGTCAACGCCGCTCTGCTGCTGCAGGCTCATGGTGCCACTGATCTGCGGCAGCAACAGCGCGCGCGCCTGCGGAATGCCTTCGTGGACCGCCAGGCGGGTAGCGTCGGCTTGCGCCAGTACAGGGTCGTTCGCACGCGCCTGACGGTATGCATCCAGCAAATCCTCGCCGTGGCTGGGCAGGGAAACTGCGGCCAGGGTCAGGGCAAGGGTCAGAAGCTTCAAGCGCATGGGTTCGCCTCGTGGTCGGGGATCGGTAACGGAATCAGAAAGTGAAACGACGGGGTGGTTCGGCATGGGCGAGATAGGGCAAGTCCGTCTCGAACAGGTTTTCTTCGTGGTAGCGGCCATTGCCTTCGTGCGTCAGCAGCAAGGCCTGCTGCACCGGCGACTCGCCGCGGACCGCAAACAACCGGCCGCCCGGCTTGAGCCAGCCGAGGAAGCGATCGGGAATACGGTAGACGGCGCCGGTGATGACCACGGCATCGAACGTACCTTGCGGCTGCCAGCCATTCACGGCTTCGCCGGTAGCCAGTTGCACGTTAGTGATGCCTGCGGCCTGCAGGCGCTGGCCGGCGGCAGCGGCGAAATCCGCATGGATATCCACGCTGGTGACGTGCGCGGCGAGATTGCCCAGGCAGGCGCTGAGAAAGCCCGAGCCGGTGCCGATTTCCAGCACGCTATCTGCAGGCTTCAGGTCGAGCGCCTGCAGCACCCGGCCTTCCACGATCGGCTTCATCATCACTTCGCCATGCCCGATCGGCAGGCACAGGTCCGCGAACGCCAGCTGGCGATGCGCAGGCGCGACGAAATCCTCGCGACGGATGCGGCCAAGCACCTCCAGCACGCGGCCGTCCAGCACCTCCCAGGGACGCACCTGGTTCTCAACCATGTTTTGACGCGCCTGATCGAAGTTCATCGCCATCTGAAAGCAAGCCTATGTGAATCGAAAAAAAGATCAAAAAGGATAAGTGTTTAGACCCTGTTTCGACAATGGTTAGCGTGCGGTCGCAGGTGGTTGGCACGAAGTGCCGGAAGTCATCGCGACCACCTGACGTAAGTCATGCAAATGCCTATGTCCGCGGACACTTATGCGTTTTTCCGATGGTTGCGCAGCACCCCAGGGCCTATGCCGGCAGGCAGGCGTCGCAGCGCCGTTTGAGCGCTTGCGCCACGTGCATGGTCCAGTCGCGTGGTACGCGCGAGCATCGATTTGCCGTATCCATGGGTCGCCAACCGGGCTGCCAGTGGACGCCGGGAATGACGATGGGAGGCGCCAAGCCTCAGTTCCGGGGCGGTTACACACATAGGACGAATATTCGGTATCATTCAGGAAATAATTAAACCGTCCCGTATAATAAATTGGGTTTTCTGATTTGTGAAGGTGCATCCATGAACTCGATCCCGCTGACCAAGCCGCACGGGCCAGGCCGCCCGAAGGACATGGAAAAGCGAGCCGCCATTCTCGAGGCAGCCAAGGCCCTGTTCATACGCAACGCCTTTGCCGGCACCAGCATGGATGCGATCGCCGCCGAGGCGGGCGTTTCCAAACTTACGGTCTATAGTCACTTTGGTGATAAGGACAACCTGTTCCGCGAGGTCATCCGCGCGCGGATCCAGGATCTGCTGCCCGAAGAAACCTATAGCTTCGATCCCCGTGCCGATATCGGCGATATCCTCAACCGCATTGCCCTGATCCATGCCCATCTCGATTGCGACCAGGAAAACGTGGGTACCTTCCGCGCGATCCTCAGCGACTGCCGCCAGGGCAATCCTCGCTACGGCAAGCTGATGTGGGAGGAAGGCCCCATGCGCAGCCGCGTACTGATGGAACGCCTGCTGCAGCAGGCGGTTGACGCCGGCAAGCTCGATATTGCCGATGTGTCCCGCGCCGGCATCCAATTCATGGCGCTGATCAAGGGCGAGATGATGATGCGCCGCATGTTCGGCTGCGGCGATTGCGTGCAAACCTATGCGCGCGAGGTCGAAGAAAATGCCCGCGCCGGGGTGGCGATGTTCCTGCGCGCCTACGCGCCGCGCTGAGCCCTGCACTCGTTTATCACCCCGCTTCGTGTTCCAATAGCGCTTTGGAAGCGGGGGTGCCGACCGCAGTCGGCTGAGAGAGTCCCTTCGAACCTGATCCGGCTAGCACCGGTGTAGGGAGCTTCGCCGCACGGACCATCGTGCGTTGGCGCCGTCGCTTCGGTCCTGTGTGGATACTCCGCACACATTCCGCGCAATCATGCACGGACACCAGAAGGATGAATGCCGATGAATGCCTTGCCCTCCGATCTCGTGCGCGCTGCGCAAGAACTTTCCGAAGCCGTCACCCGGCCCATTCCTGGTTCGCGCAAGACCTACGTGCAGGGCAGCCGTCCGGACCTGAAAGTGCCGATGCGCGAGATCGCGCAGGCGCAAACCCCCACCCTGTTCGGCGGCGAAGCCAATCCGAACATCACCGTCTACGACACCTCCGGCCCCTATACCGATCCGGATTACGCCGTCGATCTTGCAGCAGGATTGCCCGCGCTGCGTGGCGCCTGGATCGCCGAGCGCGGCGACGTGGAACAATTGCCGGGGCTGACTTCCGCCTTCGGGCGCGAACGCGCGGCCGACGCCAGGCTCGATGCCGTGCGTTTTACCCACACGCGCACGCCGCTGCGCGCCAAGGCCGGCGCCAATGTGACGCAAATGCACTACGCGCGGCGCGGTATCGTCACGCCCGAAATGGAATACATCGCCATTCGCGAGAATCAGCGCATCGAAGCCCTGGGCGATAGCGCATTGCGCAACCAGCACCCGGGCGAGTGCTTTGGCGCCGCGCTGCCCAGGCTGATCACGCCGGAATTCGTGCGCGACGAAGTGGCGCGCGGCCGCGCCATCATCCCCGCCAATATCAACCATCCGGAAAGCGAGCCGATGATCATCGGCCGCAACTTCCTCACCAAGATCAACGCGAACATCGGCAATAGCGCCGTGTCGTCGGGGATCGCCGAGGAAGTGGAGAAGCTGGTGTGGTCGATCCGCTGGGGCGGCGACACCGTGATGGATCTTTCCACCGGCAAGAACATCCACGAAACGCGCGAGTGGATCATCCGCAATTCGCCGGTGCCGATCGGCACAGTGCCGATCTACCAGGCGCTGGAGAAAGTCGGCGGCGTGGCCGAGGACCTCACCTGGGAATTGTTCCGGGATACCTTGATCGAACAGGCCGAGCAGGGCGTGGACTATTTCACCATCCATGCCGGCGTACTGCTGCGCTTCGTGCCGCTGACCGCCCGGCGCGTCACCGGTATCGTTTCGCGTGGTGGCTCCATCATGGCCAAGTGGTGCCTGGCGCACCACAAGGAAAATTTCCTCTACACGCACTTCGAAGACATCTGCGAGATCATGAAGGCGTATGACGTGTCCTTCAGCCTGGGCGACGGGCTGCGTCCAGGCTGCGTGGCGGATGCGAACGACGCCGCGCAGTTCGGCGAACTCGACACGCTGGGCGAACTCACCCAGATCGCGTGGAAGCACGATGTGCAGGTGATGATCGAAGGTCCCGGCCATGTGCCGATGCAGTTGATCAAGGAAAACATGGAGCGCCAGCTGGAGAAGTGTCACGAGGCGCCGTTCTATACCTTGGGGCCGCTGACCACCGACATCGCACCCGGCTATGACCACATCACCAGCGCCATCGGTGCGGCGATGATCGGCTGGTTCGGTACCGCCATGCTTTGTTACGTCACCCCCAAGGAACACCTGGGCCTGCCCAACAAGCAGGATGTGCGCGACGGCATCATCGCCTACAAGATCGCCGCGCACGCCGCCGATCTCGCCAAGGGCCATCCCGGTGCGCAAGTGCGCGACAACGCGCTCAGCAAGGCACGCTTCGAATTCCGTTGGGACGATCAGTTCAACCTCGGCCTGGATCCGGAAAAGGCCAAGGAATTCCACGATGAAACGCTGCCCAAGGATGCGCACAAGTCCGCTCATTTCTGTTCCATGTGCGGGCCAAAATTCTGCTCGATGAAAATCACCCAGGACGTGCGTGACTACGCCGCCGAGCATGGTGTCGACGAAACCGTCGCGCTCGACGAAGGCATGGCCGAGAAGGCGGCCGAATTCCGCGCGCAAGGCGCGAAGGTCTATCACAAGGCCTGACGCGCTGCTTCCAAAGCAAGGATGTTCAGGCGGCGATTGGTAGTGCTCGCCAATTGCCGCCTGATTTGCTTGCGATGATTGTCCTGCCTGGGCAAGCGCCTCAGAGTTGCCGAAGGCAGGTTTTCCCGTCGCCTAAGGTTGTCGTCGATAGGCATCCGTGCGAATAGTCCGTCTGCTGCTATTTACTGGAGAGAAAAACATCATGCGCGCAACCGGATCTTTCGAAGTAAGCCTCACGCCACAGACGCCGACCGCCGGCATCGAGCCGGCCAATCTCGGGCGAATGAGCATCAACAAGCAATTCCATGGTGAACTTGAAGCCAACAGTCTTGGAGAGATGTTGTCGGCCATGGGCGAAGTGCAAGGCTCCGCCGGCTATGTGGCGATCGAGCGAGTGACCGGCACATTGCATGGCAAGCAGGGCAGTTTTGTACTGCAGCACCATGGGGTCATGCATCGCGGCGCGCCTCAGCTGTCGGTAATCGTCGTGCCCGATTCCGGTACCGAGGAACTCGCAGGCTTGAATGGTTCCATGCAGATCGCCATCGAACAAGGCGATCACACCTATGTATTCGATTACGAGCTTGCGTGAAGCGATACGCCTGAATGCGAAGACGGAGCGGCCACTTTATTTTCACTGCTGCTTCGCAGCCGTGAAGACAGGATGGGCGGCAACTACGATCAGCCCTTCGTGCATAGGAGACAGTCATGACGGACAAGCCTTTCCTGATGGACATCCAGACCATTCGCAAGCGTGCCCGTGAACATATCGAGCAAGGCGCAATCACCGAGGGCTACAAGGCCGATCGCGATACCGTCATCAAGCTGCTCAACGAGGCGCTGGCCACTGAACTGGTTTGCACGCTGCGCTACAAGCGGCACTACTACATGGCATCGGGCATCCACGCCAAGAGCGTGGCGGCGGAATTCCTGGAGCACGCCAGGGAAGAACAGGAGCATGCCGATCAGATCGCCAGGCGCATCACGCAGCTCGAGGGCGCTCCGAACTTCAATCCCGAGGGGCTATTAAGCCGCAGCCATGCCGATTATGTGGAAGGCGATGATCTGGTCGACATGATCAAGGAGGACTTGGTGGCCGAACGTATTGCTGTCGAAAGCTATCGTGACATCGTGCAATACCTGGGCAATGATGATCCGACCACGCGCCGCATGATGGAAGAGATCCTGGCAAAGGAAGAGGAACATGCCGAGGACCTTTCGACGCTGCTGGAGGAACTCGGAAAAAAAGGTGAGCCGGCGAAGCCGGCTACGCAGCATTGAGCCAGGCCTCCAAGGCTAATCTTCATCGTTGTTCTGCGTTGGAATTCCAATAGTGCACGATTCAATGCCCCTCCTTGTGCGCAAGGGAGGGCATGTTGGAAATAGTGTGGGTGACTTGGGAGCGACCGGGGCGCGGGTGCTACCACCCTGACACCACAAGTTTGCCGATGGTGCTGCCCGATTCAAGGCGTCGGTGCGCTTCCCGCAGGTTCTCCGCATTGATCGGGCTGAGCGATTCGCGCTGGATGCCGCGCAATTCGCCGTCGTCGATCAGCGTCGCGACGCGCTCCAGGATGTGTCCCTGCTCGCCCATGTCCGCGGTCTTGAAGCGCGGCCGCGCGAACATGAATTCCCAATGGATGCCAATGCACTTGCTCTTGTAGGGATCGCCCAGATTTACCGGCGTCTTCGGTTCGACGATCAAACCAAGGTGTCCTTGCGGCACGAGCACTTCGCCCAGTTCATCCCAATAGTGCGAGGTGTCGGCGAGGTTGATGGCCGCATCGACATGCGCAAAGCCGGCTGCTTGCAGTTGCCCAGTCAACGGTTGGCGATGATCGATCACATGTTGCGCGCCCATCGCACGGCACCATGCCTGGGTTTCCGGACGTGAGGCGGTGGCGATGACGGTGAAGCCGGCACGGCGCGCCAGCTGGATCGCCATTGAACCTACGCCGCCCGCGCCGCCAATCACCAGCAACGATTTCCCGTCGCCACCGGCTTCGGGCTTGTAAGGCATGCGCTCGAACAACAACTCCCACGCCGTGATGGCGGTCAGCGGCAGCGCCGCGGCGCCGGCTGCATCCAGCCTGCGCGGACGCTGCGCCACCAGACGCGCGTCGACCGCCTGAAACTGCGCGTTGCTGCCTGCGCGGGTAACGTCGCCGGCGTAATACACCGCGTCGCCGGGAGAGAATCGGCGAACGTTCGCGCCGATTGCCGCCACTGTGCCGGCGGCGTCGAAACCGAGTACGCGCGGCTGCGCTTCGACTTGCGGCTTGGGCGCGCGCAGCTTGGTATCGACCGGATTGACGGATACGGCCTCCACGCGCACCAGCAGGTCGTCGGCTCCGATCTGTGGCGTAGGCAATTCCACATCGAGCAAGGATTGCGGGTCATCGATGGGCAAGTAGTGGGTCAAGGCGACGGCTTTCATCATGTTGTCTCCATGGGGATGAGCGAGTGTTCCGATAGCGGACAGCTGGCGCTGGTGATGATGCGTTCTCGAACGTGTAGCGGAGATAGGCGATGGGATCGGCGTTGATGACTTCAAGCCGCGGTTCGCCGTGGGGGCGCGAGTCCGTCCGGCCGGTCCGCGCCACGATCGTTGGCCGTTGGCATTACGGCTCAGCGTTCGGGCGTGCATTGAGGGGCAGGCGTTCGATGGGGGTTTCGCGCTGCCGGCCCCACAGCGCGACCAGCAGGCCGGCGAAGGTGACGAGGGCCGCCACCCAGGTCAGTGCGCCCAGGCCCAGGCCCTGGGCGACCACTTCGCCACCCAGCCATGCGCCCAAGGCGTTGCCCAGATTGAAGGCGCCGATATTCAGGCTCGACGCGAGGCTTTGCGCTTCATCGGCCTGGTGCAATACCCACAGTTGCAATGGCGGCACGGTGGCAAATGCGGCGATACCCAGCAATCCAACGAACAACACCGTCAATGTTTTGCTGTGCAGTACGAAGGTCATGGCGCCGAGTACCAGGATCAACACCACCAGGGTCAGCAACAGGGCCGGCATCAGTTTGCGATCAGCGAGCTTCCCGCCCAGCAGGTTGCCGGCGATCAGGCCTACGCCGAAAATCAGCAGGATCGGCGATACCGCCGTTTCGGCAAATCCGGTGACCTGGGTGAGGATCGGCTGGATATATGTGAATACCGTAAACACGCCGGCGAAGCCGAGCACGGTCATCAGCAATCCCCGCAATACGGCTGGATGGCCAATCGCGCGCAACTCGTCGCGGACTGCAATGCCCTTGCCGTCGCCGTGGCTTGCCGGCACCAGCATGGCGATCACCATCATCGCGATGACGCCGATCACGGCCACGGCCCAGAACGTGGAACGCCAGCCGAAATGCAGCCCGAGCCAGGCGCCCGCCGGCACGCCGAGCAGGGTTGCCAGAGTCAACCCGGTAAACATGATGGAAATGGCCGAAGCGCGGCGGTCCGCCGCGACCAGTCCGGTGACCACCACCGCGCCGACGCCAAAAAAGGTGCCATGGGCGAGCGCGGTAACCACGCGCGCGAGCAGCAGCGTGAGGTAGTTCGGCGCCAGCGCACAGCACACGTTGCCAAGCGTGAAAATCGCCATCAAGCCGATCAGCACGCTCTTGCGTGGCATACGGCTGGTCGCCACGGTCAGCACCGGTGCCCCCACGAATACGCCCAGGGCGTAGCCGGAGATCAGCAGGCCGGCGGTCGCAATGCTGACCTTCAGGTCGGCCGCCACCTGCATCAGCAAACCCATGATCACGAACTCGGTGGTGCCAATGCCGAACGCGCCGGCGGCCAGGGCATACAGCGCCGCCGGCATGCGGCGGGAGGAAGAAGCGGTAGTCACGTGGAGGTTCCATCGGAGGGATAGTGTGCAGCGTAAGCGCTTGCATATCCTTCAGAAACAGCCAAGATGGCTAATCACTTTCAACAAATAATTGATAATGGATCGTGTCGGCGACCTCATCCTGTTCATGCGCGTATTGGACCAGGGCTCGATCAGCGCCGCCGCGCGCAGCCTGGATCTTTCCGTAGCCGTCGCCAGCCAGCGCCTGAAACGCCTGGAGCAGCAACTGGGCGTGCGGTTATTGCATCGCACGACCCGCCGCCTGCATCCCACTCCCGAAGGCTTGGCGCTGGCCGAACAGGGACGTACTTTGGTGGAGGACCTGGAAGCCTTGACCACCAGCCTGCGCCAAGGTGCCGCGGACGTTGTCGGCACGTTGCGCCTTACCGCCTCGGCTTCGTTTGGACGCCAATACGTCTCGCCGCTGTTACCCGCTTTCATGGCGCGCTATCCGCGCGTCCGGCTCAGCGTGAACCTTACTGACGAATTGCAGGACCTGGTCAGTTCCGGTTACGACCTCGCCATCCGCATCGGTGCGCTGCACGACTCGCGGCTGGTCGCGCGCAAGCTGGCGATCAATCGGCGGGTGCTGTGCGCATCACCGGATTACCTGCGGCGCTTCGGCATGCCACGCACGCCCGAAGAGCTGGCGGCCCACGAGTGCCTGATGCTGGTCGGCAGTGTGGGGCGGCAGGACGTCTGGCGCCTGCATGACGCACAAGGCCATCTTCATACCGTGCGGGTCAACGGACGATTTGAATCCAGTCTGGGCGAGCTGTTGCGTGATGCGGCGCTGGCGGGCCAGGGTATTGCCCACCATTCGACCTGGCACGTATGCAACGATCTGCGCGAAGGCCGCCTTGAATTGGTGCTGCCGAACTACACGATTGCCGACACCGGCATCTATGCGGTGATGCCACAACGGCGTTTGCTGCCGCTGCGGGTGCGCGCCTTCGTGGATTTTCTGGCGGAACAGTTCGGGGACGTTCCGCCGTGGGAACGTGGCGGACATTTCTCTGAAGCCGGTCAATCAAGCGAATCGTTCATCAGCAAGTAACTGTCAAATAGGGTTGTCGCTTCTATAAGTCGCTTACCAGGAAATTGTGTAGGTGATTTCTGAGTGCGGCGTGGTCATCGACTACCTCTTTCCAGTGAACTCCTATTTAACGAGTAACGCTACGTAGTTAGCATCCGGTTTCGCATATAGGCGTTGTCCGATTGCGTAACGTGCGGTTACGCACTTCGTGCTGGCGCGACCTTATAGCCGGTGTCCTCCGGGCGAGGGCGCTACGACGTCTTGCGAAAGACATCTCCATGGAGTGGTAGTGATGAACAAAATCTGCAAAGCAGTCTGGAGCGGCGCGACAGGAAATCATGTGACCGCCCCCGGGCTTGCCAAGGGGCGCAAGAAGAGCACGAATGCAGCGCGATGGGCGGTCTTTTCACTGGCGTTGGGAGCGAGCACGCCTTTGGCGGCATCCGCGTCCGATTGTTTCAGTCCGGATCGACCTGGCGAAGATCGAGAGACTTGTGTCGATCAGGGCGCAATGGTTGCGCGCTCGGCCATGACGCCCGACTACGCGGTGGGTGGCGGTAGCGACAGTGGTGATGCCGACGCCATTGCGATCGGTGCAGCAGCATTGACGACAGGTGTTCGAGATATCGCGATCGGTGCTTCAGCAAAGGCGGATAGCGGCAATGCGCCAGGTACATCGCCAGGCGACTATTCATTGGCAGTGGGCTATAGCGCGCAGGCGGTCGGCGGAGGAAACACTGCTCTAGGTCCGGGTGCCTCGGCCGGCAATGGTGATAGCGTGACCCGTTCGAAAGCCACTGCCATTGGAGGGAACGCATCGGCCATTGCGCTCAATAGCGTGGCGCTGGGCTACGGTTCCGTTGCGGACGTGGCCAACGCTGTCTCGGTGGGCAACGTGGGCGCGGCGCGCCAAGTCATCAACGTTGCTGTCGGTACGCGCGGTACCGATGCCGTTAACGTCGATCAGATTGCGCCAGTTGTCGGCAGCTTTGGTGGCGGCGCGACGTTAAATGCCGATGGCACTCTCGCCGGCCCCAACTACCATATACAGGCCAGTACGCAAACCACCGTCGGCGATGCGCTGGATGCGCTGGATGCGGGGATCGATCGCCGGGTGGCCTACGATCAGGGGGCCGATGGCTCCGCCGATTACAGTAACGTCACTCTTGGCAACGGCCCGCTTGCCGGACCGGTAGCGTTGCATAACGTCGCGGCCGGAAATATTTCCGCCAGCAGCGCGGATGCGGTGAATGGTTCGCAGCTGTACGCCACCAACCAGGACGTTACGGCCAACGCCCTGGATATCAAGGAACTGGGCAGCCGCGTCACGTTCAACGAAGGCGACATCCATGACTTGCTCATCGGCCACGCCGGTCTGGTGCAGCAGGCCGATGCCAACGCACCGGTGACGGTGGCTGCCCATAGCGGCGGCGCGACGGTAAGCATGGCCGGCGCTGCCGGCGATCGCCGGATCACTGGAGTGGCCGATGGCCTCCAGGACCATGATGCAGTCAATGTGAGCCAGCTGAAGGAGCTGCAAGGCTATGTGGGGGATAGCAGCGTACTGGCCGTGAAGTACGACGGCACCAATCGAACCTCCGTCACGCTAGGTGGTGTGGGAACTGCCGCGCCGGTAGCCGTGCAGAACGTCGCCGATGGCGGACTATCAGCCACCAGCCACGACGCGGTGAACGGTTCGCAGCTGTACGCGACGAACGAACAGGTGCGCACGAACACCGGCAATATCACCAGCCTTGATGGTCGTGTTGCGGCCAACGAAGGCGACATCGGCAACTTGTTGCTCGGTCATGCCGGTCTTGTGCAGCAGTTGGACTCCTCCGCTCCGGTAACGATTGCCGCCAATAGCGGCGGTACCTTGTTGAAGGTGTCGGGTACCGGTGGCGACCGGCAGGTTCGCGGAGTGGCCGATGGCACGCAAGATGATGACGCGGTGAATCTTGCCCAGTTGAAAGAACTCCAGGGTTATGTGGGAGATATCGGTTCCTTGGCCGTGATGTATGACGACCCGGCCAAGACCTCGGTCACCCTGGGTGGCGCAGGTGCCACGACGCCGGTAGCGCTGCATAACGTAGCCAGCGGCATAAATACGCACGATGCCGTGAATGTCGGGCAACTTTCCAGCCTGCAGCGGGATCTGCAGAATCAGCTCGGTAGTCTTGATGGCCGGGTGACCATTCTTGAAAGCACGGATCGTGCTCCTTCCTATTTGGACGGCGCTGGCGGCGTTGGCACTAACGACAAGGCGAATGCGGGAGATACTCCGGGCGTTGCGCTGGGCTACAACACCGTAGCCACCGGCGATAACGCTTCAGCCGTGGGCCACAATGCTCAGGCGCTCGGCACCTATGGCCTGGCGGTAGGCAACGATGCTTACGCCGCCGGCGAGAATGACACTGCGATCGGCGGCAGTGCCAAGGTCAATGCCGACAACAGTGTGTCCATCGGAGCTAACAGCACTGTCGTCGCGCAGGCGACCAATGCGGTTGCCGTAGGCGCCAACAGCAGCGTGAGTGCGTCGTCGGGCACGGCCATCGGCCAAGGGGCATCAGTCACATCCCATGCCACCAATGCAGTAGCGCTCGGAGCGGGTTCGGTAGCCGACCGCGCCAATAGCGTTTCGGTGGGAGCTGCGGGGAGTGAGCGCCAGATCACCAACGTAGCGGCGGGCACGCAGGCTACCGATGCGGTCAACGTCGGACAGTTGCAGTCCCTGCAGGACTGGACAGGCCAGAAGGTCGAAGACCTGCAGCAGCTGATCAACCACAATCAGCGCCAGGCCAACCGTGGCATTGCTTCCTCGGCGGCGCTGGTGAACAACATGCCCTACGTACCAGGCAAGGTTGCGTTGAGTGCCGGTGTTGCCAGTTATCGCGGGGAAAGCGCCCTGGGTATGGCGATGTCGCGTTGGAGCAAGGACGGTCGCGTGAATCTCAATGCCGGCGTTTCCGCTGCGCGCGGCGATTTGCCGATTTTCCGTGTCGGCGTCGGCGTGGTGCTGGGCGATTGAGGCGAACAAGGCGAGCATCTGCCGTGCAGGATGTTTCGGCGCTACGCAGCACATAAAAAAAGCGCGCTGCCTCGACAGGCGGCGCGCTTTTCCTGGATGGCGAACGTGGCGTCCCCGGTGTTACTGGACCGGACGCGGATCGATCTCTACTTCTGCTTGATGCGCTCCACGCCGGCCCTGATTTCAGCCTTGGCTTCCTCGGCGCCTACCCAGCCCTCGAGCTTCACCCATTTGCCCTTTTCCAGGTCCTTGTAGTGCTCGAAGAAGTGACCAATGCGCTCCAGCCAGTGCCCGGACACGCCCTTGATATCGCTGATATGGGCATAGCCGGGAAAAATCTTCGGCGACGGGATTACCACCAGTTTTTCGTCGCTGCCGGCTTCGTCGGTCATCTTCAGCATGCCGACCGGATGGCAGCGGATCACCGAGCCCGGAACCAGCGGCAGCGGCAGGATCACCAGTGCGTCGAGCGGATCGCCGTCGCCGCCCAGCGTACCCGGCACATAGCCGTAGTTGCAGGGGTAGCGCATGGGCGTGGAGAGAATGCGGTCGACGAAGATCGCGCCGCTTTCCTTGTCCACCTCGTATTTGACAGGTTCCGCATCCTTCGGAATCTCGATGACGACGTTGATTTCGTTCGGCACGTCGCGGCCGGCGCTAACCGTATCCAGGCCCATGGGCACTCCTTACGTCAAAACCAAAGCGGGGAAAGCCGCTCAGGATACGGCAAAGCTTGACGCGGCGCACCACGTCCCAGTTGGGGCCGGAACGGCGAGGCGCCAGCGGAACCTCACTGAGTATCAAAATGATCCAGGCAATGGCCGAACAGTTGCATGGCTTCGCGCAATTCATTGACGGAAAGCCCGCAATAGCCCAGCAGCAGCCCTTCGCGCGGCGGGGTATGCAGGTACAGCGGCGCGATCGGATACAGGCCCAGGCCGCGCTCGTGGGCGTAGTCGATCAGGGCCCGGCAGCGTGCCGCATCGTAGCCGCGCAGCCAGGCCACCAGATGCATGCCGGCTGGCGTATCGGCGATATCCACGCGAGCGCCGGCGTATTCCTTCAATCCGGCCATCAAGGTTTCCCGGCGCGCCTTCAGCTCCTTGCGCACCAGTCGCAGGTGGCGTTCGAAGCCACCGTCTTCCATGAAGTGCGCCAGCGCCGCCTGTTCGATCACGGGACAGGTGATATCGCTGAGGTATTTGGCGTTGAGGAAATCCTCGCGCAGCGCGGTGGGCATGACCACATACGCCAGGCGCAAGCCACCGAACATCACTTTGGAGAAGGTACCGACATAAATCACACGGTCGCCTTCATCCAGCGATCGCAAGGCTGCCAAGGGATGTGCGTCGTAACGGAATTCTCCGTCGTAGTCGTCTTCCAATATCCAGCACTGGTGCTGCTGCGCGTAATGCAGCAGCTCGATGCGTCGCTGTAATGAAAGTACGGCGCCAGTCGGAAAATGATGCGATGGCGTTACATAGATCAGGCGCGGCGCTTGGTCGGGCAGGGACTGGCAGAGCAGGCCCTGTTCGTCAGTGCCCACGCCGACCAGATTGGCGCCATGGGCAGTGAGAGCCTGGTGCGCAAGGAAGTAATGCGGCTCTTCCAGCACGACGCTGTCGCCCTCGTTCAACAGCACGCGCGCGGTCAGGTCGATCGCTTGCTGGGAGCCGCTGACGATCAATATATCCGTGGGCTGCGCCTGCACGCCGCGCCGGCGGGCGAGGTAGTCGCAGGTCTGCCGGCGCAACGCTTCCAGGCCGTTGGCCTCGTTGATGCTCAGCGGCGTGTAAGCGGCGGCGCGGGCCAGTTCGCGGCCCCACACGCTGTTCAGGGCAGGATTGATCAGCGGATAGCCGTATTGCAGGTTGTAGCGCACATGGCGATGCAGGCGCGGAATACTCCAGTCCCGAACGTCGCGCGCGCGCTGCGCATAACGGGAGGGAGGCGCAATCACGGTGTTTTCCTGCCGCACTGCCAATCTCGCTTGCAGGTGGCTGACATAGCTGCCGGAGCCGACCTTGCCGTCGATGAATCCTTCGGCGCGCAATTGTTCGTAGGCCGCAAGCACGGTCGTGCGCGAAAGCTCCAGTTCATCGGCCAGGTCCCGCGTGGGCGGCAACTGCGCGCCGGCAGCGATGCGGCCGTCGAGAATGGATGCCTTCAGCGCGCGAGTCAGCTGGTCATAGAGCGGCCCGTGGCCGTCGAGTTCTAGATACACGCAGCGCTCTCCAATTGGCCCTGAAAAAATACGGGCAATTGGCTATGGAGGGAAGGTGCCGAGATACCTAGTCTTGGTCCGTCGCAAGATGCTCGACAAAACCATCTGCCAGCCTTCCTCGGCAGGCAGTCCAGCGGCGACGGATGTCTCCTTCACTCCCCGCCCGCGAAACGGCTCCCCACCGCTTCGTGGGCACTTTCGACTTTCGGAAATTATGGCGGCGACACCGTTGATTCGCTTGCGTTGCCCGGGCACCGGCGAGCGAGCCGGACTGCTTCGTCCTGCCCTTCGATTGCCCTGAGTGCTCGAAGGACTAAGGCGGTTAAGGCCGGTAACTGTTCACCGTGGCGCTAGCTGAAATGGCTGCTCGCGCAGCCACTTGGTGGCGATCCATTTTTCGCCTTTCTGCACCGGCAGGCCGGCATGCAGTGAAGCGGTATCGCCCGTGTCGTAGGCGAAATAGACGGCTGAACCGCGCAGGGCCGTCACTGTCAGGCCAACCTCGGGAAAGGCCGTGCCGCCGCCGGCCTCGGGAGTGTTGAGATACATCACCAGACTCGCGATACGTTGGCCGCCCTTGGCGGTAATCGCGGCGAAGCCGGGTTGTTCCGGATCGAACCAATCATAATGCGGCTCGTATTGCTGGCCCGGCAGATAGTGCAGCACCTGCAGGCCTTCGCCGTGATCGACAGGAATGCTGAGCAGGGTGGCGATGCGCCGCTCGATGTTCCGGATCAGCGGCGACTCGCCAATACCGAAGAACATGCCCTCGCTGGTACGACGCGCATCGACCTGTTGCTTGCCTGAGCTATCCACCGTCTTGGCGCGCTGCAAGCGCGGCATGGCCTGGTCGATCAACGCCTGGCATTCCTGGTCGGAAAGAAAGCCGTTGAGCACGCGCAGTACGGGAGATTCCATGCTCACGCCAACATGGATGGCGCGGCCGTCGACGACGGTACCTGGCGCATCCGGGTGGCGCGTGCGGCGTCCCGGGGCCCTGCCAGGCTTTTGGGCGCGCGCATCCAGAGCAGTGACCGGCATGTTCAGCACCGTGGCGATGATGCTGCGGCTCTGCCGAGGGTCGTAGCCGGTTTCCTGCATCAGCTTCAGCACGGCCTGGACACTGTGGCCGGCGCGCGTGGTGGAAAGGATCCATTCGCGCAATTCGGGGCGGATCGGCAGTGATTTCATATCAAGGTGCGGGAAATAAAAATGGCGAGGGCATTTTAGCGCCCCCGCCACCGATCACTGGAACGACAGCTTATTTCAAGCGGTTCCACAGGAAATCATAGGCGAGTGCATGCATGTGGGCAGCCTGCCTGTTGTCGGCGCCTGCGCCGTGGCCGCCCTCGGTATTCTCGTAGAACCACACGTTCTTGTAGCCCATGCCTTCCATCTTGGCGGCCATCTTGCGCGCCTGTACCGGGCCCACGCGATCGTCGCTGGTAGTGGTGTAGAACAGTACGGCGGGATAGCTCACGTCCGGCTTGAGGTTCTGGTACGGCGAGAAATGCCGGATGAAGGCCCATTGCCTGGGATCGTCCGGATCGCCGTATTCGGCAATCCACGATGCGCCGGCGGAAAGATGGGTATAGCGCTTCATGTCGAGCAGCGGCACCTCGCAGGCGATGGCGCCGAACAGTTGCGGGTACAGCGTCAGCATGTTGCCCATCAGCAGGCCGCCGTTGCTGCCGCCTTCGGCGCCCAGGTGCGTGGGCGAGGTCACGCCGCGCTTGACCAGATCCTGCGCCACGGCGGCAAAATCTTCGTAGGCGCGAAGACGATTGGCCTGCAACGCCGCCTGGTGCCAGCGCGGGCCGTATTCGCCACCGCCGCGGATGTTGGCGACCACGTACACGCCGCCGCGATCCAGCCATGCACGGCCGACGCTGCCGCTGTAATAAGGCTGTAGCGATACCTCGAAGCCACCGTAACCGTAGAGCAAGGTGCGATGCTTGCCGTCGAGCTTGAGATGCTTGGGCGCGATCTCGAAATAAGGCACCTGCGTGCCGTCCTTGGAGGTGACGAAGTGCTGGCTTACCTCGAAGCGGGACGCATCGAAAAATGCCGGGCTCTGTTTGATCGTCCGCGCCGGACCTTCGCCCAGCACGCCGCGCTCGAGCGAGGAGGGCGTGAGGAAGCCGGTAACGCTCAACCAATATTCGTCGCTGTGATCGGGATCGGTATCAACCACTGTGACCGTACTGAACGTGGGCGCGTCAGGCATGGCTTCGTGCACCCATCGGCCATCTGCCTGCGGCGTCAGTACATCGAGACGGCTTTTCACGTCGTCCATGATGTCCAGGATGAGATGGTGCTGCGTCCATGCATAACTGGACAGGGCCGTGTGCGCGTCGGGCGCGAACAGCGTGGTGAACTGGCGCTTGCCGGCCATGAAGTCATCGAACTTGGTGGCAATCAGCGCTCCGGAAGGGTAGGTGACCCCGGCGACTGTCCAGGCGTCGCGCAATTGCACCAGCAGCCATTCGCGATGAGGATCGGCATTCGCGTCCGTCGGCACATCGAGATGGATCAGCTTGCCGTCTTTGAGTTGATAGGTATCGCTGTGGAAGAAATCATGCGCGACGCTGATGAAGTCGCGTTCGAAGCCGGGCGTGCGATCGTGCGAGGCGCTTACCGCGAGGTCGCCGGGCTTGCCTTCGTATACGGTGGCCGCCGCACTGAGCGGCGTGCCGCGGGTCCATACTTTGGCGATGCGCGGATAGCTCGAGGTGGTCATCGAACCTGGACCGAAATCGGTGCCGACATAGAGGTGGTTTTCGTCGATCCAGCTCGCCTGCGTCTTGGCGACCGGCAGTTCAAAGCCGTCCTTGACGAAGGACTTGCTGGGAATGTCGAACTCGCGCAGTTCGATCGCATCGCCGCCATCAGGCGATAGCGATAGCAGGCATCGGTCATAGGCCGGCTTGAGACAGTCGCTTCCCTTGAACACCCAGCGCTTGCCTTCCGCCTGGTTCAAGGCATCGATGTCGAGCAGCACCTCCCAGCTGGGATTGGCCTTGCGGTACTCGGCAAGGGTGGTACGCCGCCAGATGCCGCGTGGATGCGCTTTGTCCTGCCAGAAGTTGTAAAGGTAGTCGCCGCGCCTTTCGACATAGGGAATGCGGGCATCGGAATCGAGTACTTCCAGGATGCGGTCGCGCGTCTGGCTGAACTCGGGGCCGCTGGCGAACTGCTTTTCGGTGACGGCATTCTGGGCTTTTACCCAATCCATCGCGCGCGTGCCGTGGATATCTTCCAGCCAGAGATAGGGATCGTCCGTACTTGCCGCCGTGCCGGGGGCTGGGGTGTCGTGGGCCTGGGTCATGCCACCCATTATGACGGCGAGCGCGAGGGCAAGCCGAACCGATGTCTTCAGACGCATGTTTCCGCTCCATAGACGCGATGTCATCGCGCGGGCCTGCCAGCATGCACGGCCGCGGGAAAAACGCCAGTGGTGAAAGTCTGGATGTGGCGGGGCCAGGATGGCATGGGATTGCGCCATGCTGGCGCTGCAGTCGTATCCGTTTGACTGAATCCCCAGGCATCGCGCTCCGCGATGCCTGGGGATGGAAACGCATTACAGCAGTGGAATCAGCAACAAGGCCACGATGTTGATGATCTTGATCAGCGGGTTCACGGCCGGGCCGGCGGTATCCTTATAGGGATCGCCCACCGTGTCGCCGGTGACCGCGGCCTTGTGCGCGTCGGAACCCTTGCCGCCGAAATTGCCGTCCTCGATGTACTTCTTGGCGTTATCCCAGGCGCCGCCGCCAGTGGTCATCGAGATCGCCACGAACAGGCCGGTGACGATGGTGCCGATCAGCAGGCCGCCCAACGCAACCGGGCCGAGCGCGAAGCCGACAATGATCGGAATCAATACCGGCAACAGCGAGGGCACCAGCATTTCGTTGATCGCCGACTTGGTGAGCATGTCCACCGCCCGCGAATAATCCGGCTTGGTGGTGCCTTCCATGATGCCGGGGATTTCGCGGAACTGGCGGCGCACTTCTTCCACGACGGCCCCGGCCGCACGGCCAACGGCTTCCATCGCCATGGCGCCGAACAGGTAAGGGATCAGGCCGCCGATCAGCAGGCCGACGATCACGCGATGGTCGGACAGGTCGAAGGTGAAGATCTGGCCTGGATGATCCAGTGCAAGCCGATGGGTGTAGTCGGCGAACAGCACCAGCGCGGCGAGACCGGCCGAACCGATGGCGTAGCCCTTGGTGACGGCCTTGGTGGTATTGCCTACCGCATCCAGCGGATCGGTCACGCCGCGTACTTCGGGCGGCAGCTCCGCCATTTCGGCGATGCCGCCGGCGTTATCGGTGATCGGGCCATACGCATCCAGCGCCACCACCATGCCGGTCATCGACAGCATGGCCGTGGCGGCGACGGCAATGCCATAAAGGCCAGCCAGCGCATAGGCGCCCCAGATGGCGGCACAAACCGCCAGTACCGGGAGCGCGGTCGATTTCATCGATACGCCGAGCCCGGCGATGATATTGGTGGCGTGGCCGGTGGTGGAGGATTTCGCCACATGGCGCACTGGCGCGTATTCGGTGGCGGTGTAGTACTCGGTGATCACCACGATCACGCCGGTCAGCACCAGGCCGATCAGCGCGCTGCCGTAAAGCCGTGTGACGCCAAGCGTGGCATCGGCCATCAATACTTTCGTAATCGGCCAGAATGCGATCGCCGCCAACAACGCCGAAACCATCACGCCCATGTACAGCGCGCTCATGATCTTCGCGCCGCCCCTGGCACGCACGAAGAAAGTGCCGATGACCGAGGCGATGATCGAAGCGCCGCCCAGCAGCAGCGGATACAGCACCGAGTTCGGACCGGCCTGTTCGCCGAGCACGCCCCCCAGCAACATGCTGGCGATCAGCGTGACGGCATAAGTCTCGAACAAGTCGGCCGCCATGCCGGCGCAGTCGCCCACATTGTCGCCTACGTTGTCGGCGATCACGGCGGGGTTGCGCGGATCGTCTTCCGGAATGCCGGCCTCGACCTTGCCGACCAGGTCCGCACCCACGTCCGCGCCCTTGGTGAAGATGCCGCCACCCAGGCGCGCGAAGATCGAGATCAACGAGGATCCGAAGGCCAGGCCAACCATCGCATGCAACGCGCGGTCGGTGTCGTAGCCGAAATGCGTCAGCAAGCCGTAGTAACCGGCCACCCCAAGCAACGCCAGGCCAACCACCAGCATGCCGGTGATCGCGCCGCCGCGGAACGCTACGTTCAGTGCCGAAGCCAGGCCGCCGCGGGCCGCCTCGGCCGTGCGCACGTTGGCCCGCACGGAAACATTCATGCCGATGTAGCCGGTGGCACCCGACAGAATGGCGCCGATCGCGAAACCGATCGCCGTGCCCCAGTCCAGGGCAAATCCGATAATGACCAGCAACACCACGCCTACCAGCGCGATGGTGCGGTACTGACGGTTGAGGTAGGCGCGCGCGCCCTCCTGGATGGCCGAGGCAATCTCTTGCATACGTTCGTTGCCCGGCGATTTCGCCAGCACCCAACGTACCGAAAATGCTCCGTATAAAATTGCCACGACCGCGCAAGCCAACGCGATCCACAAGCCATACTGCTGCAGCATCGGTGCCTCCCCATCAGTTGTGAGCCAGCGTGCCGGTGCGGTGCGCAGCCGGCGTCATTCACCTATATGCAGGTGGTGCCGGAGAGTATAGGCAGAGGTATGCAGATTCCGTGTTGTGCGACGCAGCGGTCGGCGCTGACTGGCTAACGCGGCATGCGATTTAGGGCGAGTCCGATATGTCTCGCCGGGATGCATGACTAATCTAGATGGCATATGGACGTGACGAGCGTTGTTGCCTCGTTGTCGCTCCCTCCAGCCCTGGCTGGACTTCCATCTTTTTCCTTGATTGCTTACTTATCCATGTGGGGTTTGTCATGAGCCAAGCTGAAATCAGTACAAAAGAGGTGGTTGCTAACGACGCTGCCGCGACCGTCGCCAAAGCGCCGTCACGGCCGGGGAACAATCCTGGCGTATCCCTGTGGAGCACGCGCTACGGCATTGTGCAGGCGCGCCAGGCGGATGACGTCGTTGCCCGCTCGCTTTCCAAGTACGGCGAGTGGATCGAGCAGGAGCTGGATACTATCGGAAGCTTGCTCGACGATGGTGCCGTCGCGCTGCAGTACGGCGCCGAATATGGCGCGCATGCGCTGTATCTCTCCAGCCTCGTCGGCAACAGCGGCGAAGTGCACGTCGTCGAGCCGCATCGCCTCGAGCACATTGCCCTATGTACAGCGGTTGCGCTCAATAACTTGCGCAACGTCTACCCGCACCACGTCGGACTGGGCGATCGCGCGGGTCGTATGGATATCCCCGCATCGCACGGCCAGCCAGAGGAGCGTGCGCGCATGGTCCCGCTGGACTCGCTGGAGCTGGCGAACCTGCACCTGCTGAAGATCAATCCTCCAGGCGCGTTGATGTCGACGCTGGCCGGCGCCGTCGAGACCTTGCGGCAGCACAAGCCTGCGATCTATTTCCGCCTCTCGAGCATGGAACTGGCAGCCAACGAAGTGGCCGCCCTCAAGGCCCAGGACTATCGCTGCTGGTCGCACTTACCCTATCTGTACAACCCATCCAATCTTTCCGGCAACAAGCAGAACATTTTCCCGGGATGGGCATACCAGAACGTTATCGCGGTGCACCGGGATGCACCGGCCGAGTTCGGGCATTTGCCAGAACTCTGAGTCATCGCCATGGGTCATGCCAATCGTGCCCGGCAGCGGCTCCGTGGCCGTCAGCCAGACATGAAAAGGTGGAGGCTTCTGATCCGGATGCCGCTGCTGGCCACGCTGGCTGGTGGCGGCATTGCTGCATGTATGGTGCGGCCGGGCGCGCAAGAAGCAGAAACGACCCAACACACGGCAAGTCCGGATGCCGAAAAGTGGTATTCCGAGAAAGTTGGTACTCGGAAAGTACGATCGCCAGCACTTCATACCAAAGTGCGAATCGAGGACCTTGCCGATCCTGCACAAGAGAGCGACCTGCTGCTCGCTGACAGTGCCGGCTTTGCGACAGGCCATCAGGGCCGGATGGCCGATCATTCCTCGGATGAGCCGTTAGCCGGCGAGTCGGCCGATGCAGGGACGCCGACGCCGGATGAAACAAATGCCGAAAAAGCGTCCGACACGGATGCAAAGGGAGTTGCTGAAAACGACGCATTACCTGTCATGAAGGAAGCGCTGCCGGCTTCCTCGCTGCCCATTGCCTCGAGGAAATCACCCATGCTGCTGTTTCTAGCATTTTTGATAGGGCTTGCGCTCGGATTGTTCCTGAGCGTCCTGTCGTTGCTCCGCCGCCGTGAAAAATCGCACTTGCAACGTGTTGCAGCGCTGCCGGACGAAGAGAGCCGGACGCTGGGGCAGCGGAACGAAGGGATGAACCAATGGGGTTCCCAGCAGCCGCAGGTAAGCCAGGTCGAAGAGTCTGCGCCAACTCCTGAACGGGCTGTGCCGCTCGGGATCTTTGCAGAGCGAACAACTTGCCAGCATCCCCCATCCATGACGGCAAGTGGCGCGACGTGGACATCACGCATGCCATGGCCGGATCAAGCGATATCGCCGGTGCCAGAGCTGACAGCTACCTGGACCATGACCGCACAGCAGCCGGTATCGGCAGAACCCGTTGTCGAGATAACACTGGCGCCTGGAGCACAAACAGCTGCGCCTTCAACCCAGGCGGCGCCGGATGCGCATGCCATCGCCAGTGACCTGCAGCATGCCAAGCTGCTGCTCGAACAGGGCGCATTGGAGCCGGCGCTGGCGCTGATCGAGCCGCACCTTGGCGTGCTTCGCGTCATGCCCGAATCGGTTGGGTCAGGTACTGGATCGCCTGATGTCCGACACGTCGACGGTGCCGGTTCCCTGGCCTACAAGCTGGCAAAACTCCATTCGGATATCCGGTGGGAGATGGCTATCCGGACTCCGGATGGCGAGGGTTTCGAGAGGGCGGCCAGTGCGCTGGAGACCTGCTTGACGATGCAGCCCGACGACATGGCAGTGCGCCTCTGCCTGGGTCACTGCCTGATCAACCTGGTGGATCGGCAACCGGATGAGATGGAAAGGGTGGCGCTGCTGCAGTCCTGCATTGATCTCCTGCACGACATCGATGCCAACGATGCGTTATCCAACCTTGTCCGACTTGGCATGCTGGGCGAGGCCATTTGTCGTCGCGCCCTGCTGGATGTCGTGGTCGATCAGTCGCTGCTGGCCGAGGCCGAGCACATTTTGCGCCAAGCGCTGGCGAAAGGTGCCACGGACGATTCGGGCGCCGCATGGTGGTTGCAGACGTTGCTTGGGACCCGGTTATCCGGCCTCGCTCCGCTGGCGGCAGCAGGGCGCTTCCAGGAATCCCTCGCGATGCTGCGCCGCGGTCTATCAGCAAGCGGCACTTCACCTGCGCGGGTGCGCTGGCAGGCCGCATTGCTACGTGCAGAACTCGAAGAAATACGCCGTAGCGATCTGAACGCTGCATCGCGCCGCCTGCGTTTGCGCGATCTGTATGCGCGCTATGCGGATGACATGGTGGCCGAACAGTCGCCTAGGGTATTGGCGGCATGGGTCGAATTGCTCTGCGCCTTGGCCGAGCCGATGGTGGGAAATGCTGCCGTGGCACGTTATCGCGAGATCGATGGCGTGCTCGGCCGCCTGTCGACCGAGGATCAGGACGGCTGCCTGTATGCGTCAGCGTGGATGCAGATGGTGCACAGCAGGTTCCCTATCGAAAACGAAAGCGGGCGAAGGGAACTGCTGGCGCGAGCCACGGCCGTGCTCGAGCCATGTCTCGAGTCTGCAGACGAGCCGCTGCGTTTGCAGGCAAGCAAGCTGGCCCTGGAGCAGGCTGCCTTGGCTGCTGAGCCGGCGATGCGGGACATGGCCTACGCGCGCGCGCTCGAGTTGGCCCGTCCGCTGACCGCGGTGCCGTCGGTTGCGGTACCCGCGCTAGGGTGCGCGCTGAAGGCGCTGCTCGCCATGCAGGAGGATAACGAGCGCCGGGTCTACGCAAACTGCCTGAGTGTGTTCTCGCCCGAGGACGCCGAGTCGCTCGAGCTGCTGGCGAAATGCGCCTATCGTGATGGCAGGTTCAGCGAAGCTTGCCGTTATCTGGAGCTGGCCTGGTTGAAGCGCGAGAAGGGGCTGCCAGCGGACCTGCTCGATATCTGGCAGGTGGCTCATGGGCATTGGTCCGCGCAGGATGGCGACATCCAGGCGCGCGAACGTAACCTGCGTCACCTGCGCCAGGCCGACAACCGGCGCTGACGGTAGCGCCGGCTCGGCTAGGGATGCTCTGATCCATGCTACGTAGGCGTCACCGGCTCTGTCTGTTCGCAGACCATAGGTCCGTCGGCGATGGCAGACTGGCCGTCTGTCGAGACGACGGGCCGAAGGGATGCGGACAGACAGAGCTGGCCCCAACACGTTGAATTTAAAGCGATGGGGTGATGTCCAGAAGGCTCGCAGAGCGCGCCGCGCGGCTTGGCAAGACGGCCAGTCTTCCCGGCGCCGCACAACACACTCTGCGAGCCTTCTGGTCATCATGCCGCCTGCGTAGCATTGATCAGAGCATCCCTTACGCGCGGTGGGGCAGAGGCTTACGTATTGAACACGGGAAGCTTGCGCGCCACTGCAACATTTTTAAGCTGCGCATATTTCGGAAGGCCGTCGCGGCCATAAGGGGGCGGTGCTTCGCCCTGGATCAAGGGCGACAGATAGCGACGAGCGGCCGCCGTAATGCCGAAGCCATCGCGGGTAAGGAAGCCGGACGGCATTTTTTTCTCGCGATTGGCGATCTTCTCCAATGCCGCCGGCTCGATCTTCCAGCGGTAGGGCATATCCGACGTGCGCACGATCACCGGCATGACTGCATTCATGCCGGCCAGCGCGTAGTCCACGGCGGCCTTGCCCACCGCGTAGGCTTGGTCCACATCGGTTTTCGATGCCATATGGCGTGCCGAGCGCTGCAGATAGTCAGGCAGCGCCCAGTGATACTTGTAGCCGAGTTGTTCCTTGACCAGCGCGGCGAGTACCGGAGCCACACCGCCCAATTGCGCGTGACCGAACGAATCGCGTGTGCCCGCCTCGGCGAGGAACTGACCCTCGGCGTTGCGAATGCCTTCGGAAGCCACCACCGTGCACCAGCCCACACGTTCCACCGTGGCCTTCACCTTGGCCAGGAACGCGGCCTCGTCAAACACGCGCTCGGGAAACAAGATCACATGTGGCGGCGCGTCAGCCCCTTCCCCGGCCAGGCCGGCCGCTGCGGCGATCCAGCCGGCATGCCGCCCCATCACTTCCAGAATGAACACCTTGGTCGACGTATCGGCCATGGAGGCGACGTCCAGGCTGGCCTCCAGCGTGGAAACCGCCGTGTACTTCGCCACCGAGCCGAAGCCTGGGCAGCAATCGGTGACGGCCAGGTCGTTATCCACGGTCTTGGGTACGCCGATACAGCGAATGTCGTAGTCCATTGCCTTGCCGAGCTGGGAAATCTTAAGCGCCGTGTCGGCTGAATCGTTGCCGCCGTTATAGAGGAACCAGCGGATGTCATGCGCCCGCAGCACATCGATCAGGCGCTCGTACTCGACGCGGTTGGCATCCAGGGACTTCAGCTTGTAGCGACAGGAGCCGAATGCGCCGCCCGGAGTGTGGCGCAGCGCCGCGATGGCCGAGGCCGATTCCTTGCTGGTATCGATCAACGCCTCGCGAAGGACGCCCAGGATGCCGTTGTGCGCGGCATATACCGGAATGCGATGCGCGCGCGCGTTCTGGATGACGCCCGCGGCAGTGGCATTGATCGCGGCAGTGACCCCGCCGGACTGAGCGTACAGAAGACGGCCGGTGGCAGGACGGGCTTTGGACTTCATGGTGTGCTCCAGAACCTATGCAATATGAAGGAAAGGTGCGTGACGATCCGGTGTCAAACGCGGACCGCATATACATCAGCGACTTGGCTGCCATTCGGCCGATACGCGGTTTGACGGCACCCCCTGCAGACGCTACCTTGGCCGCTATTCGTCTAGGAATCCATGGACCCGTCGCAGTGTGCGGCAGAACATGGATCTTGTGGAGCTTTATGCGACTTGTCCTCCTTGGTGCGCCCGGTTCGGGCAAGGGTACCCAGGCCGCCCGGCTTAAGGCCGAACTGGGCGTGCCGCACATCTCGACCGGCGACATGCTGCGCGCGGCCGTGAAAGCCGGTACTCCTCTTGGCGTGAAAGCCAAGGCGGTCATGGACGCCGGCCAATTGGTCTCCGATGACATCCTGCTTGGCATGCTGGAAGAGCGCCTCGCCCATCCGGACGCCAAATCCGGCTTCATCCTTGACGGTTATCCGCGCAATCTCGCGCAGGCCGACGCGCTGGACCATCTGCTGACCAAGATCGGCCAGCCGCTGGACGGGGTGGTGAAGCTTGAGGTGCCGAACGAAGTGATCGTCAAGCGCTGCGAAATCCGCTTCGCCGCCGAGCATCGCCCGGATGACAACCCGGACGTGGTGCGCGGCCGCCTGAAGGTATACGCGGAGCAAACGGCGCCGGTTGCCGATTTCTATTCCCGCCGCGGCAAGCTGCAGATCGTGGATGGCGTGGGTGAGCTCGATGAAGTCACCGCCCGCGTCAAGCGCGCCCTCGCCAACGAAACGGCAGCGGCCAACGGCTGAATCTGCTTTCCTCTCTCCCTCGGACGCGGGGGAGAGGCTCCCGGTACGTAAACAGGTCTTTCATGCGTCTGCATATCCTTGGCATCTGCGGCACTTTCATGGGCGGCGTCGCGGCCCTGGCGCGCGAGCTCGGCGAAACGGTGGAAGGCTCCGATGCCAATGTCTACCCGCCGATGAGTACCCAGTTGCAGGCGCTGGGCATTGAGCTGATGCAGGATTACCAGGCCGCCCATTTGCAGCCGGCGCCGGACCTGGTGGTGGTCGGCAACGCGATGGTGCGTGGCAATGCGGCGGTCGAGTACATGCTCGATCAACGCTTGCGCTATATCTCCGGTCCGCAGTGGCTCGGAGAGCGTCTGCTGGCCGAGCGCGAAGTGCTGGCGGTGGCCGGCACGCATGGCAAGACCACGACCACCAGCTTGCTGGCGCACCTGCTGGAAAGCGCGGGGCTCGCGCCCGGTTTCCTGGTCGGCGGGGTGCCCGGCAACTTCGGCATTTCGGCACGGCTGGGACAGGGCCGGCATTTCGTGATCGAAGCCGATGAGTACGACAGCGCGTTTTTCGACAAGCGTTCGAAATTCGTGCACTACCGGCCGCGCATCGCCATCCTCAACAACCTCGAATACGACCACGCCGATATCTTTCCCGACGTTGCCGCCATCCAGCGCCAGTTTCACCATCTGGTGCGCACTGTGCCGGGCAATGGCCGGTTGATCGTCAATGCGCACGATGCACGGCTCGCCGAGGTAGTGGCCATGGGGTGCTGGACGCCGGTGGAAACCTTCGGCATCGGCCGGGGGGATTGGCAGGCCACGCTGGCCGCCGCGGATGGTTCGGCATTCTCGGTGCAGTACCGAGGCGAGCGGATTGGCGACGTGCACTGGCCACTGCTGGGTGAACATAACGTCATGAACGCCTTGGCAGCCTTGGCTGCGGCGACGGCCGCAGGTGCCGATCCACGGGCGTTGCTATCGGCATTCAGTCATTTCGAGAGCGTCAAACGCCGCATGGAAGTCGTAGGCAACGTCGATGGCATTCATGTCTACGACGATTTCGCGCACCATCCCACGGCGATCGCCACCACCCTCGCGGGCCTGCGCGCGAAAGTAGGCAAGGCGCGCATCCTTGTCGCGCTGGAGCCGCGCTCCAATTCCATGCGCCTGGGCGCGCATGCCGAAGGGCTGGCGCCATCGCTGGCCAATGCCGATGCGGTGGTGTTCCTGCATCGTCCGGAATGGCCTTGGGATGCCAGGCGCGTGACCGATGCCCTGCATGGCCGCGCCCATACCGCCGCCACCGTCGACGATTTGCTCGCTTCGCTCAAGGCGCAGGCGCGACATGGGGACCACGTGGTATTCATGTCCAACGGCGGCTTCGACAATGCACCACGCCGCTTGGTCGAGATGCTGGAAGGCGTTGCCACTTCCGGCTGACCAAGCCTGCGCCAGCTGCGCTGGCACTTGCGCTTAAAATGATGGCATGGCCGCCCAGCTCCCACTCGCCGACTTGCCGTTGTTTCCGCTCAATACCGTGCTTTATCCGGGCGGCCAGTTGCATTTGCGCATCTTCGAGCCGCGTTATCTGGATATGGTGCGTGAATGTGCCGGCACGGGCGCGCCCTTTGGCGTTTGCCTGATCTTGGAGGGCGGCGAAGTCGGGATGCCGGCGCAACCGGCTGCCGTGGGCACGCTGGCGCGCCTGACTGATTTTAGCCATCGACAGGACGGTTTGCTCGGAATCGTTGCCGAAGGCGACAGTCGTTTCCGGGTGCTGCGCACGCGCGTGCGCTCGGACGGTTTGCTGCGCGGTGCGATCGAGCTGTGGCCGGATGAGACGCCTCATCAAGTGCCGGTGGAATTCGCGCTGCTGCAGACCATCCTGGAGCGCCTGATCGACACCATGGGGCCGCACTGGCGACACGCGCCGCGCGATGCTTACGACGATGCCGGCTGGCTCGGCTTCCGGCTGGCCGAGCTGTTGCCATTGGCCACCGAGGAACAACAGCAACTGCTGGAAATGACCGATCCGCTACGGCGGCTGGCCGCCTTGCGCGATATCTTGCCGCGCTTCCAGAAAGCGTGAGGACACCATGATGAGCCATCTCGCCGGCAAAACGTTGTTCATTACCGGCGCCTCGCGCGGTATCGGGCTGGCGATTGCGCTGCGTGCCGCACGCGATGGCGCCAATCTCGTCATCGCCGCCAAAAGCGCGGTGCCCAATCCCAGGCTGCCCGGCACGATTCACACGGCGGCGGCCGAAGTGGAAGCGGTGGGCGGCAAGGCGCTCGCCTTGAAAGTCGACATCCGCGACGAAGCCAGCGTCCACGCGGCCGTCGCACAGGCGGCGGAGCGCTTTGGCGGTATCGATATCGTGGTGAACAATGCCAGCGCCATCTGGCTGGCAGGCACTGAAGGTACCCCGATGAAGCGCTATGACCTGATGCATCAGGTCAATACGCGCGGTACCTTCATGGTCACGCAGGCGTGCCTGCCGTATCTGAAGCAGGCGGACAATCCGCATGTACTGATGCTCGCGCCCCCGCCAAATCTCGATCCGAAATGGTTCGCGCCGCACACCGCGTACACCATTGCCAAGTACGGCATGAGCCTGTGCGTGTTGGGCATGAGCGCGGAATTCGCGCCGCTGGGTATTGCGGTCAACGCGCTATGGCCGCGCACGGTCATAGCCACCGCGGCGATCGGGATGATCGAGGGCGTAAGGCCGGAACAGTGCCGCCGGCCAGAGATCGTTGCCGATGCCGCATATGCCTTGCTGGTTCAGCCGGCCAAGTCATGCACCGGGCGCTTCGCGATCGATGAGGACGTCCTGCGCGAAACGGGGACACAAGATTTCGACAAATATGCCTATAAGCTCGGCACGCCCTTGTTGCCCGATCTGTTCCTGAACTAGCTCGTTCAAGATAGCTGCCGGGTGTCATCGGGTCGCCGTCATTGGCGCGTACTATCCGATCGCACGCCTGATGAGGGGATGGCGAACGGAGAGAGCTTGATCAAAAAATGATCACCCGACCGGATTGGGTGTATATTTTGTGAAATGCATCCCATTTTATAGGGTGCTCGCTGGCTTTGGGGATGGTGGAAACCTGCGACTGGGATGTGGCGGGGGTGTAGGTCAGCATTCCTGGAAGGAGGCGTTGCGATGATGGGCGACACGTCGGTCCGCTGCATCGTTTGGTTCGGTGAGCCAACGAACAGCGAAATTACACGCTTGGCACAGGCCGGTTGGCATACGCGCGTAGCGGATGCCAGTGCGCAAAGAGGGGGTGTGGGTATCCGGCGCGGCGACACGGTGGTAGCGATGGCGGACTTGCGCCAGGCTAATGCCGAGACGTTGCGCGGAATGGCCAGGTTGATGGCGGATCATCCGCGCCTGGCCTGGCTGGCTTTGCTGTCCGCCGATACGGTGGTGCAGGCGCCAGAAGTGGAGCGCATCGTGCGCGCGAGCCTCGATTTCTTTACCGCGCCGATCGATCTGCAGCGATTGGTCGACACGCTCGGCACGCTTGCAGGCGATATCGCCATGCCCGTTTCGCACAGCGATGTGCCGGGCATAACCGGCAGCAGCGCGGCGATGATGGCGGTGGTGGCCAGCTTGCGCAAATACGCACCGGTGGATTTGCCGGTGTTGATCACTGGCGAGACCGGTACCGGCAAGGAAGTTGCGGCGCGTGCGTTGCACAAGCTTTCGCCGCGCAGCGACCGCCCGTTCGCAGCGATCAATTGCGGCGCCTTGCCGGCGAACCTGGTGCAGTCGGAATTGTTCGGTCATGAACGTGGCGCATTCACGGGCGCCAACGCGCGACGTGTCGGCCATTTCGAAGCGGCAGCCGGTGGAACCGTATTCCTGGATGAAGTCGGCGACCTTCCGCCCGATGCGCAGATCAGCCTGTTGCGGCTGCTGCAGGAAGGCACGCTGGAGCGCGTCGGGTCCACGCAATCGATCAAGCTGGACGTGCGCGTGCTGGCCGCCACGCACGTGGACCTGGAAAAAGCGGTAGCGCAAGGCCGCTTCCGCGAGGACTTGTATTACCGGCTCAACGTGCTGCGGCTGCGCATGCCCGCATTGCGCGAACGTGCCGACGACGTATTGCAGCTGGCGCAGATTTTTCTGGACGCTTTCCGTAAGCAGCACGACTGCCATGCACGCACCTTCAGTCCGCTCGCACGCAAAGCGCTGCGCGACTTCGCATGGCCGGGCAACGTGCGTGAATTGCTCAATCGGGTGCAACGTGCCGCAGTCGTGGCAGAGGGTGCGCAAATCAGCGTAGCGGACCTAGACTTGCAGGAGGCAATCGCTACCAGGAGTGGACATTCCAGCCTCGGCCTGACCCGTACCTCAGCCGAGCGCGACGCGGTGGTGGCGTGCCTGCGCGAAACCCGCTTCAACATCAGCGAGTGCGCGCGACGTCTGAAAGTATCGCGTGTCACTATCTATCGACTATGCAAAAAGCACCAGTTGGTGCTCGAAGACATGCACTGACATACATGCGACGCCGCTAAGGACATATAGAAAGCTTGAACGTCAGCGTGAAGTCTGGCGCATTCGGGGTTGGTTTCATCGAGCCTCCTGCACCGCCTTGCTCATAACGCGGTCGATCGCGATATGCCGAGGAAGATCGCGTTCCGTGCTAAAAGCCGTTGAGCGTCAGCTCGGCGCGATCGTGTGGTTGCGATCGTGTGGTTTTGGATAAGATCGTTTTCGAGCGTTATCTTGCGATCGAGACCGTGTTCTGTTGCTGCTTCAGGGCATCTTGCACACTTCGAGTTTGCGAGGATTTGCTCGACTGCGCTGTTTGCGTCGTCGACGCGGCCTGGATATTTTCCGCTGCGCGATGACTGAGTTTTCGTCCACATCAGGGTGATAGCCATAGTCAGGGCGGTCGCGAGCGCGGCGGCCTCGCAGCTTTAGTCGGTATGCGGCGCACGGATATGGGCGAAATGCAGTTGCTGCAGGTTGTCCACGGGCATGCTTATGGCGCGCCATCAGGAAGCCTGCCTCGCCCGCGCACGGGCAGGTTCGCGCGAGCCGTGGCGAGCGCAAACAAGCCAAGAATAATCGAGAAGACGCATCGCACGTCCATTGGCCGCCAATCCTAGCGAAAGGGAAGACCCCCGACCCGCAGGGGACGGGCCGGGGGCTTCCACATGGTGCCCGGCGGCATGTCGCCGGGTTACCGCCCTCATTGCCGTCTTGCGACGGCGAATTCCATTTGCGTGAAGCAGCTGCCTTACGGGCCAGTTGCGCCAGTACCTGTACCATCGGCCAAAGACAATGCCGGCACTAGCGCGAACACAGCACGCCGGCAGCCAGGGTCTGGCTACGGATAAGGCGATGCGAGCGCGCGAGCAGGTTGTCCATGGGCTACGTCCTAATGTTTCCTGAGGAACAGATGGCAAACAGCGTGCCAGCGGGGGAAACACCAGGAAAATGGCGGTGTAGCAAGGAACCAGGAAGTTGGCGTAAGCGGCGCCTGTGACACCTTGATACAGGCAGCAGGCTGCCTGGGCGCTTGCGAGTGGCGCCGTAGCGCCACTTTCGGCGATGTAACAAGGCTGTTACAGGCTGTTCGCCAGGGAACAACGCGCGCGTATGGTGCCGGGCTGGCGCCGGCAAGGCGTGCTGGCTAGGATGCGATGCTTCCCCCTCTCGCCCAATGGTGCGGCCGCCGCGGCCGTACCAGGAGTCACGCATGCAGCCTGCGCAGGAATCGGTTCCATCTCTCATCGATCTCGGCAAACAATATTGGCTGCCGGTCTATAAACCGCGCGAACTGGTGCTCGATCGCGGCAAGGGCGCCCGGGTGTGGGACACACATGAGCGTGAATACATCGATTTCGGCGCGGGCATCGCCGTCAATGCGCTGGGGCACCAGGATCCTGATCTGCTTGCCGCATTGACGGCGCAAGCGAGCAAGCTCTGGCACAGCAGCAATGTGTTCTACACCGAGCCGCCATTGCGATTGGCGCAGGAGCTCGTCGATGCATCGGGGTTTGCCGAGCGTGTCTTCTTGTGCAACTCCGGTGCGGAAGCCAACGAAGCTGCCATCAAGCTGGTGCGCAAGTGGGCGGCTACGCAAGGCAGGCCGCCGGAGCGGCGGGTGGTCATTACGTTCCGTGGTTCGTTCCATGGGCGCACGCTGGCGACCGTGACCGCCACAGCGCAACCGAAATATCAAGAAGGTTACGAACCGCTGCCCGGCGGCTTCCGCTATCTGGATTTCAATGATGCGTCCGCGCTCGAGAATGCATTCAGTGCGGGCGACGTGGCGGCAGTATTGCTCGAACCCGTACAAGGCGAGGGTGGAGTGGTGCCTGTCGCTCCGGCATTCCTGCGGCGCGTGCGGGAGCTGTGCGACGCCCACGATGCGCTCTTGGTACTGGATGAAATCCAGTGCGGAATGGGGCGCACGGGTACCCTGTTCGCACATGTGCAAGATGGCGTGGTGCCGGACATCGTGACGCTGGCCAAGGCACTGGGATGCGGCTTTCCCGTAGGGGCGATGCTGGCTGGCCCGAAGGTGGCGCAGGTCATGCAGTTCGGCGCGCACGGCACGACGTTCGGTGGTAACCCGCTGGCCGCGGCAGTCGCGCGAGTCGCCTTGCGAAAGCTGGGCTCGACGGAAATTCTGGCTAACGTGTGGCGCCAATCGACGAGGCTGCGCGAAGCGTTGCAATCGATCGCTACGGAGTCGGCGCTTTTCGCTGAAGTCCGCGGCCGTGGATTGATGCTGGGCGCGGTACTGACCGAATCCCATAAAGGCAAGGCCAGCGAGATACTCGATATGGCCGCGACGCACGGTTTGCTCCTGCTACAGGCCGGCCCGGACGTGCTGCGCTTCGTGCCACCCTTGAACATCACGGATGAAGAACTGGACGAAGGCCTGGCGCGCCTGCGTATCGCACTGCGTGCATTCATCGCGCGATAATGCCTGCCGGGTGTAACGATCGGGAAGCGTCGCAATGAAATATCTACACAGCATGGTCCGCGTGCGTGACCTGGAAGCTTCTCTTCGTTTCTACTGCGAGGGACTTGGCCTCAAGCAGGTACGCCGCATGGACGTGCCCGAAGGCAACTATACGTTGGTTTATCTGGCTGCGCCGGATAGCCCCGGCTCAGAAGTCGAGCTGACCCATAACTGGGGCTCGGAAGAGGATTACGGTTCGGCACGCAATTTCGGCCATCTGGCTTTCCAGGTCGAAGATATCTATGCGACGTGCGAGCACCTGCAGTCGATGGGTTACACCATTCATCGTCCGCCGCGCGACGGTCATATGGCGTTCGTACGCTCGCCAGACCTTATTTCGATCGAGCTGCTGCAAAATGGCCGTCTGCCACCGCGTGAGCCCTGGGTTTCGATGCCCAACACCGGCAGTTGGTGATCTCGCGCAGATTCAACCACTTTCGAGCGGTAGCTTGGCGCCGCACATCCTGCAATGGCGCGCATCGTCTTCGTGATCGGTGCGGCCGCAACGCGCGCAAGACATCAGTTTCCGCTTTTTTGTGCGCATGCCTGCGGCAAGTTCCGCGGTGAAGATGCCGGTGGGCACGGCGATGATGCTGTAGCCGATCAGGATGATCAGTGATGTCAGCATCTTGCCCAGGATGGTTTTTGGCGTAATGTCGCCGAAACCCACCGTGGTCATGGTAACGATGGCCCAATACATCGAGGTCGGAATCGAGGTGAAACCATCCTCCGGACCCTCGATGAGATACATCAATGCTCCGAAGATCAGCACTAGTGTAAGGATGGTGCTGAAGAAGATCAGTATTTTCCGGCGCGCCCGGACCAGCGTGAGCCACAGCAGGTCGGCCTCGCCGACATAACGGGTGAGCTTCAGGATCCGGAAGATGCGCAAGATGCGTAGCGCGCGCACCACCAGCAAGTATTGGCTTCCGGCTGCCACCAGGCTGATCCAGGTAGGCAGCACGGCCAGCACATCGACGATGCCGAAGAAGCTGCGCATGTACCGCCAAGGGCGATCGACCACCACGATGCGCATCAGGTATTCAAGCGTGAAGGCCAGGGTGAAGATCCACTCCAGCACATAGAAGGTCTTGCCGTAGCGCGCGTGCGCTTGTGCCACGGTATCCATGACCGCCACCGCGATGCTGGCGAGGATCGCCATGATCAATAGCAGATCGAAGCGGCGCCCCGCCATGTCCTCATGGCCGAAAATGATGTGGAACCAGTGCGCCCGCCACCTGGCTCCCATTGCGGGTCCCGGTGGTTCGGTAGAAGGTTGGGCGCCGGACACGCGATCAGCCCTCGCGCGCCAGGCGCATGGCGCCGCGGGCGGCATCCAGTGTGGCGGCGATGTCCTCGTCGCTGTGCGCGGAGGAAAGGAAACCTGCTTCGAATGCGCTAGGTGCAAGATAAACGCCGCGCTCGAGCATGCCATGGAAAAACCGGTTGAACATGTTCGTATCGGCGGCTAACGCCTGCGCGTAGCTGCCTACTTTCTCGCGTGTGAAGAACAGACCGAACATGCCACCCACCCGGTTGGTGCTGAAGGGAATGCCTTCGCCGTCGGCAACCGCTTGCAGGCCGTCGGTAAGCAGGCGCGTGCGTGCGGATAGCGTGTCGTAGAAACCAGGTTCTTGTACCAGTTCGAGCATCGCCAGGCCGGCGGCCATCGCCACGGGATTCCCGCTCAGGGTGCCAGCCTGATAGATCGGGCCGGCCGGTGCGATCTGCTCCATCAAATCGCGCCGACCGCCGTAGGCGCCTACCGGCATGCCGCCGCCGATGATCTTGCCGAACGTGGTGAGATCGGGCGTTACGCCGTAATGCGCTTGCGCGCCGCCAAGCGCGACGCGAAAGCCAGTCATGACTTCATCGAAGATCAGCAGGGTGCCGTGGCGCGTGCAGAGCTCGCGCAGGCCCTGCAGATAGCCTTCCTTGGGCGCAATGCAATTCATGTTGCCGGCGACTGGCTCGATGATCAGCCCGGCAATGTCGCTGCCGTGCTCGGCGAACAGCGCCTGCGCCGCCTGGAAATCGTTGTAGGGCAGTGTCAGTGTGAGATCGGCGTTGGCCTTCGGCACGCCTGGCGACGTAGGGACGCCAAAAGTGAGCGCACCAGAGCCGGCTTTGACCAGGAAGCTATCCCCATGGCCGTGATAGCAGCCTTCGAATTTCACGATCTTGGTGCGACCGGTGGCGCCGCGCGCAAGGCGGATCGCCGACATGGTTGCCTCCGTACCGGAGTTCACCATGCGCACCATATCTATGGAGGGCACGAGTCGCACGATGGTTTCTGCCATGGCGACTTCGGCCGGGCAGGGAGTGCCGAATGACAGGCCGTTCTGGATCGCGCGCTCGACCGCCGCGCGCACATGCGGGTGGTTGTGCCCCACCACCATCGGTCCCCACGAGCCGACATAATCGATGTAGCGCTTGCCCTCTACGTCCCACAGATAAGCTCGGTCGGCGCGCGCAGTAAAAAAAGGTTCGCCGCCTACGGATTTGAAGGCGCGGACTGGGGAGTTGACTCCGCCCGGGATCAAGGGCAGGGCGCGTTGGAAAAGGGCATGGTTCGTCATCAGGCGGCTCGATCTGAGAAGGCGCCATTGTCCGGCGTGCTATCGCCGATCGCCAGTCGCAGTACGCCCTGTGCAGCGGAGGCGGCTGGCTTTCGCATCGACGGAGGAGTTGCGAGAATGCTCTTTTCCCTAATCCGGCACTGTACCTATGAATCAAGCCTCCACCGACACCACCCTGCGCAAATGGATGTGCGTGGTCTGCGGCTTCATCTACGACGAGGCCGTGGGGCTGCCGGAAGAAGGTATCGAGCCCGGCACGCGCTGGGCGGACGTGCCCGACACCTGGACATGCCCGGATTGCGGGGCGACCAAGGATGACTTCGAGATGATCGAAATCGACTGATCCGCCGCACCCTGCCTGTAAATCGCCCGATTTCGCCGGTGCACGGGCCGTTCCCTCTGCTGGAATGATCCTGCGATAGCCATCAAGGAACAGCCATGCAGCAATTTATCCCTTTCGAAGATGACTGGGACGCACTGGAACAGTTGCGACCAGGGATGCTGGTCCCTTATCGGGTGGGGTTTATTCCGGCGCGCGAGCCCGAGCGGTGGTTTCAAGGCGATGGTGTGGCCGCTTGGCGGCGCGTTCAGCCAGTTGATGGCGCCGACAGGTAGAGTTCTTGCCCGACTGTTGTCGAATGCCGTGGCAGTCCAATCGTTGCTGTTAGCAGCGGGCATATTTTTTTTCGCTCGGGCCGAATTTGCCTCTTCACAGATTCGTCAGGCGGCGCTATGATTTCACCCCCTTCGACGAGTAGCCCGTCGACGAAGGTTCCCCTTCCAGCTCAACTAACTTTTTGTATTTTGAGTGTTGACGGAAGTAGAAAGGGATGTAGAATGGGCGGCTCACCCGGGACGAAAGGTTTCGGGGCGATTCGAAGAAAGGATCGCAAGTAGTTGATCTTTGACAGTATGCGCAGGTGACTTGTGTGGGCGTCTTGCGTTGGGCGGAAAACTGTCCAAGCAATGCAAGCGTCTAACCTAAGAGTCAATTCAAAAGCTTGACGTTTTACGGTTAGGGTAAACGCTTCAGAAA